>NZ_JCACKR010000160.1:0-195322 GCF_059505485.1 Stenomitos rutilans
GTTTCAAGTCCATACGGTTACCGCCGCTGCTTAAGAGTTGTGTCAGTCAATCAGGAGGGTAGCAGGTTGTTAGCTTAGGAATCGCTGAGTCATGCTCAATGATCCAGCCACTGCGAAGGGTTACACTTCTATTTTGCCATTCGATTGTGAAGTCGAGCGTGTAGCGCTGTCCAAACTCATCTCGTCTTCCCAACTGGGCTTTCTGCACTTTGACAGCCTCAAGCAGGATTTGACGCAACTCCTCAGCATGATCAACCGTCATTCCAAGCATTGAGCCAAAAAGCCGTGCTTTGTGCTTTCCATCGTTATGTTCTAAGTTGAGGCAGTAGTCACGCAGTTTACGAACATCAACAACGGCATTCTCTGAATTTGGAATGAGCATCTTGAAGCAGCACTATTTCACAAGTGGCTATTGCACTTAAGTCTTTGCCAATCAGCATCCGCCTCTCATCTAGTTGCTACCCAACCCAGCGGCAAATCGGCTAACTGCATTACAGAGCAATCAAGCTCGACAATTCTTTTCAACGCCACGACTTTAGCATCCGATTCATTCATCGTCGCACCTGTATGGAACTGCCAAGCACCGTCTTCTTCATCGTGACTCACATACAAAATTGTCTCGCCCTTCAAGACCTGATGAGTTGTCAGAACCGCTACATTTGGCGGATCATCAAACAACCAATGACTCATAACACAGACTTTGAAAGCATGGTTTTCTCAGACAATATAGCCTACAGCGAAGGCTAGTGAGCCATCCCCTAATCACTCAAGCAGCACAACAAGCCATTAGTGGTACAGCACTTCGGCATGATGGCGAATGTGGTCTTCGATAAAGGTGGAGACGAAGTAGTAGCTGTGGTCGTAGCCGTTCTGCATTCGTAGGGTTAGTGGTTGTCCTGCTTTCGCACACGCCTGCTCAAACACCTGGGGTATCAGTTGCTTTTCCAGGAAGTTATCTGCTGTACCCTGATCGATCAGAATCGGATGCTGGAGTTGAGTTTTCAAAACTAGTTCGCTGGCATCGTACGATCGCCACTTTTCCTGATCCGCTCCTAGATAGTTAGTAAACGCTTTCTGTCCCCAAGGTACACAGGTAGGAGCGACGATCGGCGCAAAGGCAGACACCGATCGATACTGGTCAGGGTTCCGTAGCGCGCAGACCAAGGCACCATGTCCGCCCATCGAATGCCCGAAGATACCCTGACGATTGACTAGCACCGGAAAGTTTGCTGCAATCAACGCAGGCAATTCTTGCGTGACGTAGCTGTACATCTGGTAGTGCGATCGCCAGGGTGCTTCAGTAGCATCTACATAGAATCCGGCTCCCGTGCCAAAATCCCAATCGTCATCTTCACCCAGAATTCCTGCACCACGTGGACTAGTATCTGGTGCAACGAGAATGACCCTGTATTTTGCTGCAAACTGCTGCGCACCCGCTTTCGCCATAAAATTCTCTTCCGTACAGGTCAGCCCCGACAGAAAATACAGCACAGGCAAAGGTTCAGTCTGCGATCGGGTTGGCAAGTACACCGCAAATTTCATCATCCCATTACAGCTCACTGACAGATGGCTGTAGAAACTGACGGTACCGCCAAAGCAGGCAGACTGATTCAAGAGGCTAAGTGGTTGAGACATAATTTAATCAATAACCGACTACTTGAAGGTTTGGGCCACTTGATAGTGCTCAATCTACGGTTGGGTTAGTAAAGTAGAAGAGCATTTACTCTCAAACACGAGTTATGAAATGTGTAACACGAGCTATGGAATGTCGGCTCTGTGGTCATCCACCTTCGCATGAGTATGGCAAAGCTCTCGACAGCAGCCAGCGATATTTCTGTCCCCAATGCCAGCAAACGTTCAACGAACGGTTTGATACCTCGTACTACACCAACAAGTGACTCCAGAACAAATTCGGCAGGTTCTACAGGCCCATAGTTAGAGCAGCAGTTTTAGAGAAATCAGTCGTACGAATGGACTGCGCATAACATAGTCGTTAATATTGTTCGTGCTGCTAGCTAGCAAGCGCAGTTGGCACATAATCCTCAGGTTCAAGCAGTACAAACCGAGAAGGTGAGTGCGAATGAGCTGTGGTCATGGTAGCAAAAAAAACAGAAGCAGTGCTTCCCCGATGAGTTAGCAGTAGGGATTGGTGAACTGCCCTCCCCGGAAGCTGTCAAAGCGAAGTTAGACGAGGCGTGGGGGTTCAATTTCTACCTGCCTCGTCAACTGCTACTTTTGCGCTTCCCAGCCACCTTTGCCCGTTGGTATGTAGACAACACTGTGCGCCACCCCACCTTTCGCTCGATCGCTTACAGTCGCCTGCCGGATTTAGTTCGTCAGGAGATTCCTGATCCACTGGAGCAGCAGGAAGTCTTAAAGCTGATCGATCGGCGCTCCGCCAACGACGCTTATTCCGCTGTATGGATTCGGGCAGGCGATATTAACGTCACGATGCGCCTGCGCGACTGGCGACCCAATGGCGAAGTGATTGCACCCCTGTCACTAAGGCAAGACATTGCGAAGGAGGTAACCCAGGAGTTGGCACACTATAGTGATTAACCAAGCATGAGCCATTGCTTTGTCAGGTGATTAGCCAGAAACCCTTATAAAATAGGGAGATTAGCCAAATGAGTCAGTTTTACATAGCAGGCTGCAAATTAATTCAAGGACTGTAGGGTGTGTGGCGAACGGTTATTTTTCTCTCAATGTTTACGTCGTAGACAATGCACGAGTAAAAGAGCTAACGCCAAAACTGACAAAGGAATAACAGGCACTTCAGCCTTTAGACTGTTTTAAGCACAGTGCTTTTTTGAGTCCTGAAAAGACTTCTTGGCAAGCATTTCGGTCTTAGGCTTTGCGCTCGAATCCCGCCAATCTCGTATGTTTCAAGCCAAAATCGAAGACAGCTGGGGGTAAGCTGCAAGCCTGAGAACGTGGGAAAGGCGTTGGAACGGATTAGAGGCTTACGGTATCGGTCGTATTGCAAAGCATGGGCGTGAGATTGGCAGCGTGCTCATCGCTACTCTCGCAATCGCTGAGCTGTTATGGGTTTAGCACAGGCAGTGTAATGCTGACGATCGTCCCCCGTTCGGCTGTCGATTGAATTGCTAATGTACCACCATGAGCAGTCGCAATGCGTTTGGTAATCGCTAGCCCTAACCCAGTACCACCAGGCTTTGTAGAACAAAAGGGCTGCGTCAACCTGGGCAGGATAGCGGCTGGAATTGGTTCGCCACCGTTATGAATGCGAATGTCAATCTGCTGAGTGGCTGTACTGTCGACAGCCCAGGTGACGACCTCTCCTGCTGCGATCGCCTCGCAAGCGTTGCGAATGAGATTAATAAACACCTGTTTCAGTTTATCTTCGTCTCCCAGGATCTTGATAGGTGCGGGTGCAGGTGTGAAGGCAATGCGTCGCTCTTGAGCTTCCGGCATCTCCTTGATTACAATCAGCAGCTTGTGCAAAAAAGCGTTGATCTCTAATTCAACCAGCTGCAATGTTTGGGGCTTGGCATACTGCAAAATCTCACCCAGCAACCGTTCCAGACGGCTGGCTTCATCCAGAGCGAGTGACAGCCGTTCTTGCGCCGAGGTTGTCAGCACCGTTTTTTGAAAATATTTCAACCCCATAGCGATCGTGGTGAATGGGTTCCGAATTTCGTGCACAATCATAGCTGCAAATTCACCAATCGCCGCCAGTCGTTCCCGTTCCACCAGCTTTGCTTGAGCGATTTGCAATTCTTCGGTTCGCTTTTGCACTTCGGTTTCCAGAGCTTCGTTAAACTGGCGTTGCTGCTGATAAAGATGAAAGTGGTCGATCGCGGTTGCAGCCCGTTCGGCAAACAGTTCCACGATTTGAATTTCCTCTGGTGTAAATTCGCGGGGCTGGCGATGAAAGGAGCAAACGGTGCCGATGATTTCACTTTCAGCCGTCCGCATGGGAATGCCAAGATAGGCCCGATAGCCCGGCGCTGGCTTACCATACTCTGGTTGCGCGATCGCGTCTCTGACCGCCAGCGTGCAGCGATTTTGCATCACCGTGTTAATCAGCCGTCCATGTAGGGCATAAGTGCGAGGCGCATCGCCCATCTCTAAACTACTTGCCAGGACGTTCTCAAACCCTGCCTGACAAATGGTTACAACTGTCCAATCCACATCAACCAGTTGGCTCACGGCGCAGGCAATGTTGTGTAAATAGCCGTTAAGTTCACCTGTGCGATAGTTGAGGGAGGATAAGATCGCCATTGCTTGCCGCTCTCGCTGCCAGGCAAGCTGTTGTCGAGACTCATCATCCGCACTTATCACAAGTCACAACCTGCATCATACGTGGAGCTATAGCGATCCAATTTGATTTGTGAAAATGATTCTGCTTGGCTATCAGCATTCAGCGTTCAGCGTTCAGCTTTAAACTCCAGGCTGATAGCTGACGGCTGATTAACTCAAACACAGCATGCTTTTCACGAATAATTTAGGACTGCTATGTCAGAAATCTACCATGTTTGTTGGTCAAGTTTGTTAATTGAGATCTTGCATCTCTCGCAATAACCCGCCCTGTAATAATTACGGGCTATAAATGGCAGTCAAAGATCATGCACAACCGCGTAGGGTGTGTTAGCGACAGCGTAACGCACCAAACTCAAGACCAGCGCTGCGTTACGGCAAAGCCTAACACACCCTACGCAATCGTAGAGGACTTTGCAAATAGGTACGAACAAACATTGCTGGGTTAATAACAGTACGAAGTCCGTTAAAACGGACTGCAAAGCGTCTCAGTTGATTTTCAGTCCACTTCTAGTGGACTTTCCTCTGTTAGACCGCACTTTTAGTACAGGGCGAGGCAAGGCGATCGCCAGAAAGGCCCAAAAGGCATTTTCTTGAGAATGGTGCAAGATTTGAATTGATCAAGTTTGTTACTCAAAGAGGCTCAGTGCCACACGACTTCACCACACCAAGCAGAATCAACGTTACTTCGTCTTCATCCTGCCAAAGCTGAAAACTGGCTGAGAAAACACTAAGAAGCTTCTCACGAAACTTTCAGTCTTCTAAATTAAATCCCTTAGACATTCATCATCTTGCCTGCGTGACCTTAAGCCACAATCAAGGAGCCTTCAAAGAACAAAACAACGGTTCATTAATGTTGTCTTAAGGACGGTTTCCATCATGAAAGTAAGACGTTGGTTTTGCTTCAGTCTAGCGGCTCTGGTACTTGCAGGGTCTCTCGGAAGCATTGAGAAGAGTCTGGCGATCGTCAATGCTATTTCTGGCATCACGCAATCTGCGACCTCACAAGAACAACCCACCACGATCGCCCAGATGATGGAATCGGCAAAACCTGTGGTGGTTAGTTCTGGCAGCTTTCGGTCTGGAGAACACCCAACTCAGGGCACTGCACGGATTCTTCGTCAAAATGGCAAGCTCTTTCTCGAACTGAATCAAGGCTTTAACACCTCTAGGAGTGGGCCAGATTTGGTCGTTGTTTTACATCGCTCTGGTAACGTCATTGGTTCTACCAAACCGCCTGCCTATCCGCTGAAAACGGGTGATTACGTTATTCTGGCACCCCTACAAAAGTTCAGCGGCGCACAACGGTATCTCATCCCTGCCAATATTAATGTGGCAAATTACAAATCTGCGGTCATCTGGTGTCGTAAGTTTAACGCAACGTTTGGCGCTGCCAGCTTAGGAGGGATGTAACGGGCAAGTCGTGATGATTTCTGGCGGCACAGTTTATTCTGTGGGGAGGCGATCGCACCATCAATTGAAAAGCAACCTCAATAGACCTGGTATCTTCAGACATGGTTGAGACGCGCTTTCTGTATCGTCTTTTTAAAGCGCGGGTGGATGACGTTTAGGGAATGGTTTCATGCTGGCAAACAATGCTCTGGTGGAAGAGGCTACCGCAGCCCTTAATGATGCAGTTCTCTACTATCAGGGTCGCCCGATTGGAACGGTCGCGGCTCGCGATCCAGAAGCAGATGCTCTTAATTACGACCAGTGCTTTGTGCGTGATTTTGTGTCTTCGGGCTTGTTCTTTCTCATGCAAGGCAAGCCAGAAATTGTACGCAATTTCTTAGTAGAAGTATTGCAGCTTCAAAGCCATGAAAGACGAATGGATTGTTTTCAACCAGGGCAAGGGTTGCAACCAGCCAGCTTTAAGGTGATTGTGCAGGAGGGAGAAGAACGTCTCCTGGCTGATTTTGGTGAGCAGGCGATCGCGCGTGTGGCACCGATCGATTCTTGCTTTTGGTGGCTGATTTTGCTACGGGCTTACGTCAAAGCAACGGGCGATTTGGCGTTAGCGCACCGCGATGATTTTCAGCACGGTATTCATTTAATTTTGCAGCTTTGTCTGGAAGCACGGTTTGATCTGTTCCCCACCCTTCTGGTACCTGAAGGCTCGTTCATGATCGATCGACGGATGGGCGTTTACGGCTATCCCTTAGAAATTCAAGCGCTCTTCTATGCCGCTTTGCGATCGGCACGCGAATTGCTGCGATCGGATGATGTCGGTTATACGTATCTTCAAGCCGTAGAAACGCGGTTAAATCACCTGGCTTATCATGTGCGGGCCTATTACTGGGTTGACCTCAAACGCCTCAATGAGATCTATCGCTACAAGGGGGAAGAATTTGGCGCAACGGCATTGAATCGCTTCAATATTTATCCTGATACGATTCCCTCCTGGTTGATTGAGTGGCTTCCAGATACAGGCGGCTACATGGCGGGAAACCTGGGGCCGGGACAAATAGACTTTCGGTTCTTTGGGCTAGGGAATTTAATGGCGGTGATTGCATCACTGGCTGATGAAGTTCAATCGAACGCCATCATCGCGCTGATCGAACAATGCTGGAATGATTTAGTCGGTCACATGCCGATGAAAATTTGCTTTCCAGCCGTTGAAGGGCAAGATTGGCGCACTATCACGGGATCTGACCCCAAAAATATTCCCTGGTCTTATCACAATGGCGGCAACTGGCCTGTCTTGCTTTGGCTTCTCACAGCAGCAACTTTAAAGGTGGGCAAGGTTGAACTAGCCTACAAAGCACTGGCGATCGCCGAACAACGTCTCTCAACCGATCGCTGGCTTGAGTATTACGACGGCAGGCATGGCAGGCTCACTGGCAAAGAGGCGAGAAAATACCAGACCTGGACGATCGCAGCCTTCTTGGTCACACGAACCCTGTTAGAAAACCCAGACCATTTAGCGCTCATTTCCTTTACTGAAGATCCGAATGTGATCGCGTGCACCATTTGATGCCATCAATCCATAAATGGAAACACACCGTCATGATTATCGTAAACGAGGTCGCAGATGATTAGAAGTCTTCAAGCAATCCACAACCCTTTCGCCAGAAGCGCCACCGCTGCTCTAACCGCATTTTCAGCCATTACGCTTGCGTCTGCGATCGTGATTGGTACCACTAAAGCAAAAGATGATGCCTACAAAACAGCCTTTTATGCCGCTTTAGCAGGTGCAGGATGTGGCGCTCTACTTGGATGGGTTTACGCTGGAACATCACAAACGACAGACGAGGTACGAGATGAGCCATCTTCTCCACCCCTTGAGTGGCATACCTGGAAAGATTGGCGTAATTTTGTGGTGGCTCGCAAAGTGAAAGAGAGCGAGGAAATTACCTCTTTCTATTTACAGTCTCAGGACGGTGGGGAACTGCCAAACTTTCAACCCGGTCAGTTTTTGACCATAAAATTGGATATTTCTGGACAGGCTAAGCCTGTGATTCGCACCTATTCGCTCTCCGATTATGTTGAACCACACACCTATTATCGGTTGTCGATTAAGCGAGAACCCATACCTGCTGGCTTAGATGTCATGCCAGGGATTGCCTCTAACTTTCTGCATGACCAGATTCACGAAGGGGACGTGATTTCAGCCAAACCACCAAGCGGTAAATTTGTTTTAGATGTGAGTAAACCATCCCCAGTCGTATTAATTAGTAACGGGGTCGGTATTACACCCATGATCAGTATGGCAAAAGCGCTGACGCAGTTGAACCCTAACCGTTCCATCTGGTTTTTTCATGGAGCGCGTGATGGTCGTTTTCATGCTTTTCGAGACGAAGTGAAGGCGATCGCAGCGCAAAATCCTAACTTGATGCTTCATTTCGCCTATAGCCGTCCCAGAGCAGAGGATATAGGTCACCACCACAGTGTTGGTTATGTGGATGCTGGCCTCATTCAATCATTGATGGTGCAAGATGCAGATTATTTTCTCTGCGGCTCTCCACCGTTTATGGAATCCATCCGTGAGGGCTTGAAACAGGCAGATGTACCTGAAAGTCGGGTCTTCTTTGAAATGTTTACGAAGGCCACAAAGACAACGGCTGAACGCCCCCTAGAGGATGCGAGTGACGTTGAGAATGCAGAAATTGTATTTGCGCAGTCAAACAAAACAGCGCTCTGGCAAGCTGGTGCAGACAATCTTTTAGAGTTCGCCGAGACCAATGGGTTAAATCCTCCCTATAGTTGCCGTCAAGGCATTTGTGGCACCTGCCAATGCAAGCTTTTGGAGGGTGAGGTGGAGTATGTGGAAACACCAACCGCTGCGATCGACGATGGTTCCGTCCTTATTTGCATTGCCAAACCCAAACCATCAAGGCTGGTGCTAGATGTATAGACATATCTACTTATTTTCATCATCTGCAATGGGTGTGGCAGATTGGGTGGAAGGTAGAAGGCAGAAGGTAAAAGGTAAAAGGCAGACGTTATTGGTGTACAAGCGAAGCCGTCAATGATGTTAGATAGGAGAAAAATTAGCCCTGGGTGGGCGATGGCGGCACTTAGCAGCTGTGATAAGAGATTGTTGACTGGCAATTTTTTCCAGCTTTCAACCCCTCTCTCACAGTAAGGCAACTACTATGACGGCAACCTGGCAATTCATTGGTACCATTCCATCTAAAGACTTGACCGAAAGTAGAGTGCAATTACACTACGCGATTCAATTGGCCGCCGCTGTGGGAGCAACACTAAAAGAGCCTTTACCAGACGCTAGCCACACGACTGTGGCATGGAATCCAGATCTCAAAGCATTTGTTGATACACTGCCCCGATCGCCTCAACCGTTTCAAGTCGTACTCGATCCTGCTCGCCTGACGCTTCACCTCCTGAATCAACAGCGTGAGGCAATCGCCTCTCTGCCGCTAACTGGAAACACGATGGCAGAAGGATTGGACTGGCTCAAGCAAGCAGTGTCTAAATTGGGTATCGATACCAGCAAGATCGTGGTTCTGGATGCTCCGCCCGATGATTTTCCGACTCATCCCCTGGCTCAAGGTGCCCGTTTTGATGCCAGTCATACCGCCGCTTTAAATGAGTTGACCGCATATTATGCCAACACTCATTCTTTATTGGAACGGATCGTGTCAATGACTGACAACGTTTCAGCGATCCGCACTTGGCCTCACCAATTTGATATGGCAATTCTCATAACGCTTGCTGGCACAAAAGATGGTAATCCTCTCACGATCGGCGTTGGCTTATCCCCAGGCGACACGAGCTATGACGAACCTTATTGGTATGTATCGCCTTATCCCTATCCCGATACAGCCAGTCTTCCCGCCCTGGACAGTCATGGGTTTTGGCACACTCAACACTGGGTTGGCGCGGTTTTAACCACCTCCCAATTACCGAAGCATGCTGGTGCTAAAGCGCAACAGCAACAGGTCGAGGCATTTCTCAATTCAGCCTTAGAGGCTTCGATCGCCCTCCTGCAATCTGCCCCCCCTGCCGAGGTCTAATACCATTTTCATTTCATTGGGCTACAGATCAAGAACCCCAAACAGTGATGGAACAGAGCCTCTGCAACTCAAAACTCTCTAGCTTGTCGGTGCGTAAAGCCTCTGGCATACAAGAAACACGAAGTGGCTCCTTCGGAGTTAGTGCTACTGAAAACTCAAAACTCAAAACTGGTGTAACCATGCCTGCACGCTGGACAAAACCCCTCAAACGATTGCTCCTTTCTGCGGTTGTTTTTACCGCGATCGCGCTTGCACCCCAACTACAAGCAGCCTCTCAGATTCAGCAAGGTACGGTCACAAACCAGACTGCACAAGCGCAAACGGCTCAAGGTGCAGTTGTTGCGATTGATTCGGTTGGGATGACGGTTGCAGAGATGGATCGGTCGCTGGCGTTTTACACCACAGTGCTCCCGTTTAAGAAAGTCTCTGATGTGGAAGTGCTGGGTACGGAATATGAACAATTGCAAGGGCTGTTTGGCGTGCGGTTACGGGTCGTCAAACTACAACTTGGTACTGAGTTCATTGAACTCACCGAATATCTCACTCCCAAAGGGCGACCAATTCCCATTGCTTCACGCAGCAACGATCGCTGGTTTCAACATATTGCGATCGTCGTAAGCAATATGGATCAAGCGTATCAACAGTTGCGCCAAGCCAAAGTGCAATATGCGTCTACGGCTCCCCAGCGTCTTCCTGACTCTAATAAAGCGGCTGCGGGTATTCGCGCCTTCTATTTCAAAGATCCCGATGGACACAATCTAGAAATTATTTATTTTCCCAAGGGGAAAGGCGATCCCAAATGGCAAACACCCACAAAGCAAATCTTTTTAGGGATTGACCATACCGCGATCGTCGTGTCTAACACCGCAGCCAGCCTCAAATTCTATCGAGATGTGCTGGGGTTGAAGCTAGCTGGGGAAAGCATGAACAGCGGGACTGAGCAAGAACATCTCAACAATGTGCAAGGTGCACGGCTACACATTAGCGGCTTGCGTTCTCCGGCTGGCCCCGGCATTGAATTTTTGGAGTATTTAGAACCTAAAGATGGCCGATCGCTTCCTGCGGATGCCAGACCAAATGACTTGCTGCACTGGCAAACCACATTGATCGTGAACAATCTTGCGGCAATGGCTGAGCAGCTACGACTCCATCAATCCACCTTTATTTCTCCAAACGTTGTTACTATTCCAAAGCAAAGCCTGGGCTTCAAGAAGGGAGTGCTGGTACGCGATCCAGACGGGCATCCCCTGCGCCTAGTGGAACGGTAGCCTATACTAGTTTTGAGTTTTGAGTGCCCAAACCTGCATGATATACCTATTTGGAGTACATTATCTGTAGCCGAATGGCATTGAAATAAACCAAAAACAGCCCCTTTTCTTGTATGCCCAAAGGGCTTTAAGCTCCTAGCCTTGGGGACTTTATGGTTCGGCTCCTCCAGATTTTGGGGTTTGGGGGCGATTCGGATCGTTCCGTCAGTGCCATTTATCCATAGCCCAATCAAAGGAAAATGGGATTACCCTCGCTTTACGCACCAAGCTTACTATCTGCCAAACTTACTGCCTGTCAAACTTAGCCGTCTTCAGCAAATCTAAAAAGGCAAAAACGGCAGGTGTTTGCAGGGCATTCGCCAGCATCGCCACACCGATACTGCGTTCTAAAGGCACAGGCAGACTGAGAACCTGCACCTCTGGTGGGATTGGTTCCGCTGACAGACGTGCGAGGATAGCGGCTCCCAAACCCTGCACGGCCATGCTGACCATTGTGGAGCTTTCTTTGACATCGTAGGCAATTTTGATGGGAAACTGGCAGCGAGTCAAATGCTTGTGAATCAAGGTGTAGCAGTTGCCGCCATTGGATGGAAAGATCAGCGGGTAGGTGGCTAACTGCTCCCAGGTGAGCTGATCGACAGTGTTCAACGTTTTCGGCGGTAGCAAGACGATGTATTCGTCCCGTAACAGCTCCCATGTTTCAAATTCGTCAGTTGTAGGCAATTGTGTAAAGCCTAAATCGACGCGACCATCGCGTAAGTCTTGCTCGACACCGATATAATCCCAATGCTCATTGAGCGTCACAGCAATATTGGGAAAGCGATCGCGAAAGCGATTAATGACGGCTGGCAACAAATGCGTGGCAACCGTGCGAAAACACGCAATCCGTACTTGGCCGCTTTGTAACCGTTTTTCCAGGTTCACATCTTTAACCAGCGCACTTAATGGCTTGAGTACGCGATGGGCATGGTCAATAACACGATCGCCGACCGGAGTAGGATAGGCACCATGACGACCCCGTGTGAATAACACGACCCCTAACTCTGCCTCAAGGTTCGCGATCGCGTGGCTGATGGCTGACTGTGAAAGCTCTAAATGCAGCCCCGCTTCACCAAAGTTGCCATAGGTTGCCACCGCGACCACAGCGCGCAATTGAGCAAGCGTAATACGACTCTCATCAATAGCCTTCATGAGGATGACCGCAGCAATAGTTTCGATTGTTGCAAAAGACGCGATCGCTTGCCAGGGTCAATTGATGAATTTTTTTCATAGAAGCGATGCAGTGACTGCTTTGTTACGGCTTTAAGCAATTGGTAGAGTGTGTTTGAAGGTACCTGAAGGTAGTCCATTTACTGTTTGTAGGGTAATGCTATGCAGCGATCGCACCTCGATTTAAAGCGAGAAACCTTAGAGCGAATGTATCGTGTCGATAGTCATGAAGGGATGCAAACAACGCCTCTGCTTGTGGCAATCACTAAAGTTTGGCATCGCTTGAGCACACTGTTTCATAAGAGAAGAAATGTGATTGTACAGCAGCAGTGTGATGGCGCTGGCAAGATTGTCTGGCATGCATATGACCCTGTTACTGGATGCTCGCAAAATTTCGATACGACGACCAAACTGCTGAGATGGATTGAGCAGAAGTCGGATTGAGTGGAGAGTTCGCGATCTGGCAGAACGTCAGACACAACAGCCCCACTCCCATCGCACGTTTATCCTCACTAATCTTTTTAGAATCGGTTCACGCATCGCGGTATCTGGTAATGTTCTTTTGGGCACAATTGCCTGTCTAACGGAGCTTAGTTGATTCCTGCGATCGTGACTCTTTATGATTGACGCATCCGTCTTTGAGTTTGGCACTCTGACTGTTGATCCGTATGGGCAAATCTACGAGAAACGCCTTCAAACGGCTCCTGGCCGAACAGAAGCGTTAGGTGATGGCACAACGATGGATCTGGTTACGATTCCTGGTGGCACTTTAATGATGGGAGCGCCACCCACTGAGAACGGTTGGCACCCAAACCAGAGTCCGCAACACTTGGTGACGATCGCGCCATTCTGGATGGGCAAATATCCGGTGACGCAGGCGCAATGGAGTGCTGTAGCGAACTTGCCAAAAGTGAACCAGCCGTTATCGCCCAAAATTTCTTGCTTTACAGGTGCAACCCGTCCAGTGGAGCAGGTGTCCTGGCAGGACGCGATCGAGTTTTGCGATCGGCTCTCTCTTTCTACAGGCCGTTCTTACCGTCTGCCCAGCGAGGCCGAATGGGAATATGCCTGTCGGGCTACCACGACAACCCCATTCTGGTTTGGTGAAACGATTACAACAGAACTCGCTAACTATTCTGGCATTGATTGGGAGTACGAAGGCAGGGTGTGCAGCAAAGGTTCCTATGGCAAAGGACCAACCGGGAGCGATCGCCGCGAAACCACCGAGGTTGGCAGCTTTGCGATCGCCAACGCCTTTGGTCTGTACGATATGCACGGCCTGGTGCGCGAATGGTGCATCGATCGCTGGCACGATAACTACAATGGTGCCCCAAGCGATGGGTCTGCCTGGGTCGAGAACGGCATGACTGACCAGCGAGTGTTGCGCGGTGGCTCCTGGAATTCAGGCCCCAAAACTTGCCGCTCTGCCTTTCGTGGCAAACTGAACCCTGATACGCATTTGTATGACATTGGGTTTCGCGTGGTGAGCGACCACCTGTAGGGACGTTACATGTAACGTCCCTACAGAAACGTCCTTACAATCGTGGGAAAATGAAACGGTTCAATATCTTGCCGCATTTTTGTGATTTCTACTGTTAATGTTACGGTTCCAGCGACTACCGCTAACTTGGGGCCGGGCTTTGATTGTCTGGGAGCAGCACTGACGCTCTCAAATCAGTTTTGCTTTTCGCTGCCGCCTGGTGATGAGACGGTTGTGATTACGGCGATCGGTGCAGAAGCTCATCTGGTGACAACAGATGAGAGCAATCTGGCGTACCAGGCGTTTATCAGGGTTTACCACCACTTAAAGCAAGCGCCGCCGCCTGTAAAGATTGAGATTCAGTTGGGTGTACCGTTGTCACGTGGGTTGGGTAGCTCGGCGACGGCGATCGTGGGTGGTCTGGTAGGAGCCAATAAGCTGGCAGGATCGCCACTCACGGTTGAGGTTTTGATGCAACTGGCGATCGCCCTTGAGGGGCACCCCGATAACGTCGTGCCAGCACTGGTGGGAGGATGCTGCCTGTCCGCAACGGGGATCGATCGCGATTGGGAGCTTTGCGAAATCCCTTGGCATAGCAGCGTCATTCCGATCGTCGCCATCCCAGCCTTTGAGCTTTCTACAAAGGTGGCTCGACAAGTGCTGCCAAACTCCTACAGCCGTGCTGATGCCGTCTTTAATGTGGCACATTTGGGTTTACTACTGCGTGGGCTAGAAACGGGTAACGGGGAATGGCTCAAGGCTGCCATGCAGGATCGCATCCATCAGCCCTATCGACAGGCACTCATTCCAGGCTATGAAGCGGTACAAACGGCTGCACTCAAGGCAGGAGCGTATGGCCTGGTGATCAGTGGCGCGGGGCCAACCCTACTGGCGCTGGCAAATCCGCAAACAGCAGAAACAGTGAAGGATGCGATCGCCACTGCCTGGACTGAGCAAGCGTTTGCCGTGCAGGTGCATAGACTTCAAATTGATCATCAGGGCGCGATCGCGCAAACCATCACGAAGTAAAGCAATCTCACTGCGATCAGCATCGTGCCAGCAGCATCGTGTACGTTACAACGTAGGAACCTCAGCTTGCTATCGACCCTTTGTTACGATCGCACATTATGAAACGCCGCTTTAGAAAATTACTTTCAAAAAAACGCCAACGCCGTATTCCGCACGTTCACATTAAAGTCCAGGATGGGCGCTTTCAGGTAGACGGTGCCGGGGCCTGGTATTCTTACTGGCGTGACCCCTACCATCTGCTGCTGACACTTCCCTGGAGCGGGTTTCTGGCATTCATCGTGCTGTCGTATGCTGCCATCAATTCGCTGTTTGCAGTGCTGTATCTCATCGGTGGCGATTGCATTGCCAATGCCCGTCCAGGCTCGTTTCTAGATGCGTTTTTCTTCAGCGTAGAAACGATCGCCTCGATCGGCTACGGGGCCATGTACCCCAGAAATGACTACGCCAATGCGATCATGACGATTGAGGCAATGGTCAGTCTGGTCGGTGTTGCTGTGTTGACGGGGTTGGCCTTTGCCCGCTTCTCTCGACCCACCGCGCGGGTGTTGTTCAGTCGTGTTGCCGTCATTGCACCCAATGATGGTGTCCCTGCCCTCTTTTTTCGCACAGCAAACCAGCGCCGCAACCAAATTCTGGAAGCCCAGTTGCGTGTGTATCTCCTGCGTGACGAAGTGCGATCGGATGGGCAGTTTATTCGTCGCATCCATGACCTTCGCCTGATGCGGGACCAATCACCAGGGTTTATGCTTAGTTGGCTGGCAATCCACTTAATTGACGAAACTAGTCCTCTCTATGGCATGACCGCCGAAGCACTGGTGCAAACTCAGGCAACCATCTCCGTTTCACTCAGTGGCATTGACGAAACCGTTGCACAGGTGGTGCATGCGCGTCATATCTACGCTGCCACTGAAATTCTCTGGAATAATCAGTTTGTTGACATTATTCGCCACACGGAGGATGGCGATCGCTACATCGATTACAACTACTTTCACGATGTCATCCCACTTGCACTAGACGAATGACGAATCGCTCAATCACCTTGCCGCGTTATTGGCATCTGTAGGGTCTACTTCATCTGTAGGCGTCATATCTTTGACCACAACCCGACCACGCTCTACAACGGTACATTGTTTTGGCACAACACGATCAGACGCGATCGTTACCCGACTCTTCAAGGCATTTTTTCCGCCAATATGGTCTGCTCTAGCTTGATCACTCTTAGCTTGAACACAATGTTCGTGGTGTTGCATTGCTTGCTGCTGCTGGTTAAGCACCACGGCACAACAAGCAGAGGCAGGAACTGTCATGTAAACCTCTCTCAATGATCTTATTCTTCCGTATTTCCTGGATTTTCTCTTCATTCCAATTGGGTATACAACGTAAGAGGTTCCCGTAGCAATTGCTTCCACAAGGCAAACAAGATAAATAAAACGGGCAAGACGGGCGCGATGCCCACCCCATACATTGCGAGGACACGACGGATGGCTATCATTACAGGCTTATCGGGCAATGAAATCTTTTGCCTCCAGCGCCAGGGGCTTACACCGGGCGATCTCGTCATTGGCAACAGTGTCATTTCGCTAGGGCTGATTGGCAGCATCAGTTCGGGACTCAAAACGCTTTTTGGAGGAGAGGTACATCAGGTGACGCGCATCATCCATGAAGGGCGGCAGCGAGCCTATGCGCGCATGGTTGCCGAGGCAAAGCGGCATGGTGGCGTGGGTATTACAGGCGTGGCGAATGAACTAGTGCTGCATGGGACAAATGTCGAGTTTTTGGCGATCGGCTCTTGCCTCCATCATGCTGAAGCCAGAACTGAAACGCTGGAGTTCTCGACGGCTGCGGATGGTCAAGCGCTCTATTGCCAAATGGATGCAGGCTTTGAGCCGAAACGGTTTGTGTTCGGCAACGTTGCCTACTCGATCGGGCTGGGGGGCGGTTTGATTGGCATCTTGAAAAGCTTGCAGCGCGGCGAAATCAAAGAGTTTTCGCAGATTTTCAATGAAACGCGACATCTAGCCCTCAAACGCATTAAGGCAGAAGCGCGAGAAGCGGGTGCAAATGCAGTCGTTGGCATCAAAACCTCAATTCTGCCCTTTGCGGGAATGCAAGAAATGGTCATGATTGGCACTGCCTCAAAACATCCAGCCTTGCCGATCGGCTTCAATCAAAACCCCATTACCAGCGACCTCACAAACGATGAAATGTGGGGACTGATGAATCAGGGCTATATGCCGATTCAACTCGTGCTTGGCGTTTCAGTGTATTCCCTCGGCCTGGTAGGTGGCATTACCTCCTTCTTCAAATCCTTTGTGCGCGGCGAAATCCAGGAAGTCACTACGCTGATCTACGAAGCGCGTGAAGAAGCCCTTGCCCACATTGCCGAAGAAGCCCGTCGTTGCAGTGCCGATCAGGTCGTTGGCATCAAAACTTACGTGTATAACCTGGGCGGCGGAATCATCGAATTTATGGCGATCGGTACCGCTGTCAAAAAAATGCCTGGAGTCGGCACCCACTCTGAAACGCTGCCACCCCAGGCAATCATCCGCGATCAAGACACCTTCATCAACACTGCCGAAGCCACGAATGTTTCGTCGCTCAACCAACCAACCAACACAAAGAACGCCGTCACTACCTTTGTCGGCTTTGGAGTCTTTGCTCTCTGGCTAATCTTTATCTTCCTCCGCGTTCTCTTGCATCACTAGTAGTCAGCATGAGCAGTCAGCGGGCAGCGGGCAGCTATCAGCCATCAGCTTCTACCCATTCCCAACTCCCTATTCCCGACTCCCGACTCTGCCTTCTGCCTTTTACCTTCTGCCCTCTGCCTTCCCTACTGCATTTCCCCTGTTCCAAGATATGCCTCAAAGAAGGCCAGCACTCGTTGCCAAGAGTCGATCGCCGCATCAGCATCATACATACGACTGCGATCGTTAAAAAACGAATGCTTTGCTCCCTCATAGATCTTGATGTCGTGATCAACGTCGTACTGCGTTAGAGCGGCTTCTAGCTTGCGCCCTGATTTTGCCGTGAAATCTTGGCTGGGATAAGACCCCACAACGGGACAGACACGGGCAACAGCTTCCAGTGGTCGCGGATTGGCACCGTAATAGGGAGCAATCACCTTGAGGCGTTCATCAGTACAGGCCCATGCCACTGCAAACCCTCCACCCAGACAAAACCCGATCGCGCCCAGCTTTTCTGCATCGACATTCGGTTGCTCAGCTAAAAACGTGAGTGCCGCTTTTAGATCATGAATGCCACCATGATCCAGCGCGTTGGTAAATATGTCAGCCAGGAAGCGCACCATGCAAACCACGCGATTCCGTCCCGTAAATAGATCAACAGCTAAGGCAGCATAGCCTGCATCGGCAAAACGTTGCGTAATGTCTTTAATATTCTCTGTCAGCCCAAACACTTCGTGAATCACAACCACGCCTGGAAACGTCCCCGCACCGTCGGGACACGCATAGTAAGCGTGAAGTGTTTCCTTCCCAGATGTGAACGTTAGTGATCGCAGCAGAGACATCGGCAAAATACTTTAACTAGATGGCCTTGAGTCTAGCAGGTTGCCTGTGGATGTAAGGCATCAATCAGTTCCGGGGTTACACCATTTACAGGTAACTAGGCTACAAATCAAGAACCTCAAATAGTGATGGAACAAAGCTTCTGTAAGTCAAAACTCAAAACTCAAAACTGGTATTAGCCATCCAAACTCACACCACCTTTTTGTGCAACGGGCTGTGTACTATTGTTAAAAGGCGATCGCCGCCAAACTCTTCGTTGCAGTAGGTATCTCAAGCATGACCGCAGTGACTCCCAATTCCCAATCCGTGAGCGCTCCAGCCTTTTGCGAAGGCATCCAATATTTCAGTGATTCAGTTTCAGGGTTTGATGCCTACGGCAAAGCTCCGGTGATTGGAGACGGACACACTGCGATCGCTGATCTCGCTGATCCGGCTGCGGCGTACCAAACGCTTTTGTATGCGGATGCGCTGCGCTATCTGATTTTGCAAGTCACGGCGAGTAAAGCATCGGGACATCCAGGTGGCTTTGCGAGTCAGGCAGAAGCCTACGCTGCCCTGGTGATGCTGGGCTACAAAAATATCATTACGGAAGTAGGGCACCATGCACCCGGTTTCTACAGCGCCATGTTTCTGGATCGATCACTAGAGGACATGGGCATTACCACCGTCCAGCAGTTGCGCGATCGCTTCCGCGAACAGCATGGGCTATTGGGCCATCTTTCTGGCTTCATTCCAGGCATTCTTGCGCCAGCAGGCCCACTGGGGCAGGGGCAGCACTTCGCCATGTCAGCCGCACTTCTTCATCGAGACAAGCTCTTTCCGTTCACGGTCGGTGATGGGGGCTTGGGTGAGCCATACATTGTGAGCGCGATCGCCCACTTCCACACGGCCTATCCACACGCCACCAACTTCCTGCCTGTCCTTGTCTGGAACGGCTACTCGCAAGAACACCACAGCATGGTATCGCTGAAAACGAATGCGGAAATGGAGGCATACTGGCGCGGCAACGGGTTTGAACAAGTCGTGCTGATTGATGCCAAAGACTTTGACGACCAAAACCAGCCTGGAGCGTATGTAGACAACACCGCTTTCTCGTTTGAGCAACGACTCGCCTTTGGTCAGGCCGTGCTGGCAAAAACCGACGAAGCGGCGCGATCGGCGTTGGGTGGCAAACTTACCGTGCTTATCATCAAGCAGCTTAAAGGAGCCGGAGTGCATGCCCGTGGGTCAAAATCTCATAACCTTTATGCCCAGCACACGTTAGAAAACCCTGACATTATTGCAGCCCTTCATGCTCGTGCCTTGACTCCTGCTGCCTGGGAGCTAGTGCGGACTAACTGCGAACGGGCAAGCGGTGGCCCTGCGAGTAAAACAGCCGTTACGGAGTCTGTGCTTCCCTTACCTGATTTAGGTTCACTACCGTTAGAAGAATTTACGGTTGGTGGCGACTCAAAAGTCTCGACAACGGCGATGGGCAAACTGGTTGCCGCTGTAGGGCAAGCTGATCCCGGCTTTGTGGTAACAAATGCAGACGGCAATGAAGCCTCTGGGATCGCCAATATCAACCAGGTGCTCAAAATCATTCACCCAACTGAAGATCCCCTTTACTACCAGAAACCCATTGGTCAGGTTTACGAACCGCTGAGCGAGGATGCTTGCGCGGGCCTAGCCGCTGGTTTAGCACTGATGGGATCGCGATCGCTCTGGTGTTCTTATGAATCCTTTGCCATTAACGGGCTACCCATCTGGCAGACGGTCACGCAAGCAATGGCAGAACTTCGCCGACCCACACCTGCCACCGTAACGCTCTTTACCGCTGGTGCGTTAGAACAGGGGCGCAATGGTTGGACGCATCAACGGCCAGAGATTGAAGCCTATTTTGCTGCCATGATGCGAAACGGCAATGTATTTCCGCTTTTTCCACCCGATGCTAATAGCATTCAGGTGTGCTACGAGTGGGCGCTGTCGCAGAAAAACAAGGGTGTTGTGATTACTGCCAGCAAATCCCCTTTGCCCATTCGGATGACGTTTGAGCAGGCAAAGCAAGCGATCGCCAACGGTGCCCTTACCCTCCGCGAAACTAGTGGTAGCAAAACCGTCGTCTTTGCAGTCATTGGCGATATGACGTTGCTGCCAGTCTTTGAAACGGCTACACGCCTCACGGCAGAAGGGATTGGTGTACGCATAGTCTCCGTCGTCAACCCTCGCCGCCTGTACCGCACTTCAGATGTTGCCTGGGATCTCTGCTCTGAACCCGATGGTGACTTCTTGAGTGATACGGCCTTTGAGTCGCTGTTTGGCGGCGATGCGCTTGTGGGTGTGACGGGTGGCGCTAGCGGTATGCTAGAGCCAATCATGCTGCGAAGCGCTGCTAAACGAGATACGTTCGCTTGGAAACGTGGTGAAACAACGGCTAGCGCTGGAGAATTGATGTCAGTCAACGGTATTACAGCAGCAGCACTGGCAGAACGTGCCATCGCATTAATTGGTTAGAGGTATTACAGGCAACCGCTATCATCTCAAATTCCATGCCTGCCGAATCCCTATTTTTCGTCAATTTTTGCGAGATGTTACCTGAAACGCCACGATCGCACCTGATAAGATTCGTTCACATAGCCTTACGATATTTCAAGCGCTTAAGCTATGGTAATGTGCATAGGGTTCATAGTGTATGAGCAATGGCTTAAAGCTTATTCCTTTCGAGGGATTAATGATAGCGACCTGTTAGCTCTATAAATGATAGAGATATCAATTACAGGGGCATTGCCTCGTTATCGATTGCTCAAAGACAGTCAATCACTACAGATTTATTGAGGAGAACTCCGCTATGTTGAAACGAATTGCGATTGCTGCTACGGTTGCACTTTCGCTGGGTTATGCTGCTGCTGCCTCTGCGGCCCCCTTGGCAGTGACCACTTCCCCCGACAGCGAAACGATTGTAGGCGGTCGCTCGGTTGATCTTCCTACGCCACCCGTCACACCGATCTATTTCACACTGCCGATCGAACTGGCGATCGTGAAAGACCCTGCTATCACCACAAATACCCCCATCACTGACGGTACGCCGACCGACTATCCGGCTTGGGGTGAGAAAATTAGAGCGTGCTTGCTTCAGAAGCCAGTCTTCCTTAGAAAGGTTGGAGACGGCCAAGAGCCTTTCGTTGTTGGCGGTTCAGAAGGAACCATTAAGCTCAACGCCAACGACAAGCCTGTTTGCAGCGTTTAAGCTTCAACTTGTCAGACCACTCTCAATATGAAGTAGGCGTAGCAAAGCAGCAATTAGGAAACTCCGTTTCATCTGATTGCCTTCGCTACGCTTTTGCATAAGTGGCTTCATCTGAACACGACTAAGAACTTGGGAAACTGAAGAAAAGTCTGTGCGCCTACCACTGTGATCCAAAACCATTAGCCTCTAAGCAAGTCATCTTTAAACAAGGGGATGTCCTGGTTTTTAGGAATAGATGGGCACCAGCAGGCTTGCTGTTTCCTTTAAGACTTGACACAAATGTATCTGTATTGCAACTGAGTGCTTTGCTGAGTGGATTTACGGATGCCAGCATGAATTCACATATTACAGGCGGTTTTTGAGTAGGATCTTCATTTTTTAATGAAGATTTTTCCTACGCATTGAGTATTAACCGATCAGCAGGCTATAACGCTTAGAGTTAGCGCACAAAAGTTGGGAAAATTGAGTGCAAAGTTCTCATAAAACGCTTTAAATCTTGGGTGTAGGGGACGTATTGTGAGGATTCTTCGATGAACGTTTTGCCCACTGAAATACCCGATGTCATGCTCTTTGAGCCTCGCGTCTTTGAAGACGATCGCGGCTTCTTCTTTGAAAGCTTTAATGAACGTGTCTTTGCCGATAAAACTGGCTTTACTGGTCAGTTCGTGCAAGACAACCACTCGCGTTCCTGCCAAAACGTCCTGCGGGGGTTGCATTACCAGATCCAACAGCCTCAGGGTAAGTTAGTGCGGGCCATTGTCGGCGCTATCTTAGATGTCGCAGTTGACCTTCGTCAGCATTCGCCAACGTTTGGGCAATGGGTGAGCCGACCCCTGAGCGCTGAAAACAAGCACATGCTTTGGGTGCCTGCTGGGTTTGGTCACGGCTTTGTAGTGCTTTCAGACGTTGCCGAAGTGCTGTACAAAGCGACCGACTACTACGCGCCGCAATACGAGCGTTGCGTGCTTTGGAATGATCCTGATTTAGCGATCAATTGGTCTCTAGCCGCAGAACCAATTTTGTCTACGAAAGATCAAGCCGGAAAGCCGCTTAAACTAGCCGAAGTCTATCCTTAACACATAACGCTCATCCAGAGACCCTTTTTATGAAAGCAATTATTCTTAGTGGTGGTAAGGGTACACGGTTACGTCCATTGACCCACACGGGAGCCAAGCAGTTGGTGCCTGTTGCAAACAAACCCATTCTTTGGTACGGCATTGAAGCCATTGTAGCGGCAGGCATTACAGAAATTGGGATTATCATCAGCCCCGAAACGGGTGAAGAAGTGAAGGCAAAAACGGGTGATGGCGAGCGTTTTGGTGCCAGAATCACTTACATTTTGCAAGAGCACCCGGCTGGTCTAGCGCATGCCGTCAAGATTGCCCGTCCCTTTCTGGGCAATGCGCCCTTTGTCATGTACTTGGGTGATAACCTGATTCAAAACGAACTTGGCGGGTTTTTAAATCACTTTAAGGATCAGCACATGGATGCGCTCATCATGTTGCGTCCTGTTGCTAATCCAAGCGCCTTTGGCGTTGCTCAGGTAGATGGGCAGGGGCGAGTCATCCACTTAGTCGAAAAGCCCAAAGTGCCGCCATCAAATCTAGCGTTGGTCGGCATTTACTTTTTTGCGCCTACCATTCATGGGTCGATCGATTGCATTCAACCGTCTGCGCGAGGTGAGCTTGAAATTACGGATGCTATCCAAAACCTGATTGACCAGAAAAAGCACGTCGAGGCACGCCAAATCGAAGGGTGGTGGCTGGACACGGGCAAAAAAGATGACTTACTCGAAGCCAATCAGATTATCCTCGATACGTGTTTGACACTAGACCTTGGTGGCGAAGTGGATGCTCAAACCCAAATTTCTGGGCGTGTACAGATTGGTTCTGGTTCCAAGCTCGTCAATTGTACTGTACGTGGCCCTGTGACAATTGGGAAAAATTGCCACCTGGAAAACTCTTTTATTGGTCCTTACAGTAGTATTGCGGATCAAGTAACGCTCATTGACGCAGATTTAGAACATAGTGTGATCCTTCAAGGTGCACGGATTGTCGGTATTCATCAGCGGATTGTTGACAGTGTGATTGGACAGCGCGCTCACCTTAAAACGGCACCGCAACGTCCTAAAGCGCTTCGTTTTATGATTGGCGACGACTGCCAAATTGAGCTAGCCTAGCGGCACTAGCGTTAGTATTGCTCCTGCACTGTGATGTCGATCGCGGCTCGATCTATTCTCAACGCACTGATCCTCAATACATGGATTGAAACACCCAAACACTAACCAATAGTAGAAGCTGTTAGCCTGCACACCATGTTATAGAACTGCTTAGCCAATGGGTGTATTACCAGTGTTTAAAAGCTTGATATGACTACCAATAAACCTCGTGTGCTGCTTGTGGCAGAACATGCATCGGCAAAATTTGGCGGTGAGGCGGTACTACCGCTCCATTACTTTCGCGTGTTGCGTAAACGCCAAGTGGAAGTCTGGTTGGTTGTGCATGAACGCACTCGTGATGAGTTAAAGCTGCTTTTGGGGAAGGATTTCGATCGAGTCTATTTTGTCTCTGATACCCACCTGCATCGGCTTTTATGGAAAGTTGGTCGTTTTCTGCCACATCGCCTAGCATATGTCACCGTTGGCTTTGTATCGCGCCTTCTCACTCAGATGGAGCAGCGTCTTCTGGTGCGAGAAACGGTACAGCACCACCAAATTAACCTGGTACATCAACCAATTCCCGTCTCCCCTAAAGAGCCATCGCTGATTTTTGACGTGGGTGCGCCAGTCATCATTGGCCCCATGAATGGTGGCATGAACTACCCGCCCTCCTTCCAGTACATGCAAAGCCGCTTTGTCCATCTCACGCTTGGAATTGGTCGTCTGATAGCAAATTGGTTGAATTGGCTATTACCGGGCAAGCGTCGAGCAGCAGCCTTACTCGTAGCAAACGCACGTACCCATGCGGCACTACCTAAGGGTACCTGTGACTGCGTGGTTGAGCTGTATGAGAATGGCGTTGATCTGTCGATTTGGCAACCAGAGCTTGCAAGCAGTAAGGTGGCTTCCAAATATGCACATTCAGAGTATGCACATTTAGAAGCAACGGTGCAACCCACAAAATTTGTTTTTGTCGGTCGACTTGTTCACTGGAAAGCGGTTGACCTTCTGCTGATTGCCTTTGAGCGCGTTGCCCGCACCCTACCCGTTGAGCTAGAAATTATTGGTAATGGGCCTGAGTCTGCTCAACTGCAACAGCAGGCGATCGCCTTGGGCTTATTGCACTCAGTTCCCGATCCAGCAAGCGATCAAGGCATTCTAAAGCAACCTCAGCACAGGGGTTCAGTGACCTTTCCAGGGTGGTTGTCTCAAGCTGAGTGCGCGCAGCGGTTGCAACAGTCAGATGTGATGGTATTACCAAGTATGCTGGAGTGCGGCGGTGCCGTTGTTCTAGAATCGATGGCGATGGGCGTTCCAGTCATTGCCACAAACTGGGGTGGCCCTTCAGAGTATTTGAACGAGTCCTGTGGCATTTTGATTGAGCCGCGATCGCCAGAGTTGTTTATTGATGACCTCGCGGCAGCCATGATCCGTATGGCAGCATCTCCAGCGCTGCGTCGATCGATGGGGCAAAAGGGCTACTATCGCGCTGTGAGCCAGTTTGATTGGGATGTCAAAGCTGATGACATTCTCGACATTTATCGGCGACTCCTAAGCGACTCGTTGGTGCCACGATCGTTGACCAGGCAAAACCAGCCTGACCCTGTAATTAGTAGGGTGTAGCGCGTCATATGGCCGTCACGTCAAGTTTGCTGTTTTTCCAGTCGTCTTCAAGGCAACGCCTTCTCGGTTCCGTTCGACCAGTCTAACGTTATACATGTGAGTACTTAGAGTTTATGACCCTTATAGAGCACGAGCAATCTTTATCCAGAACCCCACGCACCATTTTAATTACGGGCGGGGCAGGTTTTATTGGCGCTAATTTTGTTCATCACTGGTGCGCAAAGTATCCCGGTGATCGCGTGGTCGTGTTGGATGCCCTCACCTATGCAGGCAACCGCAAAACGCTAGCAGTACAGGAAGAGCAAGCAAATCTACGCTTTGTAGAGGGTGATATTTGCGATCGCGCCCTGGTTGATGCCTTGCTGCAAGAAGAAGCGGTTGATACGATCGCCCACTTTGCGGCAGAGTCCCATGTTGATCGCTCCATCTTGGGGCCTGATGCTTTCGTGCGGACAAATATCAATGGCACTTTCACGCTAGTCGAAACCTTTCGGCAGTATTGGAAAGCGCAGCAGGAGCCAACGCATTTTCGCTTCCATCACGTGTCTACCGATGAGGTGTACGGTAGTTTGAGCGCTGATGATCCGGCCTTTTCTGAAACCACTCCCTATGCGCCGAACAGCCCCTACTCCGCGTCAAAAGCAGGGAGTGACCATCTGGTACGCGCTTACTACCACACCTACGGCCTGCCAACGCTCATTACAAACTGTTCCAATAACTACGGCCCCTATCACTTTCCCGAAAAACTCATCCCATTGATGTGCATCAACATTTTGATGGGCAAGCCGCTGCCTGTGTATGGCGACGGGCAGAATATTCGCGACTGGCTCTTTGTAGGTGACCATTGCAGCGCTTTGGATGTGGTGATTCATCGCGGTACTCCCGGCGAGACATACAACATTGGCGGTAATAACGAAGTCAAGAATCTGGATCTCGTGCATATGCTGTGTGCGCTGATGGACGAACTCGCACCGGAGTTACCTGTGCGACCCTCTAGCAGTTTGATTACATTTGTCAAAGACCGCGCGGGGCACGATCGCCGCTATGCCATCAACGCTACTAAACTCAAGACCGAACTGGGCTGGAGTCCTGCACAAACGATCGAAACTGGCTTGCGGCAAACGGTAGAGTGGTATCTGGCAAACCGCGACTGGTGGCAACCGCTCCTCTCTGAGGAGTACCAGGCTTACTACGCAAAAGTTTATACCAGCGTTTAGGGTAGGCGTTGGGAAGACAACTCGTCGATGGGGCACGCAACGGTGCATCACAGAGACTCTGCGCGATCGTGGGGCAGATGCTATGACGTGGAGAAGGCACAGAGAGTCACACCGTTCTACTTCACTCATGTCATCCCCCCTCGCCGATTCAAAGTGGACGAATCTCGCCACGAAGGAGTATCGTTATGGTTGAAAGCAACCTGGAGTAAGAGAAATAGCACCACATGGGAGTCACTTACCAGCGAGTCGTGCTGAAATTAAGCGGTGAAGCCCTCATGGGTGAGCTTTCTTACGGAATCGACGCCAATATTGTGCAAGATATTGCTCAAGAAGTTGCCGACGTGATTGCCACCGGAGTACAGGTGGCGATCGTCGTTGGGGGTGGCAATATCTTCCGAGGAGTCAAAGGCGCTGCTGCGGGCATGGATCGCGCGACTGCTGACTATATTGGGATGATCGCCACGGTTATGAACGCCATGACGCTCCAAGATGCGCTAGAGCAGATTGGAGTGCCGACACGCGTTCAAACCGCAATTTCCATGCAAGAAGTCGCAGAACCTTACATACGGCGACGAGCGATGCGCCACCTTGAAAAAGGGCGAGTGGTGATTTTTGGTGCAGGCTCCGGCAACCCTTTCTTTACCACAGATACCACAGCGGCGCTTCGTGCAGCTGAAATTGGGGCAGACGTATTGTTCAAGGCAACTAAAGTCGATGGCGTTTACGACTCTGATCCACGTATTAATCCTGAGGCACGCCGTTACAAATCCCTTACCTACGGGCATATTCTCACGCAAGATCTACGGGTGATGGACAGTACTGCGATATCCTTATGTAAGGACAA
This sequence comes from Stenomitos rutilans, assembly GCF_059505485.1. Lineage (NCBI taxonomy): Bacteria > Bacillati > Cyanobacteriota > Cyanophyceae > Leptolyngbyales > Leptolyngbyaceae > Stenomitos > Stenomitos rutilans. The sequence continues at coordinate 27,334 of NZ_JCACKR010000160.1, forward strand.
CAATATCCCGATTATCGTGTTTGACCTTTCCGTAAAAGGAAACGTGCGTCGAGCCGTTGCGGGCGAACAAATTGGAACGCTTGTCGGAGGTTCTTGTGAAGTTAGCTGATGTAGAAGAACACATGCAGAAGGCGGTTGAAGCCGCTCAGCGATCGTTCAATACGATTCGGACTGGGCGCGCGAATGCCTCCATTCTCGATCGTGTCCAGGTCGAGTATTATGGTGCACCCACACCGCTCAAATCGCTTGCAAACATTAATACACCCGATGCTTCGACGATCACGGTACAACCATTCGATCGTGGCAGCCTCAGCCTTATTGAAAAGGCCATTTCGCTGTCTGATATTGGGCTGACGCCAAACAATGATGGCTCGACGATTCGTCTTAATATCCCGCCACTGACGAGCGATCGACGCAAAGAGTTAGTCAAAATGGCCGCAAAATACGCTGAAGAAGGTAAGGTGTCGATTCGCAACATTCGGCGCGATGCGGTTGATTCGGTGCGAAAGCAAGAAAAGAGTAGCGAATTGCCCGAAGATGAAGCTCGCGATTTGCAGGATAAGATCCAGAAGCTGACGGATAAATACACTGCCAAAGTCGACGACGTGCTTGCTGACAAAGAAAAAGACATCATGACTGTTTAGACGCGATCAGCCATCAGCCATGAAGCCACTCCAAGGAGCGTTACAAGCGACATTACCAGCCAAGGGGGTGACTCCTCCCAAGCTCTTTAACCGCTGACTGCTGCTAGCTAATGGCTAAATGCGATTTCCTGCGCTGGTCGTACAATGTAAGCAACATGCATCGGATAGCCCTCTAAATAAATGGTATCAATACGCTTGAGGGCTACTTCCCGATCTTTGTAGGAGCGAAGTGCACGTTCCTGTCCGTTGGGATACCGAATACAAACTTCCCAAAGCATAAATTTAGCCTCACCAGATGGGTTGCAATGGGCATGAGCAGATGATCAATGGCTCGTCGTAAAGCTCAATTTGAACGAGCAGCCCCCTCTTGTTCAGCATTGTCCAGCACTGGAGTGCAAAGTCGATGACTCATGACTACTGGTACTGAGCGAGGCTGCGCGCTTTATAAAAGATTTATGCTTCCATCCTAAGATTCTTATCGGAACTTTGCACTCCGTGTAACTGGTGAATCGCATAATTGAGGCGAGTACGTAGATGAGATTCATTGGCTCACTTTCAAGCGTGTCTTCCCTAAGGCTTTTGAGCGAGAATAATCCATTTTGCACTGACTTACGTCAAATAACTGAGGCTTAACGCTTGCTACTTTTAAGATGGGGCCGTCTTCAGTACAATTTCTGACGCATTTACAGTTAAGTGTATGACGATCATGTAGGTATTTTGAGCTTAGTCGTGCCTCAAATCGCAATCATGATCGATGTGAGAGTGTAAGCGAGAGTGCTTATTTAACACATCGCCTTTTAAGAGACGTTTCTGAACAAAGCCGCCAAACTGCTAGCGTCAAAGGTCTTGGAGTGTTGAAGGAGAGTCGGTCTAATGTTTGATTGCATTGTTGTGGGAGCTGGCCCTGCTGGAGCAAGTGCGGCTTACCATCTGGCAAAACGGGGTCGATCGGTGCTGCTGCTCGAAAAACAGCCGTTACCGCGCTATAAGTCGTGTAGTGGCGGGGTGTCTCCCGCGATCGCGCAATGGTTCGATTTTGATTTTGCGCCTGCCATCGATCGCAAACTGGAAAACATCTGCTATACCTGGAAGCTTGGTGATCCGGTTGATGCTAAGCTGCAAACCTCCGAGCCAATGTGGATGGTACGCCGCGATGTGTTTGATCACTTTCTCGTGCAGCAGGCACAAAAGCAGGGTGCGGAGCTAAAAGACAAGACTGAGGCAACAGGTATTGAGTTTAAAACTGATCACTGGCAGGTAAACACTCCTAATGGTGCCATCACTGGGCGTTATCTTATTGCCGCTGATGGGGCAAACGGTCTTACATCAAAATGGCTTGGCTTTAAGGAGCCGAAGCGACGGTCTGGAGCGGTTCTAGAAGTGCCAGCAGCCAACGTTGATGCCGAGAAAGCTTTTTTTGAGTTCGGCATGGTCAAAAATGGCTATATTTGGCAGTTTCCCAAAGCTGATGGCTACTCTCTGGGCATTGCAACGTTTCGCGGCCATGATCCTAATGACTTGAGCAATCTACTAACTGAATACGCTCAGAAGTCTGGTCTGAACGTGAAAGCGGGTCAACTAACGGCTCACACCCTCTGCCTGTGGGATGGAAATCAACCGCTCCACGCTCAAAATGCACTGTTGGCAGGAGAAGCTGCCTGTGTGGTTGATCCCTTCACCGCTGAAGGCATTCGTCCTGCTATCTTTACAGGAGTTAAGGCGGCAGGGGCGATCGACGAAGCACTGGCAGGCAATGTCAATGCACTGCAAGGCTATACCGATCTCATCAATAACGAATGGGGTGCTGATATGGCTTGGGCACAGCGGCTAGCTGGAGTGTTTTACCGCATTCCTCACATTGGCTACAAGGTTGGCATCAAACGCCCTGCTGCCACTGAGCGCATTGGGCAGATTTTGTGTGGTGAACTGCGTTACGCCGATGTTGCCAGTCGTGCCCTTAAGCGCCTTAGCAGCAGCTTGATCCCTGGAATGGGTTAGATTTCAGTAAGGAAGCCGTTCCGTTGGACTGAGTATAGGGGACAGGGGGCACACCCCAAACCCTTGTAACCGAGTTTGCAAGATCTGCTCCCTACACTTCTACAGGCACTTCTACCGCGATCGCTTGGGGAGCTGACTGGAAGCTTGGTTCGGCGGGGAAGATGGTGCGCGATCGCTGGGTGCCAATGAGCGAAACCTGGGTTGTGAGCAAAAAGCTGGTAAAGCTCGCAATCAAGATCACAGGCACCATCGCGGTATCGGATAAAACGCTCAGAATAACTGTGCTGCTGATGGGCGTTTTAGTAATGGCAACATTAACCGCTGCCATCATGCACACCATTGCAATGGTGGGATGCATACCAGGAAAAACCTGCACGATCGCGCAGCCAAAGGCGGCACCCAGATAAAATAGCGGGAAGATAAAACCACCCCGAAAGCCAGAATGCAGCGTGAACCCGATCGCCAGCATCTTAGTGAACCCGACAATCAGCAACATCGTTAGTCCTAACGTTGCGCCCGTTTCGACGATCGTCTGAATTTCTTTCTCACCAAAAAATAGTGTCTGAGGTACTGCCAGCGCTAGCAGACCAATAACCAATCCACCCAGCGTTGCCAACAAGATAGTGTGGTGCTCTAGCCGCTTCAGCAGAGAGCCAATCAGTCGAAAGATGACTACAAAGGTGACGGCTACCGCTGCGCCTGCTGCACCTAGTAGCAACCCATGTACCAAGCTCATCAGCGTCAGTTCTGGAATGGCTTCAAAATGGTACATACCGCCGATCGTCAGCCCTGTGTTAAACCGAAACACAAAGAAGCTGAGAATGGCTGACAGAACGGCTGGAATTAGTGCTTCATAGTATTCCAACCCGCGTCGATGCGGCAATTCCAAGGCAAACAAGGCTCCTCCTAACGGCGCGCCAAAAAAGGCACCCAACGCTGCACTCATCCCACAAAAGGTTAAGACACGAGTATTTGACAGAGTGAGCCGCAGTTTGCCACCTAACCAACCGCCAAAGCTGCCCAGAATTTGTACTAAGGGTGCTTCTGGCCCTGCACTACCGCCAGCCGTAATAGAAAACAGTGATGCCACAATCATTGCAGGCGTTTGCTTCACTTCAATCCGACCGGGATCGTGCACCTTGTCCACCACCATAGCCACTTCACCGGGCAACCCCATAAAGCGCAGGGTCAAACCCACACAAAACCCACCGATCGTCGTTGCAATCCAGACGTAGTTCCAAACGGGGAAATTGGTAGGGAAATAGGGGTCGATCGCCTCTGGCACTGCATGCCAGACCAGGTGCAGACAGGCTTCTAAGACATAGTAGTAAGCGGTCGCGACCAGACCACCCGCAATACCAATCAACGCCGCGCAAATAATTAACTGTTGATAGCCCAGTTCATTCGAGCCATAGTTGCTCTGCACTTCAAAGCTTTCAGCCGCCGCATCGTTACTTGAAGACTTGAGTACCATAGGGGTTTCCAGTGAATATAGGATGAGAGGCGCTGAACGGCTCTCAGGGGCAGAAAGCCGCTCAGCGATCGCATAAACCAATCAACGACACAGTTCTAATGCCCTACAAGGACTGGATCTTCGGCAAATGCTTCGCTCTTAGCTACAACTGGCTCTTTCAAAACGAAGGCACAGAGGAAACAAACCACGATCGCTGTCATACCCAAGCACTGAAAAAATGTGCGGTTCCCTTCAACCGTCTGAGGCAGCAAACTATAGGTGGTCGCGTAAATAACTGACCCCACACTGCCGTAAGCGCCAATGTTTCCTGCAATTTGCCCTGTGACACGCCGTTTGATCAAAGGAGCAATGCCAAATGTGGCACCCGCACCGCCAAAGACAAAGAACGCGCAGCACATCGTCATGGTGACGGCTAGAGCAAGCAACCAACCGCCTGTGATCAGGCTCATCATCATGTAGCCAACACCAACGCCGCCAATCATGGCAGTCAGTGTCCACTTGCGGCTGCCAATTTTGTCTGAAATTAAGCCACCCGCAGGGCGGGAAATTAAGTTCATAAGTGGATAGGTTGCAGCGACGGGGCCAGCGATCTGGTGGCTGAGATTAAACGTATGCTCAAAAAATTCTGGAAGCATGGAGACAACGGCTAATTCCGAGCCAAAGCTGACAGCATAGGCAAGATTGAGCACCATGATTTGGCTAATTTGATAGCGATCGTCGGGCGGGTAATGTTTCGTGCCCTGCACCACTTCACGATTTACCTGATACAGCTGATAGGTCTGAATGGCAAACAAAACGATCAGAAACGCCCAGATGCCATACATCGCTGCGGGACTGAGAAATTTCACTAACTGTAAGCGCCAAGTAATGAGTGCCAGTGCGCCAAACATCGGGATGTTGGTGAGAACAAGTGCCCAAAAGCTTTTGCGGCTGGTAACTTCCATACCGCCGTTGCGAGTGGGGCGTTGGTATTCCCTACCGGGAGGCGTGTTCTGTACGTTGAAATAGAAGATCACACCGTAAATAGCGGAGACGATTCCGCAAAGCGCGATCGCCAGTCGCCAGTTTTCATGCCCCGCATACAGAAAGGCAGAACCAAACGCAATGAGAGGCAACACCGCTTCTGCTGCAAAGGAGCCAAAATTACCCCAACCGCCGTAAATACCTTGAGCAAAGCCAATTTGCTTTGGTTGAAACCATTCCCCCACAAGACGAATGCCAACCACAAATCCAGCCCCTACAATGCCCATAGCTAAACGGCTAAGTACTAGCTGGTTAAAGTCTTGAGCCGAGGCAAAGGCAAAGCATGGAATAGCTGCATAGATTAAGAGTGCTGAAAACGTAATGCGGGGGCCAAAGCGATCGAGCACCATGCCAATAATGATTCGTGCTGGAATGGTGAGTGCTAAATTACACAAACCAATGGTGCGAGCCTGAGCAACTGTGAGATGCAAATCTTCTCTAATAACGGTGGTAAACGGCGCGTAATTAAACCACAGCACGAAGGTCAGAAAGAAAGCGAACCAGGCAAAGTTTAAGATCCGATAGGGACCTCTAAACGACAAAAGTCCTCGCAGCATGGTGATGTTTCCTGTTAGAAAATAACGTCAACAGTTGTTCAATGATCTGTATTCTTCTTTGTCATCAACAATGTGTGCTGATGTCTATACATCCGGTCTAGCAAGAATGCGCCAACGATTTGGCAGGCACTTTAGCAATGATTAGCCTCAACTACGTGCCGTTTTGGTTGTGCAAAATCGTATTGGATATACCCACAATGGTTTGATTTGGGCAGTAAGAAAATGCTTCCTTCAGGTGATGAGCCTTACGGTAAATTTGAAAAGCGTGAATAATTGTATTGAATGTAACGGTTAGAAGTAAAACTTGCATGATTGGCATTTGCTAAATGCCAATCATGCATTTACTTATAGGGGTGCCGATAAAAAGCTTAAATACGTGTCGATCGCAACGCCTAAAGCTTCAATGCTGACTACGATCGTGCCACTGTTTGTCAACACAATCTGTTTGCAAAAAACGCAATATTAAATGCTGTAAACGCATTGGGTTTAATGCTATACAAGTAATGATGCATTGCGGTGATGGATGAAATAGCAAATGGCACCAATACAGCCAACTGTAAGCGTGCTCCATTGCCTATCGCTTAGACCGCAGAATGCCCCCTTAAGTGCCTTGAGCATTGCAGAAACACCTCTAAAATTTACTGAAAGGTATTAACCCAATGCAAAAACGCTTTTCTAGAAAAGACTCCCTCGCTCAAATGCGAACCAACTGAAGCATTTAATGGCGTTTTTGGTCTAGCTTGGCAAGCAACTGTTTGGCTTCTTCGCGTTCGGGCACGTTGGCAGCAACGGCTTGCACTGTGATCAACAATCCCAACGCATCAACTAAGGTAAGGGCATGGTGGTGACTAGCATTAGCGCTGGAATGATCACATGAGCGAATAACCAAAAACTAACCTTTACACGACTTCCCTATGACCCTTTCCATATCCCAATTCTTTCGTTTTGCTGATCGTCCCTCCCTTTCTGCACGCATGACGCAGGTTGGGTTGCTCATCACCATCTTCTTTTTGGGGCTGGCAGTGCTCGCTCCGGTGTTGCAACAATTTGGTTGGTTGCAAGACCCAACAGAGTTCCTGGCAAATCCGACGCAGGAGCCACCGTCTTGGGCACATTGGTTTGGCACCACACGTTTGGGATATGATGTGCTGTCTCGCACAGTGTTTGGCAGTCAGGCAGCACTTCAGGTGGTCGTTCTAGCAACCCTGCTGAGTTTGGTCATTGGTGTACCGTTGGGCATGGTTAGCGGGTATCTGAGCGGTAAGCTCGATCGCTTGCTGCTGTTTTTGATGGATACTATTTACACGCTACCGGGACTGTTGCTATCGGTGACGCTGGCCTTTGTGGTGGGTCGTGGAGTGCTAAATGCCGCGATCGCGCTCAGCATCGCATATGTGCCGCAGTACTACCGCGTTGTGCGCAACCACACCGTTAGCGTCAAAACTGAGCTATTTATTGAGGCAGCACAGGCAATGGGCGCTTCTACCTGGGCCATTCTCAGCCGATACCTGTTTTTGAACGTGGTGCAAAGTGTGCCAGTGCTATTTACGCTCAACGCTGCCGATGCCATTCTGACGTTAGGTGGATTGGGCTTTTTGGGCTTAGGCTTGCCCGAAGAAACCGCTGAATGGGGCTACGACTTGCGGCAGGCACTGGATGGTCTCTCCACGGGCGGTATCTGGTGGACAACGTTGTTTCCCGGTCTGGCGATGACGGTGATGGTTGTGGGCTTGTCGCTGCTAGGAGAGGGCTTGAACGAGTGGATTAATCCTGCGATGAGGGTGCGATCGATTGATACTAGTGGGTTGAAGCCAAGCGGGGAGTGAGGGGGGCGGAGGAGGCAGACGGAGCGAGGTTTGAGTTGCTTTAGCAGTGAGCTTCTTTCTTCAAAAAACTAGCCTTCTTCTACTCTCCCTGCTTCCCCCGCTTTCCTTACTTCCCTGCTCCTACCCCTGGCATCCGCACAATCTTGCTAAAAGCACAAAACGCTTCATCAATCCATCAAGACTACAAAAAGATTGCAATCCGGACTCACTATAGCTTTAAGGATACAAGCGGCAATGCTATTATTTCTGAGAACTCATTCATGGAAGGGCGAGTTTCTATGGCGCAAGCGCCTATCTCTCCAGTAGTGCTGGTGATTTTGGATGGTTGGGGATATCGAGAGGACACTGATTGTAACGCCGTTACAGCAGCAAAAACCCCTGTGATTGACAGTCTTTGGACGGTGTATCCTCATACCTTAATTCGCACTTCAGGCAAGGATGTTGGGTTGCCAGACGGGCAGATGGGCAATTCAGAGGTCGGGCACCTGAACATCGGCGCTGGGCGAGTTGTACCGCAAGAATTGGTGAGAATTTCGGATGCGGTAGAAGATGGGACGTTGCTGAGCAACGCAGCTCTCGTTAAAGTCTGCCAGGATGTCAAACGAAACGGTACAAAGCTGCACCTGGTAGGGCTATGTTCGGATGGTGGCGTCCATTCGCATCTGACTCATCTGTTTGGATTGATCGACCTGGCAAAGGATCAACATCTAGATGATGTATGCATTCATGTGATTACCGATGGTCGTGATACGGCACCAACCGCTGGCAAAGTTTCCGTTGAAAAGATTCAAAACTACATTGTCGATCGTGGTATTGGGCGCATTGCCACACTCTGCGGACGCTACTACAGCATGGATCGCGACCACCGTTGGGATCGGGTCAAGCTTGCGTATGACGTGATGATGCAGGATGGCGAAGGCGATGGGCGATCGGCTCTAGACCTTTTGCTAGCCTCTTATGAAGAAGGGACACATGACGAATTCGTGCTACCCACACGGGTTGCGCCCGGTGCGGTACAGCCTGGTGATGGGGTGATTTTTTTCAACTTCCGCCCCGATCGGGCACGGCAGTTAACGCAAGCGTTCGTTGATCCCGCGTTTGATGGCTTCCAGCGGGAGCTGATTTACCCCCTCTCGTTCGTCACGTTCACTCAGTACGATTCACAGTTACCCGTTGCTGTGGCCTTTGCACCCCAGGATTTGACCAATATTCTGGGCGAAGTGATTGCCCACAACGGTTTGCGCCAGTTTCGCTCGGCTGAAACCGAAAAGTACGCCCACGTTACCTACTTTTTCAACGGCGGGATTGAAGACCCCTTTGAAGGCGAAGATCGGGAGTTGGTGCCCAGTCCGATGGTAGCCACATACGATAAAGCGCCTGCCATGTCTGCTGAGAAAGTAACGGAGGTGGCGATCGCAGCCATTGACAAGCGTATTTATTCGCTGATTGTGCTGAATTACGCCAACCCGGATATGGTGGGTCATACGGGCAAAATAGAACCGACGGTGACAGCGCTAGAAACGGTCGATCGCTGCCTCGGTCGTTTGCTAGAAAGCATTATCCAGGCAGGCGGTACCACAATTATCACCGCTGATCATGGCAACGCAGAGGTGATGTGCGATGGGCAGGGTAACCCCTGGACAGCCCATACCACCAATCCTGTACCCTTCATTCTGGTGGAAGGCGAAGGACGCAAAATTCCCGTTCATGGAACGGAGGTGCCGTTACGCGAAGACGGTCGTCTGGCCGATATTGCCCCCACCATTCTGGATATTTTGAAGCTACCTCAACCGCTTGAGATGACTGGTCGATCGATGATTCAGCCTGCTGAATTTGAGGTGAAGCCTAACCGGACTCCGGTACAGGTGTCGCGCTAGGCAGAAGATGAGGGATGAAGAGAAAGGCTAAGGGCTAAAGGCTAAAGGTGGTAAAAGCTGACCACTGACCGCTAATAATTGATAGCTGACTGCTAGATAGAGGGCAGAAGGCTCGTGCTTGCTAGAAGTCCGCTTGATCGCAAGCACTGGCGTTAGAGCAAAAACGTTTCAATGGCGGTCGCAACCCCATCGTCTTCTACATCAGGAGCGACCCAGTTGGCTAAAGCTTGAACGGCCTCTGGCGCATTGCCCATGGCAACGCCAACGCCAGCGTACTCAATCATCTCAACGTCGTTAAAGTTGTCACCGATCGCCATCACATTCGCTGGTTGTAGTCCCAAATGCTCCTCTGCCAAATAGCGCACCGCTGTTCCTTTGCTGACGAGGGGATTGGTCGCTTCAAAAAAGGTGGCAACAGATTTCGTCAGGTACAGTTCAGCAGGCGTGTAACGAGTCTGCAAACTGCCTAATAGGGTATTGATTAAGTCGGTATCATCGCTGAGTGCCAGCACTTTTGTGGGTTCCGTTGTTAAAGCGGTGCGCAAATCGCCAACTGCAAGTGGGGTAACGCCTGAACGCTCGGCATACTCTTTCGTTTCTGGCGTGATCTCGCGGACGTAAAGCTGGTCATTGATGTAGAAGTGGACAGAGAGGAGCGCTCGCAACTCTGGTTGTTCAAAATAATCCAAAAGCTGAAGCACCAATGCTTTTGGCACTGTCCAATGGCGGTAGACTTCCTGAGTCGTGGGGTCTTGAATCAAAGCACCTTGATACGCCATCAGCGGAAGAGTAGAGCCGATCGCCTGATGGAAGCGCACCGCCGCCTGATACATCCGGCCCGTCGCGATCGCGACCTGAATCCCCTTTGCCTGAGCAGCACGGACAGCCTCAATGACGGGTTTGCGAATCTCGTTTGAAACACCCGCGATCGTGCCGTCAATGTCAAGCACGAGCAGTTTGATGTCGTTACCAATAGACTGATTTTGCATGGGAAGGAAGAAAGTTTTGAGTTTTGAGTTGGAAGAGCGGTCAGCTAACCCTGCGGGAAGCAAGCTACAGCGGTCAGCTATCAGCCGCTAGCGTAAAAGGTTTGAGTTAGCATTCGCCTCCCCTGCTTTTCCAAAAACTAAAAACCAACAACCAACAACTACTTCTGCCCTTTACCTTCTGCCTTAGCTTCCAAGTTTTTCTCGCGATCATCAATTACTTTCCGTTCATTACTAAATTAACCGCTGATAATGTGAAAGCAAATCTCATAGTAGCTTGTAGGCTATGGCTGAGGCACAGGGTCGTCGTCGGGCGGTGGGTCAAGTGTTGTTCGCATCACTTTGGCTGACACTGCTTGTTTTGGTTGTAAAGGTTTGGATTGGTTGGGCAACGCAGTCATTGAGCTTGCTTGCAGAGTCACTCCAGACGTTGGTTAATGGATTTAGCATTCTGTTGAGCGCGATCGCTATTACCTCGCGCTATCCGGCCGGCCGGGAAGTGAGCGGGCACGGTAGGGTAGAAGCGATACTGGCACTCTTGCTAGCCGCCTTTATGGGGTTTGCGTGCCTTAGTGTACTGGCATCATCCGTACAGCAGCTAGGGGCGATCGCGCAAGATGCTGGAAATGTATTGCCGCTGCGGATGAGTCCGCCCCTCTTTCAGCTTTTGGGCGTGGTGCTGACCATTAACTTTTGCCTTGCCTGCTTTCAACGTTACGAGGCGGGTCTTTTAGAGAATACTGCATTGCGCTTCAGTGCCTCTTACCTCTTTCAAGATACGTGGCTGGTCATTCCGGTGATGGCTGCATTAGTGGGAGTCGGGCATGGATATCTTTGGCTTGATCCCTTGCTGGCGATCGTGATGCTCATTGTTGCCGTTTGCAACTGCTGGCGAGTCTTTAACTGGCAGTTGCCATCGCTGATGAAGCAAATGGCGATCGCGCCAGAAGCTCTCGCCCAAACCATCCATCAGGTGGAAGGGATTACCCACTGCTACGGCATCCAGTCACGCGGGGTTGTCGGCCGTCAGGTCTTTGTCGAAATGCGGCTCATCCTGCACCCAGAATGCATGAGTGTGGCGCGCACGATCGCCGAACGGGTGGAACGGGTCATCCGCGATCGCTATGGCCCTGCGAAAGTGGTGATTTATATCGATAGCGATCGACCAAAGGGCGAGTAACCTCAAGACCTTGGAGGTCTGACTAGCAACCTTTTATGCCGATTAGTCGTAACCCAAGAACCACAACATTCCAATGCGCTTGAGTGAGATCAGTATTATGCCTTCATCCCAGCAAGACCCTACGTTAAAGACACCAAATCCGGCTTTATTTTCAAGATAGTAATCGTCAGGTGTCCGCCAGTGTATGCGCCGTTTAACGTTGGTTACAAAATGACAAGACTCGCCAATGAGTTGAAGCAGTTTGTGAGTGAATTCGATCGCTGGCTCTACGTAGTCGAAGGCAGAAGGCTCCGCTACTACGCTATGAGTCAGTAACCGCACGATTATCCTTTCAGCTTCTTGAGAAGACGGAATTTCCCACCAAGGCTGAATTGCATGATGTGCAGGTAAATACTTTTTGTAGGGTTCATCTAGACAATCGAGAAAGCCGTTAGCAAGGACAATTGGATCAATTGAGTCTTCTAAGCTTTCGTTAGTTTCAATCTCCTTGATGATTAAGAATACTGTACCAAGATCAAAGGTGTCCTCAGCATACGTCGCGCCAGCTTCAATCACCTGTTGAAGCTGAAGAGCTTCTTCAGACAAACATGGATGGAATTTAATCTGAGACATCGATCGCACCTTCAAAACAGGAGTCAGAAGTCAGTTCGTAGTTCTAGTTCGTAGTTGATGCGTTACGCCATAGCTAACGCATCCTACGTAGAGGTAGCTTGAGACAGTAGAATACTGAACCGAGCTATTCTGCAAGCTAGTTGAGCTATCTCTAAGATAGGACGAGCCAGTTCTGAGATGGGTTGAGTCATTAAATGACTTGAATGAGCTATGGCAGAGATAGGTTGAGTAAGCAAAACGATGGCTCGAGCAAGGGGTGAACTCAGTCGAGTAGTCTTCCAGATAAGTCAAGTTAACTTTGCGCTCAGTCGAGCAATCTTTTTACTGAGTTGAGCAATCTTTTAGCTGAGTCGAGTAATCTTTTAGCTGAGTCGAGCAACCTCTGAACTAGGTTGAGCAATATCTGAACTGGTTCAAGTGATCTCTGGGACTAGTCGGGCGATTGCACCCGCAGGACAGCCTATCCGAATCATGTGAGTGCGATCGTCCTTCACTGTTCCTTAAGGGAAAGAGTGCCCTCAAGCCTTCGCAGGTTTCAAGACCTCGGAGGTTTTGGAAACCTCCGAGGTCTAAGACAACGACGATCGCCTGAATTCCTTACAATAGACTTTGTCTCCTTCAATGGCATTCCCTTGGCTTCTCCTGCTAACTCCTCCACCAAACCGCTTATTCTCCTCATCGACGGGCATTCGCTGGCGTTCCGTTCCTACTTTGCGTTTGCAAAAGGACGAGACGGCGGACTCCGAACGAAAAGCGGGATTCCTACCAGCGTCTCCTATGGCTTTCTGAAAGCGCTGCTGGAAACGATGGAGGCGGAGAAGCCGCAGTATGTGGCGATCGCCTTTGACCTGTCTGAAAAAACCTTCCGTCACGATGCGGATGAGACTTACAAGGCAGGCAGAGCCGAAACGCCAGAGGATTTCATTCCCGATCTGGCAAATCTGCAAGAATTGCTGCTGGCGCTGAATCTGCCCATTCTGACCGCAGAAAACTACGAAGCGGATGATGTGATTGGGACGCTGGCACGACGAGCGAGTGCGGATGGCTTTTTGGTCAAGATTTTGAGTGGCGATCGGGACTTGTTCCAACTCATCGATCCCGAATCGGCGACAAAAGTCCTCTATCTCAGCACGGTTTACGGCAAAGGCACGCCCCCACCCAGAGAATTTGGCGTGGAGCAGGTGAAGGAAAAAATGGGGATTCTGCCGTCGCAGGTGGTGGACTACAAAGCGCTGTGTGGCGACAGTTCCGACAATATTCCTGGCGTGAAAGGCATTGGCGATAAGACGGCAGTGCAGTTGCTCACCACCTATGGATCGCTGGAAAAGGTCTACGAGTCGCTGGATCAGATCAAGGGTGCCGTCCGGCAAAAGCTAGAGGCAGGTAAAGACGAAGCGCGTCATTCGCAGTGGATGGCGCAGATTCACCTGGATGTGCCACTGGAGGTCGATTGGGAGTCGTGCCGCATCCGCGATTTCGATGAGACGATCGTCAATGAACTGCTGGAAAAGCTGGAATTTCGCACGTTTATCGATCGCATCCAGAAAGTGCATCGCCAGTTTAGCGGTGGTCAAGAAGACACATCTGATACGGCTCCCGTAGATAAGGCAACCCCAACGCCCCAGTACCGGGAAGATGGCGATCTGTGGTTTTTCAGCGCTGAAGATACGATCGCTGCGCAGAAGGTCTTGCCCGTTACTATTACGCCTCATATCATCGATACGCCTGAGAAGCTGACAGAGTTAGTCGATCGCCTCAAGACCTTCACCACCGTTGAAACTCCCGTCGCTTGGGATACTGAAACCACTGCGCTCGAACCCCGCGATGCCGATCTGGTAGGAATTGGCTGCTGCTGGGGTGCCGCACTAGACGACATGGCATACATTCCGCTGGGACACACCAATGGTGGCAACCTCGATAAAGCGATCGCGCTGGAGGCACTGCGCCCCATCCTCGAAAGCGCCGACTATCCGAAAGCGTTGCAGAATGCCAAGTTCGATCGCCTAGTGTTGCGCTGTCAGGGTATCAAACTGGCAGGCGTGATCTTTGATCCCATGCTGGCAAGCTACGTGCTCAACCCTGACGAAAGCCACAATCTGACCGAGTTGAGCGGCAAACACCTGAACATTACGGCGCAAAGCTACACCGATCTGGTACCCAAAGGGAAAACGATCGCCAATATCGCCATTCCTGCTGTCGCAGACTACTGCGGCTTAGATGCCTACACCACCTTCCTCCTGGTGCCCAAACTTCGCGCTCTATTAGAGGAAATTCCCGCCCTGCATCGGCTGTTACTGGATGTGGAGCAACCGCTGGAGCCTGTCCTGGCAGAGATGGAATACTGCGGGGTGCATATTGACGTTGCCTATTTGAAGGAGCTTTCCAAGAAGCTAGAGACGGATCTGGCGGCGATCGAGCGTCACGCCTACGACGTGGCCGGACAGAAATTTAACCTTGGCTCGCCTAAACAACTCAGCGATTTGCTGTTCAATACCCTGGGACTGGACACCAAAAAATCGCGCCGCATGAAGACGGGCTTTTCGACCGATGCCGCCACGCTGGAAAAGTTGCAAGGCGATCATCCCGTCATTGATGCCATTCTGGAGCAGCGCACACTCAGCAAGCTGAAATCCACCTACGTCGATGCGTTGCCCCTGCTGGTGCGCCCCGACACCCACCGCGTCCATACCGACTTCAACCAGACGGGAACAACGACGGGACGGCTCTCTTCTTCCAATCCAAACCTGCAAAACATTCCCATCCGTACTGCCTTCAGTCGCCAGATTCGCAAAGCCTTCGTCTCCGAACCCGGTTGGGTGATGGTCGCCGCCGACTATTCCCAAATCGAACTCCGCATTCTGACCCACCTCAGCCAGGAACCCATCTTGCTCGACACCTACCGGGAGAATGGCGACATTCACACGCTCACGGCACGACTGCTGCTGGAGAAAGACGACATCAACTCCGAAGAACGCCGCCTCGCCAAAATCATCAACTTCGGCGTAATCTACGGCATGGGTGCCCAACGGTTTGCACGAGAATCAGGCGTAAAAGTCAGCGAAGCCCGCCTGTTTATCGATCGCTTCAACGATCGCTACTCCAACGTCTTCCAATACCTCCAGCAAATGCAGCGCGAGGCGATCGCCAACGGCTACGTCGAAACCATCCTCGGTCGTCGCCGCTACTTCAACTTTGCCAGCGAATCACTCAAGCGGTTGCGGGGGGCGGAACCGGGGGCGATCGACCTCACCAAACTCAAACTCCGCGACCAGTACGATGCCGGATCGCTCCGTGCCGCCGCCAATGCTCCCATTCAAGGCTCCAGTGCCGACATCATCAAAATTGCGATGGTCAAACTCCACGACCTCATCGAGCCGTACCAGGCGCGACTCTTGCTGCAAGTCCACGATGAACTCGTCTTCGAGATGCCCCCTGAAGAATGGGCAGAACTGGGACCCAAAATCAAAGCTACAATGGAATCAGCCGTCGAACTATCCATTCCCTTAGTCGTCGAAATTCACTCTGGCGAAAACTGGATGGAAACCAAGTAGTTAGCCTACTGAGTGATTGCCTTTGTCAGCAAAGCTATAATTTCCCTCAAAAACAGAGCGGTAACAGTTGATGTCACTTGAGAACATTGAAAATGCAATTCTCTCACTGCCGTCTCATGAGTTTGAGAGACTAAGGGCTTGGTTTTTCGATCTGGATTACGCACGGTGGGATGAACAGATTGAACAGGATATTGCAGACGGTAAATTAGAGACGTTGGCGCAAGAGGCGATCGCTGAATTTGAAGCTGGGCACTGCCGAGAACTGTGATACCCAATGCACCATACCACTCGACGCTTCTGGCAATGCTACGATGCTTTACCCGAAAGCGTTCAGCGAACGGCTGATCAGTGCTACGAGTTGCTCAAAACCGATCCGTCTCACCCCTCGTTGCATTTCAAAAAGCTAGGGAACAAGTATTGGTCAGTTCGAGCAGGGTTAAGCCACCGTGCGTTGGGTGTGAGGTAAAGAACGGCATTTCCTGGTTTTGGATTGGAACACACGCAGAGTACGACAAGCTAATCAGCAACCTTTAAAGACCTAAGAAGAGTGGGCACTGCCCACCCTACGATCTATCCGCTACGCGATCGGCAGAATTGCCACACTGCCACCTTCATAGGCTTGTACCCTGAGTTCAAACCCTTCCAGTAAAGCCATTCCTACTAAAGGTGCCGTATCAGAGGCATTGATCTCAACCACCCGAAGCTGACCGTCCCAGATGACTGTCCCACGATAGACATCAAATGTTCTACGACTCCCATCACCTAGAAACCCTTCCTGCTGTGTAAACCAAGTCAACGCCAGATCCGCAATCATGGTTAACGGCAGCGTCAAGCCTCCTGTAAAGCCCGTGTCAATGACGGCGCGAATCCCTTGCTTCTTTTGCTGATCGCCAATCACCACAAGCTGAACAATTGCCTCTCGATGATGCACAAAACCAAAAATCATTGTGCTTCTATCGGGGTATGAAATCCCAAACGATGAACCGGACCAGTGCCAATCCGAACGCACCAAGGTTGAGCATCGGGAAGGCGTTGGAAAAGCCGATCGGCTGCACTCAAGCTATCATCGCCAATCTCAAACTCACCCGTCTCGATATCGATCGCCACAATCTTGTTCCGGTGGTTTGGCTCAACCTGAAGCCGGATTTTGGATTCATAGAGGGCATTGCCCCGTTGGGTAAATTCTTCTTTACTATATCGGGGTCGTCGTTGGTGAAACCTCTCCTCTGGAGAAACTGCCATGAGTTTGACCTCGCTGCGACTTGCACCCTTTATTTTAGCCTGGGCAGTTGATCGCTAGTTTCAAAATTTGTGTTGGGTTTCACGTTGTTCAACCCAACCTACAAGATCTACCAGTACTTCAGCTTAAAATAGCTGATGTTATTGGTGAGACAATAATGGACATCTTCTTTAGACAATCAACATCCATTTAGTTCACACGAGCAAGCATCTGTGGCTACTGATAATTCTTCCGACCAATACTGGAAGCGTATGAGGTCACTTGGTGAATTGCGCTGCCAAGTGATAGCGTGTACAGTTTCTGATATTCCTAGATTCAAGCGCTACTTCAATCCACCTCCAGAAGCAAACTTGACTGAAGAGCTTCACATTCATTTGTTACAGCTATGGGAGCATGATCTGCCAAACGCGACAGGTAACCAATACAATGGCATGGCGGTAATAGCGGCAGGAATTTTGACATTCGGGAACTTAAGTATGGTTGACTACATTCTTGCCAACTTGCCACCCCATCGAATTGTGCTCGATCACGGCTGCGGATTTTGTAATTTATTAGCGTTTAGAGCCGTTGCAAGATTGCTGCCTCTACCGAAGGAACTTTCAAATTACTCATTGTGGGTAAAAGGAAGCTCTGAAGCTAAACAAGTTAAAAATTGGGTTCATGAGTATCGTTCACATTTAATTTGGAACCCAAAAAACGAACAATTTATTGTGAATGAATAGCAGCACAATTTCCAAGTAAGCTTTCTGACATCAATTAAAACTTATCCCTTATCCTTTAGCCTTTCTAGATTTTTCGTTACGATTCTTAGTTTCTGAGTTTGCGCCATTTGCTAGCAAAATGTCTATCAGATCTTGATCTCCAGCCTCCATAAGTGCCGTCTTGCCACTATGGTTTTTGGCGTTGACATCTGAGCCTAACTCAATCAGTGTTTCTATCACTTCGACACGATTTAGCCCCTTTCTTGCTGCACAGTAGATTAAGTGGTGTTCTACCCCATTCATCTCGATGCTTTAAACTTGCCCCTTTCAATACCAAAAGGCGGATTTGACCCACATCACCATTTGCAATGGCATCATTCAGCTCTCGGTTTAGATCCATGACACTTAACATACGAAAAACTAGTTATCAAGACCGTTTGCCGCGCTATTGGCACATTAGAGCTTGTTTAACTCAATGCTAAATGCCAACAAGTTCTTCAACGCGCTCAGCATGGCAACAATATGCAACCTAGCATAACGGCTTCTTAACTCCCCACTCCCTACTTCCCATTCCCTCTATGTCCTCCCCCCCCATCGGTATCATCATGGGCAGCGATTCAGATTTGCCCACCATGCAGGACGCGATCGCCGCTTGCGAAGAATTTGATGTTCTCTGCGAAATCGGCATCGTTTCAGCACACCGTACACCTGAACGCATGGTCGATTATGCCCAGCAAGCGCATGTGCGCGGGTTAAAAGTGATCATTGCAGGCGCGGGTGGTGCGGCACACCTGCCGGGAATGGTAGCAGCACTCACGCCCTTACCTGTGATTGGCGTACCTGTGATTAGCCGTCACTTACAAGGACTGGATTCGCTGTACTCGATCGTCCAAATGCCAGCCGGAGTTCCCGTCGCAACAGTGGCGATCGGCAATGCCCGTAACGCCGGACTCCTCGCCGTGCAAATTCTGGCAACCCACGATCCAGCGCTACTCGAAAAGGTGCAGCAGTATCGTCAGAGCCTTACTCAAATCGTGATTGAAAAGCAGGCGAAGCTCCAGGAAAAAGGCTACAAGCGCTATCTGGATGAGGAGATGAGGCTTTAGGAGGCAGAAGGCAGGAGGCAGAGAGCAGAAGGGTTAGAGCGTATCGGGATCGATGCCACGATCGCGCAACTTCGCCAGTAGTTCTTCGCGTAGCTGCCGTTCCTGTGCTGCCTGTTGTTCTGCGAGTGCTACCTGTTGTTCTGCGAGTGCTGCCTGTTCATCAGGAGTAGGATAACGATCGCCGTTCTCGTCAAACCAGTACAGCCACTCGCGTTCCCAGGCAGCATATTTGCCCTGTCCACGCCCGATCGCAATGCCAACTTCTGGCATCCAGAACGGTTCGCCTGACTGCTTGATATAGCGATCGTTGTCCAGACGATAGACCTCAAACGGTTCGTGATTGGGGCGTTGACGACTGTGGTTGTAAATAATGTAATACAGCACACCCAGTTGGATATACTTCGCCATTTTGGTGTCGTACTCACCGTTATAGGTTTCTGAAACGGTTTCCAACGCCAGAATCGGTGGAATGTTATTCTCCCGCCAGAGCAAGTAACTCAGCCGCCCCTGATCGCCTCGCGTCCGTCGCTCCACACCCAAACTCAGAAAGCCATCGGGAATAATTGGCACATACGGCGGTTCGGGAATGTAGTAAATCCCCATATCCACACCAAAAAACCAGTCCTGGCGATCGTCCCAAATAGTTGCCAGGATGGTCAGCAGCAGATTTGGGATCAGGTTTTGCAGCTCATTATCCACAGGGGTTTCATCCGAAGAAGGCAAGTCCTCATCGGTTGGAAGGTATCGCAACGGATCGTACTGTTGTACCATGACCAGTCCCCTATAGGCTTATGGATTGTATTTTAGCCAGTCTGGGTAATTGTTATGCTTTGGGTGATCGCTTCCTCGGCCGTTTCCAGACCTGACGTTCGGCTTTTTCGCGTTCGTAGGCGATGAGTTTGCCGTAGTATTCGTGCTTACTCAAGTTCATTGATAGGTAGACGTGCTTTCGCATGTTGCCAAAGCCTTTGCGGGCAAAGAACTTGAGCGCTGGCGTATTTTCGGGGTCAGTGTCTACCATCATGAACCGTGCGCCATCGTCAATCATGCGTTCAACGAGGCGATCGACCAGTTTGTCAGCAATCCCCCGTCGATGGAAGGCAGGATTTACACCCAGCCAGATAATGTAACCGTATGTCCAGGAGGCTTTGTTGATGATGGTACCCAGGATAAAGCCCGCCAATTGCTCCTGCACTTCAGCCACCAGGCAGTACTCTGGATCGGTGTTGTACAGCCCAATTACCTCCCACTGATCCCAGGTGCGGTAGATGTAGGGATACAGATCGCTGGTAAAAAGGGTTTCGCCCAGATGAAAAACGGGCGCGAGGTCATCGATTTCCATCTCGCGTATGTCGATCGCTAACTGAGGTTCTTCAGAAGATTTTGCAGTGTCAGTCATGGTTGAAGAGAGTTTTGAATTTTGAATTTTGAGTTGTCCTTGCACTCCTGACTCCTGCCCTCTGCCTCCTCCTTTTGCCTTTTACCCTTTGCCTCTTTCTGCCTTCTGCCTCCTGCCCCCTAACCCCCAGCCTCTAACCCCAACCCCCAATCCCTAACCCCTAATCCCTAACCCCAGTACATCACAACGCCACTTCCTGAATATCAGCAAGACTCGGTAACGCAAACGCATTCTCTTGATCGCTCGGCTGCTGCG
This sequence comes from Stenomitos rutilans, assembly GCF_059505485.1. Classification (NCBI taxonomy): domain Bacteria; kingdom Bacillati; phylum Cyanobacteriota; class Cyanophyceae; order Leptolyngbyales; family Leptolyngbyaceae; genus Stenomitos; species Stenomitos rutilans. The sequence goes on from NZ_JCACKR010000160.1 coordinate 47,763, forward strand.
ATCGCGTCTCCTCTCGAAGCGTTACCCGATCGCACCGAATGGCAAAGCTACAGCGATCGCACTCTTTCGATTCTAAAGGCACCTGCGGAAAGGGTTCACCATTCTGATAGCGCTCTAACCAGCGTGTTAGCTGGGTTAGCAAGTGGATGAGATCGTGACGGGTTTGCTCATGCTGTATCGTATCGTAGGCAACACTGAAGCGGCGGGCTTCTGGGGCTTGCTCACCCGACTCAAAAAACCAGTAAATCATCGCCGTGTGATCGGCATCGTAAGCACTCGTTTCAGCCAGTACAAAGGGGTAAAGCCGCGTTTGCCAATTGTGCAGCAGCCAACGTGGATTTTGCGGACGTGGATAGGTTTTCCAGTCCAAGATTTGTGCCTGCTGTTCGTTAGCAAGCAACAAGTCGTAGACCACCGTCAGCAAATAGCCTTCAAATGCCAAGGTTCGTGAGTGTTCGCTTTGTCCCCATACAGGGCGGTCGTCTGCCAGGGTCAAAATTTTAGGGGCCACTGCCATAAACGCGCTGAACCAGGCTTGCAGTTGAGGATCTTCCTGCACCAGCAGTTCTACAGGTAGCCCTAACAGCCACTGCTGCATTAACAAGTGAAAGCGTGTTCCCTGGGCTTGCCGCTCCTGCTGGTCGGGTTCGCTCGGTGCCGCCAACTGCTCCAGATCTGTATGCTGAAACTTGCGGGGACAAGCAGCCAGTCGGTTTAACTGCGACTGAGACAGGCGGAGAGGAGGTAAGGGGAGAGGGGAGAGGGGAGAGGTGTACGGGTTAGCCATATAGAGTAGGGGCAGGGGAAGCGGTGGGAGCAGGGGAGGCAGGGGAAGGAAGAGGAACCAGAAGGGTGAAAGGGCGCAGAGGCAGTAGGGGGAGGATGAGTGAAGCATTTTGAGTTGATTGAGCGGTTAAGTATTAGCTGTTAATTGTTTTAGCTCTCCTGACTCCTGGCTTCTGATACCAATTTGAATTGAAAATGCGACACATCCTGTAGGGGCAAGGCAATGCCTTGCCCCTACCCAGCGATTGATCTATAGCCGTCATTCTTTTAATCGGTATGACTCCTCTCTCCTCACCCCTCACTCCTCTCTTCTTACCCTTTCGTCAATACAAACACACTCCCTTCATTGCCGCGTCCAATCCGCATATCCTCATCAAGATAGGTAATGTCGAGCCAGCCTTGTTGATCGCGATTGCCAATGCCAAAGTCGATCGCCGCAAATTTTCTGCCTGCTTCGATGTCTTGAATCAAGCGATTGGGAGATTGGTAGCCGATGAACCGCGTTAGCCCAATAATCGCTCGTTCAAATTTGACCTCTACCCGTCGGTCGGAGGCAGGGCTGAAGCGAGCAGCCACACTGATGAGACCATCAAGATACGGTAGGCCGTTGATTTCAGCAATATTGTAGATCTTATTGTCAGCAACCCGAATGCACTGATAAATCTGTCCCAGCTTTGCAAGAGGCACCCGATCGAGGCCCAAAAGCTCCTGGCTGGTGGTGTAGAGTAAGCGCCAATCGCCTTCTAGCATGGCGGGTGTTTCGAGCGGGCGCGGGGTGGGATTGCGATCTTCTAACTGCGCGATCGTCACACCAATAGCCTGCCGATCGCGATCGGTAGCCAATAAGCCCCGATTTGTGCCTGCGATCGCGTTAAGTAAGGCTGCTTTACCAAGCATGTCTTATTAATCTCCAGGAAAACAACATCAATGAGAGGTTTGTGCGGATAGCGAGATATCTTTAGTGAAACGTACAGTAGTAGGGTGATTTTGGGTGTCTAAGCTACTGAAACCGCTAAACCAAATGAAGGTTGAAAGCGAAAGGCGAAAAAAACTCTTGCAATTCATCTCTATGGTGATACACTCTGGTTGTTTCATCCGTAAAGGTCGGAGAAGTCGTCCGATTATGGCTAAGATTTGAATAGAACCGATCGCATGACTGAATCTCATCTAAGAACGTATGACATATAATCCTTCTCTTCGTGAAGAACCTCGTAGCCAACGAGCCGCTGTCATTCCACTCAAGCAAGAAGTGTCTATTCTAGACTGGCTGGAAAATACAGGTCGTCTGCTGGCACGCGATAGCCAGGATGTAAATTACCTTGAGGCCGATGGCGAAGAGCTGAACGATCTCATGGCGGGTGAGGACAACAGTTTTGATATTGATGATGACGACGACGATTTGGAGCTAGAAGACTAGAGCTTTAAGGCTGACGCGTTTCTAGTGGCTCGCATCCAAAGCTGATCTCAATTTTGACAGTGAGCGCGTGTGTGTAGTGTGGAGTGAATGAGGGTTTTGTGGACGCTAAGTTATTTTCAACTCAAACGTTAACGCTTTCGGGGATGCGGCTGTTCGTTCTGATTGCGGCCGGGCTAAGCACCTTCGCGCTGATTGCCGATGAAGCAGCAGGCCGATCGCTGGCTCAGGTTTTTTCTCTGACCTTACCATTCTGGTTTTGCGCGGTTGCGGCAGCGGCGTTAGGCTTTTGGGCCGTGCCGTCGCTAAGAGCGTTTAAAGCGGGTCAGGTGATCCGTGAAGATGGGCCAAAGTCTCACCTGAAGAAAGCGGGCACGCCGACAATGGGCGGCATCTTCTTTCTACCGATCGCGTTGCTCGTGGCGATCGTCTGGTCTGGCTTTGCTCCATCGGTGATGGCGGTTTCCATTGTGACGTTTGCTTATGGCGCGATCGGCTGGATCGACGATTGGCAAATTATTCGCGGTTGCTCCAATAAAGGCATTACGCCTCGAATGAAATTGCTCTTGCAGGTGGCAGTCGGCGCGCTGTTTTGTCTTTGGCTAGCCTGGACGCAGCCTGCAACGATCACCACCATTGCCTTACCCTTTGGTTTGATGTTGCCCCTGGGAGGGCTCTTTTGGGTGGTTGCGGTCTTTGTTCTAGCGGCAGAAAGCAACGCGACGAACCTGACCGATGGTGTCGATGGCTTAGCGGGTGGAACGGTAGCGATCGCCCTTCTGGGTTTAGGCGCTCTGGTTGCGCCCACATCGCCAGAGCTCATGCTGTTCTGCGCGTGCCTCAGTGGCGGCTGTCTGGGCTTCCTTTTGCACAACCGTAACCCGGCACGAGTTTTTATGGGCAATACGGGTTCTACGGCGTTGGGTGGTGCGCTGGCTGCCGTTGCCTTGATGACCAATAGTCTCTTTGCCCTCTTGATTCTCAGCGGCCTTTTCCTGGTCGAAACCCTTTCTGTGATGATACAGGTTGGCTATTACAAGGCGACCAAAGGCCCGGACGGGATTGGCAAGCGCTTCTTCAAAATGTCTCCTTATCACAATCACTTAGAGCTTTCTGGTTGGTCTGAGACACGCATTGTGGCTGCGTTCTATGTTATTGCAGGCCTGTTATCGTTTGTGACACTAGCCATCTGTTAATTGGCGAGGTTGTTTGTCATGAAAGGGCACAACGTTCCGATACCTGTGCTCTTTTGGCGATTCTTGGCGTTGATGCTGAGATTTCTACCAAAGCGATCGCACAACGCTGGTACGGTTGCAGCGAGATCTGCTATCATGATGTTCCAATGTCTGGAGAGATGGCTGAGTGGTCGAAAGCGGCAGATTGCTAATCTGTTGTACGAATCGTAAGACCGTACCGAGGGTTCGAATCCCTCTCTCTCCGTATCTTAGCTACAGCAGTGCTGCACTCAGTGAGCGATCGCCTTGTTAAAAGGGGTATGGAGTGAGGGTTACAGCGTATGGCGCAGGCAAACGAATCGGGCTGTAAGTCAACCATGCCTCTACGCTGATGAAGCCTGGATGATTTTTGGGCTTGCTTTTGCAATTTCACCGGACTGGTGGTTCGTTGTCTGAAGGGATAGAAGGACAACGGTGTTGCTCAATCACAGGTCTTGCGTCAATTATGGGAAACGGCTCTCGCGTCTATCTGGCTCCCTTTCGGTGCAAAGGATGGTTTCTGTTTGCCTCGGTGCTGCTGCTGAGTACAGGGTGCTCGCGGTTGCTGCAAGGGAAGCCTTCACAGGACATTAACTTGAAGTTTGCGGTAGACAATCGCTTACCTGGGATTTATGCGATCGCAGGTAAAACGAACCTGCCTGAAAAAACGCAGATTATGGTCGCAGCGATTCGCTATCTTTACCCAGCGACGATCGCGGCCAAAAATTTCAACCCTAACCCGACCTATGCGGTCTTGGCGTATCAACCTGTAGAGGTGAATCGAGGAACGTGGGACACCACGCTGAACCTCTGGGAGACTGGAACCGATGGACGGTTTCAGGAGTCTTGGCAGCTTGACCAAACGAAGCTAAACTTGACGGTTGCTCCCTCGAATGAGGTTGTGTTTCTGGCAACGCTCGCCCCGGTCGATCGCAGTGATCAGTTAAAGCAACTCGAAAATCAGCTAGCCAAGCAGAACATTCAGCTTTCCCGCAAGCTTGTTCACGGCACGGCAGACGGTCAGCAATACCTTCAGGTGAGTCAGACGCTGGCGATCGCCCTGCCAACGGGAAACACAACGCCTCCTTCCATCCGTCCAGAAGACATCAACGGTGGCTGGGGCAATCGCTTTTTGATCCCGCTTGAGCCACAAAATCCAATCAAGCTGGAGTTGCCGAAGGAACGGCGGACGAATGCGCCTGTGACGGCTGAAGAGTTTTTTAGGTAGAAAGGGCAGGAGGCAGGGGAAGCGGGAGGCAGAGGGAGCAGAGGAGACGGAGGAGAAGCTAAGAGGAGAAGCTAAAGTGATTGGCTTTTGGGCGCACTGCTTGCACGTGCGTAGTAAAGGCCAACCGCGATCGCAACAAGGTACAGGACGGAGCCAAGCAAAAACACGAGGCTGCTGACAAGCCGAGTCTGTGCGAGCAGGTTCATGTCTAGCAGCAAAAAATGCCAGTCGTGCAGCACGCCTTCCCCACCCAGCAATGGCAACGATCGCTCCTGTGCATCTTGAATGTAGATGGAGACATCCCATACGTTTTGAGCAGCCCAACAAAGCGCGATCGCCCCAGCATACATCTGACGTGTGACGACGAAATAGCCTGCGATCGCGGCTGGCACCATCACCTGCATCAGCGAACCACCCAGAATGTGCAGGAATTGACCAAACCCTGCTAGAAGGGTATGCCCTGCTTCGTGGAAGATCAAATTGACCCCATGCAAAAACATCATGATGGCATCGCTGCCGTCCAGAAAGCCGTCTACGGTGTAGTGAGAGGCTCCAAACAGGCCATAAAGCGCCAAACAAGCAATGCATGCTAGTTTCAGAGGATTGAACTTCGCTAAAAATTGCCTTACATCGTTAAATGTCAGAGTAAAGGGCGGCTTACGGTGAGTAGATTTAACAGCATGCGATGGTTGCTGCAAGGAGGTTGTGATCGCGGGGGCCGTCTCAAGCTGAAGTTCTTGCACCCAGACGGGTTGATTGGCTACCGTCTGTTTGCCGCTGATGGTGATGGTGGTGAGGGCTGGCAAGTGCAAGCGCAACAGTTCACGCTGAAGCAGGGTTGTAGCAATCTGCTGGTCAGGGGTGAGCTCTGCTTCCAGGTAAATGTCTAAATGATGAGCGTCAAACACTACATGAGCGGTTATGTGCTTGTGAGCGATCGCACTTTGAATGATTTGGGCAATGGCAGCACGATCACCCAGTTTTGCCCGTTGCCTCATTGTTAAGGATCGATCGGGTTGCGTCATCCAGTTTACGCCTCCTGGCATCAGTGGTTTGAACGCATTATTCCCGTTCAGGGTAGCACTATACGCCCATCACCATAAAATAGGCCATTGTGGCTAGCACTAGCACAAATCCCATCTTGAAGAGTTCAAACCGTCGTTTAGGGGATAGTTCTAAGGATACTGACTGCGGCTGCGTTGACACAGGCTTTGAGGTGCTGCTTAAAGAAGATGATTCTGGAGCCTGACTGTTAGAGACAAGTGCTTCCGAAGCGGTCTTTTGTGGGGGGAAGGTGGCGATCGAGTTGAGATGGCTTTCGGGCGATGGTTCCAGTGGGAAGGTAGCAATCCAGAGTGGAAAGGCATCTCCGGTTCGCCACGCATAGGCTCTGACCTGGGAGATCGCCTGTGGCTGAAGCTTGAGTAAACCTCGATGCAAAAACGCGATACAGGTGGCTTGATGCAGCGGGTCAGGCGATTTGAGCATGATCTGAAGACAATCAGCATCCAGCGCAGCCTTTACCCATACGTCTTGGGATTGCAACACGTTGTTCATCAACCCTGCGATGGCTTCAGCGTTTCCTTGCTTGGCGCGTTCTAGCAAACTCAGTGAGGTAATCATAGGGAGAGAAAAGGGAAACGATCGCTCCCATTAGCCAATGAGCGATCGTTTCCCTGATTATAGTACAAGTGTACGAATTTGAGCAAAATCTATAGGCTTTTGCGTTTGATTGTAGGCGCTGTCAGGTTGAACGAGCGAACAATTTCGCGTTGCCGTCCGCATGCTAAAGATCGTTCGTTTAGGGCGCGATCGCAACTTTCACGACCTGTCGCTGCTTCATAGCTTCAAACACAGAGCCTAACTCGGTCAAGGGCTGTTGCTCACTCACCAGCAGCTCAAAGGGCAACGTGCGGCTTGCCAACAGGTTGAGCGCGGCGCGAACATGGGTTGGCGTGTTATGAAACACCCCTTTGAGCGTCAATTCGCTGTAGTGCAGTCGCTCTGTACTCACTGTAATACTGGTATCACGAGGGCAGCCGCCAAAGAGATTCACCGTTGCGCCTGGACATGCACAGGCGATCGCGGTCTCCCACACGGATGGTACGCCTGTCGCTTCAATCACCACATCAGATCCCCACCCATCGGTCAAGGATCTCACCAGCGCTGGAACATCCTCTACGCGGCGATAGTTGAAGGTTTTGGTGGCTCCCAACGTTTTGCCCAACTGCAACCGTTGCTCGTTGCCGCCAAAGAGAATAACTTCGGCAAAGCGATGACCGTCAGTTGTCAGTGGTTGATTGTGCCATTCGCCTCGGCCAGAAGCTAACGCGGCCACAAACATTAGCCCGATCGCTCCATCGCCCAAAACAACGACGCGATCGCCCGATTTGACATGCGAGCGAGCAGCTCCATGCAGCACACAGGCTAACGGTTCGGTCATAGACGCTAACGCATAGGGCAGTGCGGCAGGAAGCGGCAGCAGATTGTGCTGGACGATCGGCGCGGGAATCTTCAGGTACTCCGCAAAGGTGCCGTTGTTAAACAGCAAGTTCTGACAGAGCGAATAGGCCTGTTTCTGGCAGAAAAAGCACGTCATGCAAGGGGCGGAATTGTTGGCAACCACGCGATCGCCCACCTTCCAGCCTGTCACCCCCTGACCGATCGCCACAATTTCTCCGGCTGCTTCATGCCCAAAAAGGGTCGGTGGCTTCAGCATGCGGGCATGTCCACCCCGTCGCCATACTTTCAGGTCTGTGCCACAGGTGGTTGCGACTCCGACCCGCAGCACCACTTCACCGAGGCCTGGAGTGGGGTCTGCAACCGTTTCTAAGCGTAAATCTTCTTGACCGTATAGGAGAGCTGCTAGCAAAGTTAGGTTGCCTTCATCGAACAGTACCGTTCATCTTAATTTTTGATGGCGACAACCGCAGAAATTGTTATCAAAAATGGCGATCGCGCTCATCGGGTGGCACGTCAAAACGAGCGATCGCCTTTTCTGGTTGACCAAGCTGTTGATAGGCGCGCTTCACTCCACCAGCAGGATCGGTTGTAATCGCACTTTTGGGGCAGGGATCCGTTTGATAGTAGCTGCCCTCCTGTCCCAAACGGAGAGAGGTTTCAAAATAGGCGATCGCGCCGAGCGGAAAGCCCAGCATCAGCAAGATTTCCCCAGCCAGATTGTTGAGAGGGGCGTGATTCGAGCACCATTCCAGTCCACGCTGACACAAGAGACGAGTGGACTCCAGATCTTCGGCATCCAGCGATCGCCAGCCCAGTTCACACACTAATGTGGGCACCCAGAAAAACTCTGTGGGCGGTTCGCCGCTGAGAAGGTGAGGCAAAAGGCGATCAAAGGCTTCGGCATAACATTCCTGGGCGTGATCTGGTTGCTGAGTACGAATGTAGTTACGTGCCAGACAATCCAGCAGCCAGAGGTTTAAGCCCTGTTCCTGCCGCATTTTTTCGAGTAAGGGGATATCACGCTCGATCGTTTTCTTTAAAACTGCCTGCTCATCACGATTGCCGTAATGCAGGATTTTAAGTGCGTGAAATGTATCGACCGTCAATGGTTTACCGTCTTGATGCCGCAACTGCTCGTGATAGCGCCCGACATACCGTAGGCGGAAATCGTTGCGAAACAGCCGGATGTGAAACCCGCCGCTGAGATCTCCTTCAAACAGGGTAATTTCTGTACGGGTGAGCGCATATCCCATCACTTCAGGGGTGGAAGCTGCCAACTGCTGCTGTAGCGTGTCAGTCTCCACTACCAGCGTTTCGTCGGCATCGAGAATGAGCACCCACGCACCCGTCACTTTTTCGAGAGAAAAATTCCGGGCAGCGGCGAAATCATCACACCAGTCAAAGTGGAAGAGGAGCGCACCAAAACGGTGCGCGATCGCCACTGTATCGTCCTGCGACCCAGTATCGACAACCACGATTTCATCGACATAGGGTTGGGCACTCCTTAGACAACGTGCTAGATGTTTGCTCTCATCTCTGACGATCATGCAGAGGGATAGAAACGGCTTTGGGTGAGAACTTGCTGTCATGAGAGTGCCATATGTCTACAACGCAGTAGAAATCTGAATATATTCTAGTTTGAGTCTTAGGGGCAGCTAGAGCTTATCGCAAGCCTGACTGACAAAATCTGTGATGAGCTGTCTGCTCCAACACTGCTGGATATTAGTTAAAGTGAAGAAACATGCCTATAGGTAGAGGACATTTTTTCCAACGCATGACCTTCTTTAACGCCAGTGAACCGCTAATCCGCAAAAAACAAGAAGCGCTTGATGTTCAAGATTTACAAGGTCTATGGAGGCTGCGTTGGCAGGTTGGGCGCGTCAATCTTTTATCGTTACTTTATACCCGTATTGATCAGGTTTTTGTCGTTTGGGGCTGGATCACAGGACTCATCTTTATTACGGCTCAATTTTTGCCCCTGAGCTGGCAGCTACAAGCGGTGTTGTGGTCAGTGCTAACGCTGGTTGGCACGCTCATGATGTCAGCTTTAGTCTGGTTTTGGGTGCGAGTCGAGCAGCTTTGTTGGCTGGTATACGTGTGGGCAGCGCTCATGTTCGTTGGTCTTGGCTTGACGGACTGTGGTATTTTTTTGGGTTGGGGTCAGGTTTTAATGCAGCTCTGCCCAATGTGGCTGGGACTAAGCGCGATCGGCTACTTCTGTACAGGTTGGGGGGTACGATCGCGCACCTTCATGCTGGCAGGTGTACTGCATTTACTGGGGATTGCAGTGCTACCCTACAGCGCTCCCTGGTCATTCGCGACAACGGGGGCAGTGATTGCTGGCACATTGCTGTTTTTAGCAGAGGTACAGTGGGATATGCGTCCACCTTCGGCAACAGCGCTGTTAACCGTTGAGCAACAACAATTCAACCGCGAACAGTACCAGCGTAGACTTGCTGAATAAGAACACCACGGTTGGCACAGTTCATCACATCAGCCGCGTCCTAACTCGTCTCCTACTAGCGAGTGAGCAGTTAGTTCAGTAGCTCCACCAATAGGGGTAGGCTTACTCCAATCTTATGAATGAGTTGCTTCAAGCCGCTAATCGCTACATTAGACACATCATCGTAAAGACAGTTCACTGCATGGGCGTTGTACCGCTGTGGCCCAGAACTTTACCCCCAAGGAGAGCGACCGCAAGGGTAAGGGCAGTGCGAAGGTCAAACGATTGTAACGGTTGTGGAGTTTTTGTCGCTTCCTCCACTTTGCTACTACCAACGGGAGGCGAAACCCTCCATCAGAGCGGTCAGAGGTAGGGACGTTCGTGTTGCGGTGCAGAGTTTAGATTGAGTCTTGGGATTTACGTAGTCCCAGGACTCGATTCTATAGGTACTCCATAAGCTGGTGGCGATGCGCTTTAAGCTCTTTGTAACTAACGGGATCGCTGACAGACGATGCCTTTACGGCAATGTACGATCGCGTTTCCCGCTCACGTTGCTTGCAGCAGCTATGATGCTAATGTTTCTAGTTCACCCTGCACAGGTTATAGCCACACCACGATTAGTTTCAACGATCCAGAGCGAGGTAAGAGCGATGCCTGGTACCGTGCGATCGCTCATTGAACGAGCCGCAACCACCTGGATGAAAGGCGATGCCAAAGCGTTTGCAGCCTTGTTTACGCCGGATGGTGAATTTATTGTACCTGGACAACGCTGGGTTGGTCGTGAGGCGATCGAGAAGGTTGCGTTGGAGTTTGCTAGAGGCCATAGCCACGTCAAAATCAGCATTCAGCGCCTCATCGCTGATCAACAACAAGCTGCCGTTGAATGGCGATGGGAGGAGATCGAGACCAGCACCGGGAAAAAGACTCAAGCCGATGATGCGATCGTCGTTGATTTTGCCAATGGGTATATCAAGCGTTGGCGAGAATACATTGACAGCGAAACTCCCAAGGTGAGTTAGAATCCTCTGGGTAACGTTAGGGCGCGTCATCAATTAAGCTCAAGAACCTTGAGTATCAGCCTTACAACGCCCGTCCTCACAAACAAGGTTAGGGCTGGAACCCTTGCTAAAAGTCATGTGTATAAGTCATTGATGACAGCCCCTAACGCTGACGAACTGGCACTAAAGTCGCTGTCGTAAGTTTAACCCGTGAGTGTCCGTGCCACAGGTGTTTAGCAGGTTAAAGGCAGCACTCAACCGTTGGACTCGCAGCGTTTGCTCAGGGCTGGTTTGCCAAGGATTCGGATTATTGTAGGCATAGAACGTTTCTACGCCATCAATGCCAAACTGAGCTGCTTGAGGAATCAGGTCTTCGGGCGATCGCTTGTAGCGAACAGGATGCGCCAGTACGGCTAAGCCGCCCGCTTGATGAATCGCGCTAATGACCTGCTCAGCGTCTGCATTTGGGCCTTTCGGGGCGTGATGCAGGAGGTACGGATGCATTGAAGGATTTTCAGGATTGAATGCATAGCCAAGAATGTGAACTTCTGTTTCCAGCAAGAGGGATGTGACCTCGATGCCAGTCCAGAGGTGCGGAAGAGGGCGATCGCGCTCTTCACACGGCTGTTCCTCTAGCCAGCGATGAGCGATACGGTAGCCATTGACCGAGTGATGATCCGTAATCGCTAACCCTTGTAGACCAATGGCGATCGCTTGTTGTACCAATCGTTCTGGCTGTAACTGCCCGTCCGAATTAACGGTATGCATGTGGAAGTTAAAAGAGGTTGGGCAACTGTCTGCGTGAATCTGTTCAAAGACCCGTCTCAGTGCTAAAGCGTCCTGAGCGGCAGGAATGAGCGGATTCGACGCTGGAGCCAGTTCGGCGGCCATAGATGCCTCAAAAAATAGATGGGCTAGTTATGTCTACGTCTGTATTTTAACCTTTGTTCCTCTGAAGCCGTTTTAGCTACCGAATTTTCTACAGCCAGAAATTTAAGGGGTATCAGCCTACGTCTTTCGGTTTGAACGCTTGGTCATGCTTAACAACCGCTTGAAGCATCGGAATTCCAGAGTTTTTTGGGATTGCGTTGGCGTGCGAAGGTAAGCGATCGAACGTGGCCTTACGATCCCAACTTAAACAAACCTCATACCCGATATTTGCTAATCAAAAGAGCTGGCTGCTCTAAAAACAATAACGAGATGCCTGTGAAAGCATCTCGTCATTATTTCAGCCTATCGCTTTACCTTTAACATCAACGAGTCCTTCTTCCTGCCTATGAGGACTAAGAAGATGAGGACTAAGAAGGCGTGTTGGCCTGTGGGGTCTTGATCTGCTGTGCGCTGTTACGGTTCAGCCCACCCAAAAACATGGGCACAAACCGCTCCATGAATGCTTTTGGATCGCGCTTCCACGCCCGTTGAGCGACATCAATGCGCGTGAACTGAAGATCGGGAGAGAGCAGCGTTTGGGGTAGGCGTTCCATCAAATATTGAGGACGTTCCCACACAGACATGGTGTTGGCAATATCTAAAAGATTGCTCACGCGGCGGAGTTCGGCTCCTAACGTGATATCCAGTCCTGACTCAAAGGCAGCTTGCTCGATCGCAGCATACCGCTGCTTCGCTGTCTCAACCTTACGACGGTTTTCTGGACTTTTATCAGCCAGTTTTGCTAACCATCGATTGCCCCACCGCACATGCCCTGCTTCTTCGGGAAAAATGCGCTCGATCGTCTCACGGATTTTGATATTTTCTTCAGTCTGGGGTGCTTGTTTGAGTGCATAGATGTGAGCCGAAAAATACTCACAGCCACGCTTCTCAGTAACGTTAATGGCTGCCAGCGTCGAAATGAGAAAGCCATCCAAATCGGTTTCTGGGTCGTGTAGTTCGGCATCCAGCAGGCGCTCAAATTCCTCGATGTAGGAGGAACCTGGTGGTGTACCCACACTGGACCCTAAAGCGACTAGCAAATCGGTTAGCCACATGGCATGGCGGGCTTCGTCAGAAATGTGTCGCGACAAGTCTCGAATCAACTCAGGCGATTTGCCATTCAGTTGCTCAATCAAGTTTGTGAGATCCTTACAGCTCCGCTGTTCGCTGTAGCGATAGCGGTTCAGCGTGATCAGGTGAATCTCACGATCACGCACAACCTGACTGAGAATTTCGCGTGCGCCTAGAGTTTTACTGAGTTTGCGGGGATAAGCGACTGTCATGGTTTAAGCTCGGTTTTTTAACTAGGGGCGATTGTACCGTTGTCAGGAGTGTGCTGATGAACGAGTTAAGCAGCCCAAAACAGTGCTTGTTCTTGCTGCAAAGCCTGGTGTATCAGCTTGTCAAAACCTTGAGGGCAGCATTTAGACACTGACAACTGTAACTGATTGTAACGAATCTCATCAGCAAATGCCGCAAACGGGTGAACAACCAATCGCTCTGTCGGGGAACGATCGCTCCAAACAGCTAACACAAAAAGCGGCAACCACTCTACCTTTCTCTAAGGGTGCCTGAAGGCAGGAGAAGGGGTTGAGCGATCGCCGCAAACAAAACATTAGATGTGCCGTTGCTTGTAGCCGCTTGGCTTAGCAGTCGTAGTACAGCGCAAACTCATAGGGATGAGGGCGAATGCTGACGGGAATGACTTCGCGATCGAGCTTATAGCTGATCCAGTTTTCGATGAAGTCTTCCGTAAACACACCACCTGCCGTCAAGAATGCGTGATCCGTCTCCAGGTTCTTCAACGCATCCATCAGAGAACCAGGCGTCGAGGGCACCTTCGCCAATTCTTCAGGGGTGAGTTCGTAGATGTCTACATCCAGCGAATCGCCCGGATCAATTTGGTTCTTGATGCCGTCAATACCCGCGCACAGCATAGCTGCAAACGCCAGATAAGGGTTACAAGACGCATCCGGACAACGGAATTCCAGACGCTTCGCTTTGGGGTTGCCACCAGAAAGCGGAATCCGGATGGACGCCGAGCGGTTGCCCTGAGAGTAGGCCAGGTTTACAGGTGCTTCAAACCCAGGCACCAGCCGCTTGTAAGAGTTGGTGGTGGGGTTGGTGAACGCTAGCAAGGAGGGAGCGTGCTTTAACAAACCACCGATGTAGTGCATCGCCGTTTTGCTGAGTTGAGCGTACTCTTCGCCAAAGAAGGTGGGCTGTCCGTCTTTCCAAATGGATTGGTGACAGTGCATCCCGGTACCGTTGTCACCAAAGATGGGCTTGGGCATGAAGGTGGCAGACTTGCCGTACTTCTTCGCCACGTTCTTGATGCAATATTTGTAGGTCAGCAGGTAGTCGGCGGCTTTGACCAATGAGGCAAACCGAAAACCCAGTTCGCACTGTCCGCCAGTAGCCACCTCATGGTGATGCTTCTCGATCGGTACGCCGCAGTGCTTCATCGCCAGCAGCATCTCGGTGCGGATGTCTTGCAGCGTGTCGGTGGGTGCCACGGGGAAGTAGCCTTCTTTATTCCGAGGCTTGTAACCCAGGTTGCCGCCAGCTTCTTCGCGTCCAGAGTTCCACACCCCTTCATCGCTATCGACGTAGTAGTAGCCCGAATTCTGGGTTTGATCGTAACGCACGTCATCAAACAGGAAGAACTCGGCTTCAGGCCCAAAGAACGCGTTGTCGCCGATACCACTAGTTTTCAGGTAGTCGATCGCTTTTTGGGCGATCGATCGAGGGTCACGGCTGTAGGGTTGCCCGGTACGTGGCTCGATAATACTGCAAATCATGCTCAGGGTCGGTTCTGCCATGAAGGGATCGATCCAAGCCGTATCTGGATCGGGCACCATTGCCATGTCTGAGTCATTGATGGCTTTCCACCCCCGGATGCTGGAGCCATCAAAGGCAACGCCATCGCTAAAGCTGCTCTCGTCAATCATGTCGTGGAACAGCGTTAAGTGCTGCCACGTTCCTGGTGTGTCAATAAATTTCAGATCGATCATCTGAATCTTGTCACGTTTAATCCATTCCAGGATTTCCTGCGGGGTTGCCATGTATTACTCCTTGTTGAAGTACTGTCTCAAAGTTGGGAGAAGAGAAACTACGGTAGAAACGGTTTTGGCTCGGAGGTGAATGAGTTAACCGTGAACGATACTTAAGCGATCAAGCAATGAAAGCGCGGACGAAAGCGTTGAGCCGCAGAGTTGAACCCGAATGAGAGATCACCTATAAGCCTCAAACCAGAATTGCTCTATGCCAAAGGACTTTGTTAAGTCTCCGAAGCTAAGAAAAGTGCTTTGCAGAGGCATCTTCGCCGCCAAAAAACACCTTAGATTTCAGAGCTTGTGTATCTGAATCATCCTAGAGATAGGCTTGAGTGGTTTTTGTATCAAATATTACAAAAAGTCGGTCTCTCTTGGTAAGCTTAAACTTAGATTAAGATTGCAATCTGTCGCTGCACTGAATGAAAGCACTTACTTTCGTCGTGTTGTCAGTCTTGTAACAGTTAATGTTTACAATCACGCTGCGTCACGATTCGGTTTCACGCGCATGGTAAACTTTACTAGGCGTTTAGAGGCTTCCAAAAAGCTGACAGTGTTGCCTTTTAAGCTGGGTAAAGGGTAATTGAGCCGTTGTTACCCGTTTGCGATCGCAACCAGCGGTTGTCACTGTGAGGCTGAGCGCTTGGGGAAATTTGCGCCGACGTTCATCTGAACTGTTCATCTGCAAAGTGGTGTTGATCACATCCCAACCTTGAACAAAGCAACTTGAACGAACCAACCATAGCCAAACGTCATATATAAGGATCATTGGGAGAGAACTTTATGCGGGATGCAGTGACGAGTCTGATCAGAAACTACGACATTACTGGTCGCTATCTGGACCGCAATGCCATCGACAGCCTGAAGTCTTACTTCGACACAGGCATCGCAAGAGTCCAGGCATCAGCCGTGATCAACGCAAACGCGGCTTCGATCGTCAAGCAGGCAGGTCTTCAGTTGTTTGATGAGCTGCCAGAGTTAATTCGTCCTGGTGGTAATGCCTACACAACCCGTCGGTATGCGGCTTGTCTGCGGGATTTGGACTACTACTTGCGCTATGCCTCGTATGCACTAGTCGCAGGCGATACTGATGTGCTAGATGAACGGGTGCTGGAAGGCTTGCGAGAAACCTACAACTCCCTTGGTGTGCCACCTGGCCCAACCGTCCGGGGCATTCAAATCCTCAAGGCGATCGTTCAGGAGCGGGTTGCTGAAGCTGGCATCACCAACACAGCCTTTTTAGACCAGCCATTTGATTACATGGCGCGCGAACTAAGCGAGAAGAATCTCTAACGCACCTAATTTTCAACGTGACTGACGATAGTGTCACGTTACGAGAACGGGCAGGTCACTCATTAGTGGCTTGCCCGTTCTCTTTGGCTATTCTTAGTCTACTTTTCTCTATGTCTGCTGACGTACAAAGTGGTTTTTGTGGACGGTTCGCGATCGTGACTTGTAAACTGCCGTCCACACGGGCAATTCACCGACTAAAGAGCCGTATTGCTGTTTACCGTCAGGGTCAGATCAGCATCGGGATTGATCACCACAACTTTGCTGTTGCCAGAGCGATCAAGAATACCGCCCAGGGTGGCACCAGCCGCTGCACCTGTTGTCACTTTTTGAGGAGTAATCGTGCGATTACCTGTGACACCCGCCACGCCTGCGCCTAATGCAGCACCGATCGCGGCATCCCGAATGGTTTTACCAAGATTCCGATTCTGATTGGCACCGATTGCCGATCCCAACACGGTGCCCAACACGGTAGTCTGGCCTGAGATCACTCGATCGCCTGTAACCCCTTGAATCACCGCAGAAGCCGCTGAACCCAACGCTGCGCCACCAAGAATGGTGCCAAAGTTTGGATCACGAACATCGCGGGTTTCTGTAATCACACTGGAGGAGGCATTCAGAGCAATTTGCCGCCCGTTCACAACTAGTTGATTGGCAACAAACTGTGAACCACCTTGCGCGGGTTGCACTTGACCAATAATCTGGCTGCCTGCTGGAACCACCACCACACCTTGGCTGTTTCGCACATCCTGAGCCACTGTCAGGGAAACAGGTGCCGTTTCACTGGGTGAGACGATGATGCGTTGCGCAGCGGTGTATCGCACTGGAATCGAAGTGCCTGCAAGCACCAGATTGCTCTGGGCCTGATTGCCTTGAGACGTCGCGCCCGCGATGTACTGGCTCGAAATGGTGCTGGCCGTTTGTCCCGTGCCCGCTAGCGACTGACACAGAAAGGCAGACACTTCAGCCCGACTAGCCAGCTGATTCGGATTCAAGGTGCTCACATCGGGATAGTTAACCACAAGACGCTTTTCGGTGGCAGCAGCAATACCCGTCTGGGCATAAGCTGGAATCGCAGCCGCATCAGAGAAACTAGCATTAAGAGTGTTAATAGCTGGCTGAGACGGCGCGTAGTTCAGTCCACTGGCTAGCGCAACCAGGACTTGAGCACGGGGAATATTTTGCGTTGGGTTGAAGACGTTACCAGGATAGCCAGACAAGAAGCCCGTTTGAGTCGCAGTCGTGATGGCGCTATACGCCCAATAGTTAGAAGCTACGTCAACAAACTGGACAGCACTGCGCGATCGAGCGACGTTGGGGAATGCTTTGCCCACCATTGAAGCAAATTCGGAGCGAGTTACCGGGGCGCTGGGGCGGAAAGTGCCATCGGGATACCCACTAATAATGCCCTGCTGCGTCAGTGACACAATGCACGACTGCGCCCAATTACCCTGCACATCTGAAAAGCTCGTTTGGGCAGAGGCAGGAGCTAATGTCACAAGCGGTGCAGCACCAGCTACCGCTGATACAGCCGCAATCAAAGCAGACAGCGATCGAACCTTTGGGGTCTGAAACATATCGTTTATCACCACAACAACTTCCCCTATTGATGGTGAGGGATCAAAAGTGTTCCTCAAATCATCTCGGTAGAGGGCAGTAGCAAAAGTGGCATAATTCCAACCCGATCGGTTTCGAGGGCTACATTGGAGTGGTAAACGCCTACAGTAGTATCAGCAAATTACTCTGTAGAGATATTTAGGGATCGAAGCATTGAGACTCAGTGAACCTTTGTCAGTTACCCTTCGACCAGCAAATACTTTGACATCAAACGTTCTGACAGTAAAAATGCTTTGACAGCCGAAACAGTGGAGAGGTCAAACGCAGTTGATTCCCGCTGCCAAGTTGCAGCAGTTAGTTATCTGACGTTCACGCGCGATCGCAATACGGTATGCACGGTTCACTCAAACGGATTCTGACTGGCACAGGCTTTCTCAGCCTAACCCTAGTGGTTGCTGTGACAGGGTACAAACTGGCTGGCTGGAGCCTGCTTGATTCTGTATATATGGTGGTAATCACCGTCTTTGGTGTGGGCTTTGGCGAAATTGGTCCCATGTCTCCACAGCTTAGAGTGTTCACCATGTTTGTGATTATTGCGGGTTGTACGTCTGTCGGCTATATCTTCGGCGGCTTCTTCCAGATGATCACTGAAGGTGAAATCAACCGCGCATTGGGAGCAAGACGGATGACCAAAGAGATTCAAACCCTTGAGCATCACATCATCATCTGTGGCTACGGTCGCATTGGGCAAATCCTGGCGCGCCAGATGGTGGAGGCAAGTCAGCCATTTGTCATTATTGACAACAACTTGGGACGCATTGAAACGGCAGAAGCGATGGGCTATCTCGTTCGCCTTGGGAACGCGACTGACGAAGGCATTCTTGAATCAGCGGGCATTGAACGAGCCAAAGTGCTGGCAACGGTTTTACCAGATGATGCAGCCAACGTCTTTATTACGCTGACAGCCCGTGGACTTAACCCCGACCTCATGATCATGTCACGCGGCGAATACCCTTCGACAGAAAAGAAACTGCGCCAAGCAGGAGCCGATCACGTCATTTTGCCTGCTGAAATTGGCGCACTCCGAATGTCACATCTTATTACCCATCCAGCAGCCCTTAGCTTTTTGGATGCAACGGTAGATGGCAGTAGCCTGAATGAATTGCTATCGCAAATTGATGTGCAGGTCGATGAACTTGCAGTACCGTTGGGTTCACCGCTAGTCGGCAGCACCATTAATGCGGTACAGGTACGCGGCAAAGGCACCTTTATTGTCGTGGCGTTGCGAAAGTCAGACGGCAACACGATCGTCAACCCGAATCAAGACGTCTTGCTGGATGAAGGCGATACTGTCATTGTGATGGGGCATAAAGGCGACATTCCCAAATTCGCTCACAACTATGCGCTGAAGCGGCAGATGCGATGGGGCGCGAGGGGATGAAGAAGTGAGGGGTGAGAAAAGGTTGAAAGCTGAAACCTGAGGGCTGAAGGCTAAAAGTAGGGTGAGTCGTAGGTGGTCAAAATTATTTCAAAACTCTTTTATCCTTTATCTTTCATCCCTCATCCCTTCCCCACTCCCGCCCATGCTCTTCTACGATAAAGATGGCCTTATCTACAACTGAGACAAAATGACTGCAACCATTACGGATATTGCTGTAAAGACGATCGATGGCAAAGAGCAGCCTCTAGCGGAGTATGCGGGCAAGGTTTTGCTCATTGTGAATGTGGCATCGCGCTGTGGCTATACACCGCAATACACTGGCCTGGAGCAGCTTTATCAGACGTATCACGCGCAAGGGCTAGAAGTGCTGGCGTTTCCCTGCAACGACTACGGTGGGCAAGAACCGGGCACGAACGAAGAAATCGTGCAGTTTTGCACAACACAGTACGATGTCACTTTTCCCTTGTTCGACAAAGTGCACGCGAAGGGGACACAGCAGCATCCGCTTTATAGCCGCCTCACATCTGTAGATTCGGCAGGCGATGTGTCCTGGAATTTTGAAAAATTTCTGGTGAATAAGAAGGGTGAAGTCGTGGCACGGTTTAAGAGTGCCGTGAAGCCTGATGCGCCAGAGTTAATTGGGGCGATCGAGCAAGCGTTGGCAGAATAGCTATCAGCAAAAATAACCGCAGAGGCGCAGAGAACGCAGAGAGTTTTTCTGTTGCCTTTGCGTCTCTGCGGTAA
Organism: Stenomitos rutilans; assembly: GCF_059505485.1. Taxonomy (NCBI): domain Bacteria; kingdom Bacillati; phylum Cyanobacteriota; class Cyanophyceae; order Leptolyngbyales; family Leptolyngbyaceae; genus Stenomitos; species Stenomitos rutilans. The sequence continues at coordinate 67,324 of NZ_JCACKR010000160.1, forward strand.
ATCAAGCTCTAGTGATGTTCTAAATGCTGGCGCAGACTACCGCTAAGGGCATCGATCGCGGTCACCACGACTAGCAGCACTAGCATCATGGTGGTGGCTTTGTTGTACTCAAACCCTCGAATGTAGTTGACTAACTCAAAGCCGATGCCACCCGCACCAACGACACCCAGCACCGAAGCCGCCCGAATGTTGTATTCAAACATATAGAGCGTGTAGCCAAGCGCCAGGGGCAACACTTGCGGCAAAACACCATACTGCGCTATTTGCAGCCAGGATGCTCCCACTACCTGTAGAGCTTCGATCGGACGCGGATCAACCGCTTCGATCGCCTGCTGATAAAACTTTGCCAGATAGCCGATGGTGTAGATGCCCAGCGCCAGCGTGCCTGCGGGTGCGCCTAAGCCAGTTGCGGCCACAAAAAACAGCCCCAGCACGATCGACGGCACAGACCGTACCGCATTTTGCAGCAGGGCTGCCAGCCAGCGCAGCCACCGAGGGGCAAGATTCTGAGCCGACAAAATGGCAATGGGAACGGACAGCACAACGCCGATCGTTGTGCCCCAAAGCGACATCTGCACGGTTTCAATCAGTGCTTTAACTGCCACATCTACCACAGCCAGATCGGGGGGAAACAGCCGCGAGACGAAATCGGTCATGTAGGGCACGCTGTCTTGCAGCAGTTGCAAATCGACCTTTAGCCCCTCCAGTGCCCATCCATAAACGAGCACTACTAGTCCAACCAAGCCTACTCGTGTCAGCCACCCGCCAATTTTGAGACGAGATGCTTTGGAGAACAATAAAGGGGATGTCATGGCTGCATCGCTCGAATGAGCGGCGTAAAGTGAGTAGAAAGATGCTCACAGTCTCCATCGTGAACGATTCGCCCGACATCAAGCAGAATGGCTCGTTCGGCATAGGTTTCGGCGATTGCCAAATCATGCAGCACCGCGACGATCGTCATCCCGCGATCGCGGTGCAATGCCGCTAGCGTTGCCATTACCTGTTGAGTTGCTGCCACGTCCAGTCCAGCCGTAGGTTCATCGACGAGTAAAATCTGAGGCGATTGGATCAGTGCCCGCGCGATCGCCACTCGCTGCTGCTGCCCACCGCTGAGCTGGCTCGTTTTGCGATCGGCGTGATCGCTCAACCCCAACTGAGCCAACAACTCCAGCGCTTGACGGCGATCGTGCCGACTAAAGCCACCCAGCGATTGCCAGGTTTTTAGCGCTCCCAAGCGCCCACAGAGGACATTTTCTAAAGCAGACAGTTGGCGAATCAACCCGCCGCCTTGAAACAGCATTCCTACCTGTTGACGTATCTGTGGCAGTGAGCGGAGTGTCAGGGGAACCCCATTCACCTCAACGCTGCCCTGCCGGATGGGAACCAGCCCCACCCAACTTTTGAGCAACGTTGACTTTCCGGCTCCATTCAACCCCAAAAGCGCCACAAATTCGCCAGAACGAATTGTGCAGGTAATGTCATTTAAGATCGGGCGATCCAACGCCGCTACGGGAGCGGTCGTGAGCCGATGGCAGGCAAGAGCCAGAGAGCGAACCGTTGGGACATTAGACGCACTCAGGCGTGAGGTTGAAGGGTCGGGCGCGGAGAAAGGTCGCGCGGCGTTCATACTCATAAACCAGTAAGGGGAATGGTCACTAGGGTGCGATTCCAACTTGTTGCAGTGCATCCCGCATGGGTTGGAGGTGCCGAGAGTGATCGACTTGCACCAGTTCAGTGGAGTTGTAAAGATTCTTCAGCAGTGCGTTATTGCCCGGTTGGTTGAGCTTGAGTAACGCGTTGATAATCTGCGTCCGCTGACGCACTGGAATGTCATCATCGATCGCTACACCATGCGCTGGCACTCCTGCAATCGAATAGAGACGACGCAACTGATTTGCTTCTGCTGCTGTAATGTAGGGCGGTTTCAGCGCATATTCTGAGACGGCTGCCACATCTGCCTGCCGCCGCAGCACCGCTTGCAGCGCACCGCTGTAATTACCCCCATAGGTTACTTGCTGAAAGAAGCCATCCAGTCGATCGCGGCTGGGTACCAATCCTTGCTTGACCAAAGCACCTACCGGAAAGATGAATCCTGAGCCGGAAGTCGGTGACGTAAACGCCATTTTTTTGCCACGCAGTTGCTCTAGTGTTTGCTTCGCGTTGGCTTTGCTCGACAGTGGGCTGTCTTTCCGTACAACCATGACCGAACTGTAGGTATAGCGCCCAGAGTAGTTAGGACGTACTTCCGCCAGATAAACCCGTGCCTTGGCTAATTGCTCTGCCTTTAAAGCCGGACGGCTACTGAGAAACGCCATATCCACTCGATTGGCTCGCAGGGCTTCAACGGCTGCGGTGTCATCCGACACGATCGCTTCTACAGGCGTTTTCAACTCTTGAGACAAAAACCGGGCAACGTCATTGGCTTTACGCTGCAAGTCGGTGGAGTCAGCCCGACTGGGAAACGCAATTTTGATGGTTGATTGGGGTTTTTGTGCGAGAGTTGTCTTCACAAGCGCTGACGCATCTTGTGCGATCGACGACTGGTTATCAGCTTGAGCCGTTTGACTCAAACTATTGAGAAAAACTCCGCTTAAAATGAGCACACCTGCACCCGCAACAAAAGAAAGCTTTTGACCTAGAGTCATGGGAAATTCCTTTGAAATCAGTGTTTTAGAAGATCAACACGTTAAAACGTAGAAAATGAGCAAGCTTGACAAGAGCGTAGCAAAAATTGAAGACTTGCCTGTTCAAAGCAGATCTGCATCTGCCGCCGCTTGAGGCTAAAAGCAAGAATCGCCAAAAAATCAGCTCAACAGCCCTTGGAAAGATTCGCCGCTCCGTTTGCTAAATGCTTGCATCAAAATCAAGATGATTGTAGGAATAGTTGAGAACTTAAGTCAATAGCTGTTACAGCAATTTAATTGATCAAGAGTTTGCCTTCTGCCTTTGATCTAGCGGTCAGCGGTCAGCTTTTTAGCCTTTAGCCTATTCCCCACTCCCTACCAATGCGGTCAGCCTATCCTTCGGGAAGCAAGCTACAGCTTTTTAGCCTTTAGCCTTCATCCCTCATCCTTCACTCCTCATCCTTCATCTCTCATCCCTTCTACCCACAGCCTCCTGTCCTGCATCACACCTTGCCCACTAGTGCCTCCAACTCAGCACACAGCGATGGGGGCGCATAGCCGAGCTTAAACGCTTTAGTACTGTCTAAAGACAGGTCGGGCGGGCGGTTAGCAGCCATCGGTACATCTTCTTGACGGCAGGCAACCATGCTGGTGGTTGGTAGTGAGAGAATCGCTGCCATTAAGCAACCAAATTCGTAGCGTGACACGCGTTCTTTGCCGCCTAGGTGCAACCGTCCCTGTACCGTTTGTAGCGCGAGCAGTAAGCCTCTCGCCGCTGTGGTACCACTCACAGGTGTCCGAATCTCATCTGTAAAGAGCTTGAGTTCTTTGCCTGATCGCAACGCTTGGATGAATGGCTGGATAAAGCTACTGGCAGTGGGTGGCACCGCGCCAAACATCAGCGGCATTCGACAAATGGCAGCGTTAGGGTAGCGATCGAGAATTTTCACTTCAGCGAGAGCTTTTTGCTCACCATAGCGATTAATGGGTGAGACTGGATCTTCTTCTTTGTAGGGTGCGTTTAAGCCATCAAAGACCATTTCACTCGAAGCAAAAGCAAAGGGAATCGACTGATCGGCGCACAGTCCTGCAAGATTCACCGCTGTAGTGACGTTCAGCCGATACGATTCCTCCGGTTGATTCTGGCACACGTTAGGACTGGATTGTGCAGCTAAATGGACGACTGCATCCGGTTGCACGTCTTGAAAGAGGCGTTGTATCGCGGCAAAGTCAGTCAAGTCGATCGCCAGCATCGTTGTACCAGGCATGGCGATCGACCTGGTAAACAAAGTGCCATAAACCTTCCATGTAGGTGCCGCCACCTGGCAAAGGTTCCAACCCAAAAAGCCGCTAGCGCCAGTGACGAGGAGATTTTGCATCGGTGCCTATGTGCCAACCTGATGTGTCAGTCTAGAGAGCGGGTGTGATAGCCAGCTACCGCCGTTGGATGCCATTATCCTAAAGCTAAAGTGAGTTGGAATCAGTACGCGCTCATGCCAATTCAAGCAATGTCGTTTAATAAGGATGTCGTCATGCAGGATTGGTGGCAAGCAACGTTTCCTAAAGGGCGACAAACGCTGATGATCCGTGATGCTAACGATCGCTCCGTTGCTATTGCCTACGGGGAAAAAGGGACGGGTAAGCCGCTGGTGTTTGTTCATGGCGTAGCAAGCTGGAGCTATTGCTGGCACGCCAATATTGCACCGTTAGCACAGCACTTTCGCGTCATTTGCTTTGATGCCAAAGGCAGTGGGTTTTCTGACAAGCCGCTGCAACCAGAGCAACCCAACCATAAGGTCATCGAGTTAACGCGAGTGCTACAAGCCTTGTGCGATGAACCTGCTGTGATCGTGGCAGAATCGCTGGGAGCGCTAGTCGCACTGGCAGCCGTTCAGGCCCACCCAGAACTGTGCGATCGCCTCGTGCTCCTGAATGTACCCATCTTCCCGCAACAGTTGCCCAACTGGGGCATGCGACTCCTTGCCGATCTCCCGATGGGTCTGGTTGAAATCGCTGATCAACTCCGTCTTGCCAAAGTGCTTGACCCCGTCATCCGTCAACTCGTCTATGCTCTACGGGCAGAAGTCATTGCCGATCCCGCTCATGCCACGATCGATGACGTTTACTGGAGTACCTACCCGCAAATCGAGTTTCCTGGCACGCTCACCAAACTGGCAGAAGAATTTCAACTGGCTGCACGCGAAATCAAGCGACTGGAACAGGGACAGCCCAATCTCATTCGATCGGTGCAAGAGAAACTACCGCAAGTTACCTGCCCAACGCTGATTCTCTGGGCAGACCAGGATCGCTGGTTTCCCGTTAGCGATGGCGAACAGTTGCGCGATCGCCTACCCAACGCCACCCTCAAAATTATCCTCAACTGCGGACACTACGCCGCTGGCGGTCAACCAGAATTTGTCAATGCCGCCATTCTCTCTTTTCTGCACGATCTGATAGCCCCTCCAAAAGCCGTTGGGTAGAAGGCAGAAGGTAAAGAAGTTGTTGGTTTTTAGTTGTATAGCTCTTTGGGCATTCAAGAAAAGTTTTTAGAAGGAGCCAGAAGTCAGGAGCCAGAAGTCAGCGGACAACGAACACTCAAAGCTTCACCTTTAGCCCCACTCCCTACTCCCTACTCCACATTCCCCCTCTTCTCTAACAACTAACGGCTAAGGTGAGCGGCGGTGAATAACCCTGAAACGAAGCGCGAAGACTCTATTCCGTCCGCTCCACTGCGTTGCCAGACCGTGCCTCAATGGAGGAACCTTCAACTACTCAGTAGGCTTGATGGTGACGTTACCACCTTCTACCGCTCGAATATACAAGTCGTAACCATACAGTAAACTCATCCCGACTAAAGGATCAGTCTCCGCTTCATTCACAGGAATATTCCGGTATTGCCCATCCCAAATCACAGTTGCGGCATAAACTTCAAAAGTAACTTCGCTTCCATCGCCCAATGTTCCGCGATCGATGCCCGTCCAAGACAAGTTCAAAGCAACAATAATTTCACGCGGCAGGCTCAGAAATCCTGTGTATCCTGTATCAACCACTGCATTAATCAGGCGTGTCTGACGATTTGTATTGCTCACAACCAGCGAAATAATCGCCTCACAGCTTAAGCTCACGACACCGTGCATCATACGGATTTTCTTAGGCTCCGTGCGCCAAAGCGATGAACAGCACGATGCCCGATCCGGACGATCCAAGGTTGGGCATCAGGAAGTCGTTCAAATAAGCGATCGGTTGCCTCCAAAATTTCGTCTGCGACTTCAAAAGCTCCCGTTTCGATGTCGATCGCCACAATTCTGCCGTGATTGCCTTCCTTAACTTGCGATCGCACCTGCGACTCATAAATTTCGTCACCGCGTCGAGCAAACTCTTCTTTGCTGTAGCGGGGTTGTCGAATGGTCATCAGCCTGACCTCGTTATCAATTGGGTCCCTTACTTTAACTTAGGCGATCACGCAATCACTTATCAGAGATCGCCCTCAAAAATAAATTGATCTTGCTCTGGGTTTGTAACGATACAGTTTCGGAAAGATTCAACCATCGCAATAAACTGTCTATCCTCATTGGCTGTTGCAGCTTCCTTCAGCATTTGGATTTACGCTTCCAGCTTCTCTAACTCATTTCTAGTAAGAATTAAGCGATCTTCAATCCCACTTATTTGGTGATACTCTCCAATTCCCAACTCCGTATTGATTCGGTACATATCTGTAAGGGCACCCGAATCTGTATTGCCACACAATGTGACAACCGCTATTAATTTCACACCCGACCAGTCTACTCATAAGATGCTAGCTATAGCTTTTGTCTATGATATTCAGAGTATTCGATCTAACAACTGGTTCAACTCCTCACTCTTCCTCCTCTCCCACACCAATTACCGGGTCTGTTGCATCAGCGCGATAGAATAAACTCAACATAATGTATCAATAACAGTACGTCGCGCAAGCAGCTTACGGGAGATCAGAGACGCATGGGCAAGGTAGTCGGCATTGATCTGGGAACCACCAACTCAGTTGTCGCCGTGATGGAAGGCGGTAAGGCAGTGGTGATTGCCAATGCTGAAGGGATGCGAACCACTCCATCCGTCGTTGGCTTTAGCAAAGATGGTGAACGATTGGTGGGGCAATTAGCGCGACGGCAGGCCATTTCTGACCCACAAAATACGTTCTACGCGGTGAAGCGTTACATTGGTCGCAAGTACGCCGAACTCAGCCCAGAGTCTAAGCGTGTGCCCTACACCTTGCGTAAAGATGACATGGGCAACATCAAGCTCAAGTGTCCTCGCTTGCAAAAAGAATTTGCTCCCGAAGAAATTGCGGCGATGGTGCTACAAAAACTGGTAGATGAAGCCAGTCGCTATCTCGGCTCATCCGTGACCGACGCTGTGATTACGGTGCCTGCCTATTTCAACGACTCGCAGCGGCAGGCAACGCGGGATGCTGGGCGGATTGCAGGGCTGGAGGTCAAGCGTATTCTCAATGAACCAACGGCGGCCGCGCTGGCATACGGACTCGATCGCCGTGAGAGTCAGACCATCCTTGTCTTTGACCTGGGTGGTGGCACCTTTGATGTGTCCATTCTGGATGTGGGCGACGGGGTGTTTGAAGTGAAAGCCACTAGTGGCGATACCCAACTCGGCGGTAATGATTTTGATAAAAAGATTGTAGATTGGCTGGCAGAGCAGTTTCTAGAAACGGAGGGTGTGGATTTGCGGCGCGATCGTCAGGCACTGCAACGCCTCAGCGAAGCTGCCGAAAAAGCCAAAATCGAGCTATCGGGTGTCACCGTGACGGATATCAATCTACCCTTCATCACAGCGACCGAAGAGGGGCCGAAACATCTGGAAACGCGCCTAACCCGATCGCAGTTTGAAGGGTTGTGCAGCGACCTGATTAGCCGTGTGCGTAATCCCGTCAAGCAAGCCATTCGGGATGCAAACTTGAATCCTAGCCAGATCGATGAAGTGGTGCTGGTGGGCGGCTCTACTCGCATTCCCATTATTCAACAGTTGGTGCAGAGTTTGATCGATCGCGAACCCAATCAGAACGTGAATCCAGATGAAGTGGTTGCGGTTGGTGCGGCGATTCAAGCAGGCATTCTGGCGGGTGACGTGAAAGATGTGTTGCTGCTGGATGTCACACCGCTGTCGTTGGGGCTAGAGACAGTGGGCGGCGTGATGAAAAAGCTCATTCCTCGTAACACCACGATTCCGGTGCGCCGTTCCGACATTTTCTCTACTGGAGAAGATAATCAAACCCTGGTAGAAGTCCACGTGCTGCAAGGGGAACGGGAGATGGCCTCAGGCAACAAATCGATCGGGCGCTTCAAGCTCACAGGCATTCCTCCAGCACCGCGCGGCCTACCCCAGATTCAAGTTTCGTTCGATATCGATGCAAACGGCATTTTGCAGGTTGCGGCGATGGAGCGCACTACCGGACGCGAACAAACCATTACCGTCCAGAATGCCTCTACTTTGAGCGATGAAGAAGTCAAGCGCATGATCCGCGAAGCACAGGAGTACGCCGACACCGATCGCCAGAAGAAAGAAAAAGTCGAAAAGCGCAATCAGGCAGAATCTCAAATCTTCCAGGCAGAACGCCAACTGCGAGAAGCCACGCTCGATTTTGGCATGCAGTTTGTCAGTGGCTACCGCTCTAAGATTGAACGGGCGATCCAGTCCTTGCGGGAAGCGCTCAACGCCAACGACGATCGCGGCATCGATCGTGCCAAAGCCGACCTGGATGATGCTCTGTATGATCTCCGCCGCGAAGTCTACCAGCGCAACAAAGAAGATGAAGAGAGCGACAGTCTGTTTGGAGCCATCAAAAGCTTCTTCACCGATGACGATGACGACTACTACGATGACGATCGTCGCGATTACGATAATTTTGGTGGTGTGCCTCGTCGTCCTAACTACCCCCGTAATCCTTATAGCGGCGGGGCTGCGGAACGACCTGATTCTTGGAATCGTGACCGCCCTTACTATTCAAACGATCGACGCGATTCTGGTGATCGGTACAGCGCCAGCAGATACGCTGGACAAGACACAAGTGCCAGCAGTTCCTCTTGGAACGACAGTCGCTATAGTGGTCGGGATGCTGGATCTTCTCGCAGCGATCGCTCCGACAACTCAGACTGGGACGACGATCGCCCCAATACTCGCTCGAATGACCGCCCCAGCGATCGTCCTCGTTATAACGATGAGCGCGGTTATGATAGTGGACGCAACGACAGTGGATATGGCGAGAGTGGACGCAGCGACAGTGGACGTAGCGATGGTCGTAGCCAACCCTCTAGCAGACCCCGCAGCGAACCACGCGACTCCTATCAAGACAGCGGCTCTACCCGTGACGATCGACCCTCCTACGACTCCCGCCCTGCTGATCGCGATCGCAGCGATCGACGGCCCTCTCGCCCCCCCAAAAACGCCCGCCCTAATCTGTATCAAGACAACTGGGATGAAGACGATGAATGGCTGTAATCCAGTTTTGAATGATGAGTTCTGAGTTTTGAGTGTCCAAAATTCAAAACTCAGAACTCAAAACTCAAAACTTAAAACTATATTCTTTCCATGCAAGACTTTCGGAACTATTACGACATTTTAGGCGTTGCAAAAGATGCCACCGTTGACGAGATTAAGAAGGAGTTTCGGCGACTGGCGCGGCAGTTTCATCCTGATCTGAACCCTGGCAACAAGCAGGCAGAAGAGAAGTTCAAAGACATTAATGAAGCCTATGAGGTGCTCTCTGATCCCACGAAGCGCGCTCAGTATGATCAGTTTGGTAAATTCTGGCAGCAGCGGGGTTTTAAGGGTGGTCAACAGCCCAAAACGTCGCGTGGTTGGGATGGAAGGAGTGATCGCGTTGGAGACGATGTAGACTTCGCGGAGTTTGCCGATTTCAATAGCTTTGTCGATCAACTGCTCAATCGTCGCGCCAATAAAGACACGACCCCACCCCGCGCTGGTACCCGCGATTACTTCCAGCCGGGTACCACAAAGACAAGTTATACCGTCCCCCGTGCGACTCGTCGAGATGCCGAAGCGCGGTTAGAAGTGCCCCTGGAAAAAGCCTACACCGGGGGACAAGAGCGGATTCGACTGGAAGATGGGCGATCGCTCGAAGTCAAGATGCCGCCGGGACTGGTCACGGGACAGCGCCTCCGGTTGGAAGGTCAGGGCGTAGCAGGGGGCGATCTGTACCTCAAAATTATCGTGAAACCCCATCCCTTCTTCCGGCTGGAAGGCTCTGACATTCAATGCCTGCTCCCCATCACACCTAGCGAAGCCGTTCTCGGTGGGCCGCTGGAAGTCCCCACGCTGGATGGCCTGGTGAAAATGACTATTCCGGCAGGTGTGCGGACGGGACAACGCCTGCGACTCGCCTCCAAAGGCTATCCCACTGCTAGCGGCAGACGCGGTGATCAGATCGTCGAAATTCAGATCATGGTGCCACGCGATCCCAGCCCACAAGAGCGCGACCTGTACGAAAAGCTCCGCCAACTCGAAACCTTCGACCCGCGTGCCGATTTACCTGTGTAAAACTCGCCAATCAACCCATATCCAACGGTATAGCAGCATTCACCAGCGACAACAGCACGCCCGTTTGCTCCTGCCCATTGGTTGCCAGATCGCTGTGGCAGAGGTAGATGCGTTCTCCCACACGACCGAGCAAATCATGCAAAATGCGGCGCAAACGGCGTTCATTGGCCTCCATCGTGTCGGCTGATGTCCAAGCGCGGCCCGACCAGCCTTGCAAAAAGAGGGGAGCCGCAAACAGCGAATCGACGCCACTCAACCATCGTGGTGAGCCAGCATCCAGCCAAAATTGCCAGCGATGGGCACGACGACTAGAGCGATACTGAAACACATTCGTCAGCAACACCGCATTACTAGCAGGCCCGATCGGACGTACAGGGTAAGGATTTGCCGTCACAGTACCACTTTGCAGAAGCTGAATGAATCGACTCACCGTCATAGAGGCAGGGGCATCGAAGCGTTGACGATGGCGCAGTCTGCTATCCACCTCCCAGTAATGTTGGGCGGCTTCAATTAACTGACGCAGCGCAGACACTTGCTCAAATGGCAAGGAGCCACCCCCAAACAAAAAGTGCTGAATGGCTCGATCGAGCAGCGACACCGCATTGGGGATCAACCGCTGCTCTAACTGGCTCTGCTGAGTTTCAATCCACTGCACGATCGCCTGATAAGCCCCACTCGCCTGATAGCCCAATCGATCCCATCGGGGAAACGTGGTAGCGGGCAGCAACCGGGGTCGATCAGGATGCGGTACAAAGCAATAGTCAGCCAGTAGGCCAGCACGAACAGGGTCGATCGAGAAGGATGAAGGATAAGGGCTAAAGGATAAAAGAGCGTCTTGAGTCATATCTACCTCCTGCCCCCTGCCCCCTGCCCCCTGCCCCCTGCCCCCTGTCCCCTGTCTCCCATGCCCCATCCCCTGTCCCCCATTCCCCATCCCCTGACTCAACACCACCAACATCTCCGCCACCGCATTTCGATCAACCAGTCGTCCCAAACCTGCATAAACGAGAGTCAATAGGGTTAACAATGCCCGAATCACGGGTGAACTGGTAAGAGGACGTTGATCATTAAGCGACTCAACCGAAATTTGGTGCTTGGCTAGTAGTTCGGTCAGGCTGTAGCGAGCGATCGCGTCTACACCAGGGGCAATCACCGCCATGTCGCGCGGCTGTACCTGTTGCGTCTGCACCGCTTCGATGATGATTTCTGCTGTACGGCCTAACAGTTGAGCGCGGGAGGTTGTTTGAATCGTTTGAACGCTGTCTGGCAGGGTGGCGAAAAAAATGGGATCAGTTGCCAGAGCGACGATCTCGTCATCCAGCGTGTCGCCTAAACAAGAGACTGGACGATCGGTCAGCATTTCTACCTGGCAGCGATCAGCTAACCCAGACAGGTAGGCAGGATCAGCACCCAGACCCAAACGGACTGCGCCATCGGGGTTATAGGTAAAAATGGCACTGGCTCCAGCATCTAATAAGGTGTCGAAGAGCGTCCGGGCGATCGCGGGATACTCATCTACATCATCTGCCAGCAGCAGTTGATACCGCTGTGCCAACTGCTGTTGATAGACTGGATGGGGCAGTAAGTGCTGCCAGTACAGCCCCGCAATAATGCCGTAGGTCAGCAGTCCTCGTTCCAGGCACCACTGCTGCCAGAGCTGCAACAGGTCGCCTACTTCAGCATCCGGCAGCGGGAGTGCGTCTACTTGCCCGTTGAGTCCCTGGTCTAAGATAACGGGCACATCAGCGAGGGGAATACCCGCCAGCGACGCTAGCTGCAACAGGTCCAGTAGCCGTCGCACTAACCGGCCTTCTACAATGGTTGGCTGCTGCCCGATCACCCGGTCTAACGTCGATCGCCAAAGCTGGGTCGCCAATTCCTGTTCATTTTCGGGTGCCAGTCGCACGGGAAACTGGGCTTTGAGGTCAAGCTGCTGAATGAGCAACGACCAAAACAGCAACACCTCTTCCTGAAAGAAGCCCAGTGGAGTCGTAGAGTGCAAGGATATGCGTCCCTCCGTCGCCGCTGTCAGACGATCGAGCAAGTCAATGCGGTTATCGCCGATCGCCGCCAACACCAGCACTCCAGGCGCAAACCCACCCGCAGGCAAAGGTCGAGCGATCGATGAAGTGGCTGAAGTCGTCGAAACACCACGATCTTTCCCCTGTAGACTCTCCACGCGATGAGCCGCACTCGCACCATCAACCCAGCCTCGTGCGCCAGACCGCATCCAGCGACGAAACTGATCGACCAGAAACGTTGTTTTGCCGCTGCGCGTTGCCCCTGTTACCCAAATTGGTTCACCAGTCACTCATTGCTCTCAACTGATTTTGTTACTATGTCTAAATGCTTTTAGCGGTAGCTCTAATGTCTGACGATCAAGCCCTATCCTTCCAGGCTACCAAACCTTGATTGCTAGCGTTGAAGACCTGGCAAAATTCTGCACTTATTTGTGTCATGCAAACAACAATTTGGATGCGGCTGAAGCAGTCGCTCTCTTCTATAAGGCAGTGGTATGAACAAACGCCAGAGCGAGCGCTTGATCAAGCCTATGCGGCTGCCTTAATGATTAAGTCGATCGAGGACGAGCATTTTGATGGCAACCCGATCTCAGAAAACTCAGAGAAATACGGCACCAATTCTGCGGCAGTCTTTCAAGCAGAACTGAAAAAATGTCTCAAGATTGCAACGCTGCGATTATCAGAATTTAAGGCCAGTCGATATATCTTTAATACTACCGATGGATCTGCCAATGCACTTAAAGGCGTGACTTCACTCGCCAACAAAGAGCGATCGGCCATCATTTTAGAGAAGCTGAAGTTTATTGATGATGTACTCGCCACCTATCAGCCCCAACCAGCAGAATCGCTCTCGCTTGTCCCCGTTGAGCCAAATGGTGCCCCTCGGTTATCTGAACGCGAACAAGCTCAGCTAATAGTGCGCCCCACTGGAGATCTGAGCAATCAGCGCTTGAGTAACGGCCAAACGATTGAGCAACTCCAGCGATCGGGTGCAGCTTTGGATGATGATGGCACGGGTATTTTTGACAAGTCTGGAGTGCTACCTCGAACCCTTGCCAGCACCATTAACCGCATCAAGCGAGATTTAGACCCAAATGCTGAACAGCAGGTGGTACGGAGCTTTCGGAGTACCAAGGTAAAAACACAAACGGCCATCCGCCTTTTACTTATCCTCATTGTTGTGCCCTTGCTGACCGAGCAAATCTCTAAAACAGTCCTGATCGGCCCTGTTGTCGATGCTTTTCGATCGCCCGCTATCGCTGAACCCTTCTTAAACTTTGAGCTTCAAGAAGAAGCACTCCAAGAACTGCAAACCTTTAAAGAACGACTAGAGTTTGATTTGCTCTTGGGGAAAGCACCCAGCCTTACCGATGAGGGCGGTGGGGAGCGTGGTGGCATTGGTGAAGCAACACCCAACGAAGGTCAATCTGAAGGTAAACCTAGCGAAGGTAAACCCAGTTCTAGTGGTGAAGCGCCCAAGCCACTGAGCAAAGTCGAGCAAGAAGCTGCCATTGAAGAAAAGTTGAAGGAAAGAGCTGAAGAGATCAAATTGGAATACAGCCGTACCAGCTCCGATGCCATCAAAAACGTCTTCGCTGATCTCTTTGCGGTAGGGGCCTTCGCGCTCGTGCTGCTGCTAAGGCGGCGTGATGTGGCAATTCTTAAGTCTTTTATTGACGACACCGTATACGGCCTGAGCGATAGCGCTAAAGCCTTCGTCATTATCTTGTTTACGGATATGTTTGTGGGGTTCCACTCACCTCACGGTTGGGAAGTGCTGCTAGAGGGGCTATCTAAACACTGGGGTTTGCCGCCCAACCACAGCTTCATCTTTCTCTTTATCGCCACATTTCCAGTGATCTTAGACACCATCTTCAAGTACTGGATCTTCCGCTACCTCAACCGCATTTCACCGTCGGCAGTGGCAACTTACAAAAATATGAACGAATAAAGAGAGGCGCGGTAAGACTGTTAAAGAGAGACGCGGTAGGACTGTATACAGAGCGCGCAGAGCAGTCACTTGGCACTGAAACAGGCTTCTTTCAGGAGTTTCGGGAATCGCTAACGACATCTCGATCGCCAGTATCGTACTAGATTGCAGGATTTACAGTCGCAAAATGCTGGCTGGGCACACCACTTTTTAGAACAAAATTAGCTTCATAAAGCAAGAAGTTTATCGCGTTATGGGCAGTAAGGTTGGTTCAGTTTCTGCCCTAAGATTTTGTCTGGCACCGAGCCAGTAAATCATACGTTGGGGTAGGGGTAATACGAATATAAAGAAATTAACAATAACTGAATGTGGATTTATTGCTCCATCTGCAAATAGCTGAACTATAATCACGGCACACATTTGAATCAACAATCCTAAAGGCTCATGCCATGAACAAAAGTGAATTAGTGGACGCGATCGCAGCAAAGGCATCAATTACCAAGAAAGATGCAGACGCCGTACTCAGTGCAGCCGTAGATGCCATCATCGAGGCAGTCTCTTCTGGAGACAAAGTAACACTAGTCGGCTTTGGCACCTTTGAAGCGCGTCAACGCCAGGAGCGCGAAGGGCGCAACCCCAGTACAGGTAAGCCGATCAAGATTCCAGCAACGACTGTACCTGCGTTTTCGGCAGGTAAGTTGTTTAAGGAAAAAGTAGCTCCTGCAAAGGAAGAGAAAGAGGAAAAAGCTACGAAGGGGAAAGCCAAAGCGAAGAAATAACAGCTAATTCGCTTATTTGGTATGACGGCCTGCTAGTCGGTACCCCTTGCCAGCGGCATGGGGTTTTGTTTCTGCTGCGCGGTTCCTGCTTGAGCGCTCAGGGGCTCCTGAAGCGTTTTTGTGCTTCGAGTCTGGGCAGGTTCAGTGATCGTCGGCTACTATTCTCAAGACGACCTTCATCTGCCCTTCTGCTTCTAGAAACAAACTCTCAGGTACGTTCCAGGCAAACAATTTAGCTACACGGCGCTAAGGCTGTGCCATCAAGCTGTCGCAAAACGCACAACTGCTTGACATTTAAGGCTTGTGTTTACTGTCGAGCGTCACGATTCATCGCAAAGTTGTAGACGGCAACCGCGATCGCGAGCACCAGCAAGAGGTGAATGAGTCCACCAGCAATATGAAGCGAGAAGCCCAATAGCCAAAAGGCTGCTAGAACCACAACAAGCCCCCAAAGCAATCCAAACATAGTTATTACCTTCGATTGATGATGATATTGTAGGAGTCGCCACCGCGCTCAGAAAACACTCCAAAAGTAGAGATTGCTGTTCTGGCTCGTTCAGACTTATGGCATGGTGCCAAGACCAGAACAGCGCCGTTCTGCACTCAATATCTGAAGCAGTAGATCGCTCCCCTTAGTGAAGAAAGCCAGTGCATGGTGTTGATCAAAAAGCCTGGAGTTGCAATTTACAGCGATTCTCGATCGAGTAAGCCACAGTCTTTCTAGGACGGGTGCAAGGTGTAGGGGCGCGGGTGTGGTGAAACCAAATGAAAACGTCTGTAAGGGACTTTAACCATCAAGAAGCTTAGTGCCGCTGGCTGAGGCGATCGTGACAAGGCAAATCACAGCGTTTGCACAAGAGAAGTGCTTCAAGTGACTGTTGGGTGCCCTCCTTTGCTGCTACACCTCAGCATGTTCAGCTTTTTGCCCCTGGCTTGTTTGCATATGAATCGTGTCGAACCAGAAGCACAGCCGATCACGCTAGTGATCTCCGAAGTCGTAGAACCTGCCCAAGTCCAAGCTTACGAAGCCTGGACGAAAGGTATCAATCAGGCTGCCAGCCAGTTTGAAGGTTATCTAGGAGTCGATATTATTCGTCCTAGAGATCATACGTTCTCCGAATACGTCATTATTGTGAAATTTGACCAGTACGCCCATTTTAGAAACTGGGCTACTTCAGCCACCTATAAGAACTGGATGGCGCAATCTCGTGGTTTAGTGGTATCGCGATCGCGCCAGCAATCGCCGGGAGGACTGGCGTTATGGTTTATGTTGCCAAGCCATACTGGACAAAAGCCTCAACAACCTGCTTATTACAAAATGGTAGCTCTTGGTGTCCTAGCAGTTTATCCATTAATCTTGCTTGCCAATGCCCTGCTTGGGCCATTGCTACAGGGTTTGCCAGGACTACTATCCTTGTTGATCTCAGTAACTTTTGTGTCAGCGTTGCTGACCTATCCAGTGATGCCTTGGCTCACACGGAGATTAAGCTTCTGGCTTTACCCATGATTCTGGCTTAGCCTTTAGCTTTCAGCGTTAAATGTCAGGCTGACTGCTGACCGCTAACTGCTAAACGCTAGTTAGGTCTAACACAGCATGCTTTTCACGCATGATTTAGGACTGCTCCATCTAAATAGAGAGTAGTGGCAGCTTTCAATATCCCCAAAGCCAGACGTTAGGGTTACTCGCTTTTTCTAATCTGAATTAGATCTGATAGGTATTGAGTCTGCAAACTGCCTGCAAAGCGGATTCTCATGCTCTCTTGTTAAAGGCTTACCTTTGAATACCAATTTTCAGCCATTTGAATACTAATTTTCAGCCATTTCACTTTTCTAGTGTTTTAGGAGGTTAATACGATGCTGCATCAGCATTTACGAAAATTTTTCGTTGCCTTGTTTCTTGTGTTCGTTCTTCTGACAACTTCTGCGTGCGCTACAGCCACTCAGGCAAAAGAGACCCCTTATTCTTCAGCAAAACCCACGATCGGCTACAGACAACTTGAACGCGGCAACACAGCCGCAGGACAAGGATTTGGTGACTGGGTGGTTCAAGCAAGCCGAGGGTTAGTTCAAGACGCTTATGTACGAGATAACGATAAGTTGGGGGCTGTGATTTCGTCCAAGGTGCAGCCTACAGAGGTGCGATCGCTAGCGAAATCTTTGGTTCAGGGCTTTCATCAGAATGCACCCAATCGGGATTTAACTGTTTTGATCTATGCCCCTGATAAAAAGCTGATTCTAACTGCCAAGTACAACAACGCTACGAAGCAGATTGATTACCAGGCATAGTTAGCTGCAACCACCATTTGCTCAACTATTTCAATGCAAATCGCTTCAGCTTATTTCATTTCAAGCCTATAAGTTTGTAAACGGAGTTTACCACCATGAGTAGCAGTGACCAGTACAAACGCGAAATCATGAATGATTTGGCACGAGGCAATACTGACTCTCTCGATAAGATGCCAGAGGCAAGCAATTATGACAACTTTGACGATTTTGCCCAACGCTCTAGCCGTGAAGAACGCCGTCAGTTGTTCGGCAAAGCACTGAATCCCGATCGCATTCCTTCGACACAGATGGAGCCTGAACTGCAAAAAGCGATCGCCCAAATCAAACCCAATGAGCGAGCGGATGTAGCAAAAGATTTCTTTAAGCATCTTAAGCAACATCACTTAAGCGATCGTGATTTGGAGAGCCAGTTAGGGTTATCGTCTCACCATCCCAGCCATATGACGGCTGACGATGTCACTAAGCTAGCTGGATATGCTTATCACAACCATCCTGACGTTTTCCACGAGGTTCTCGCGGATCAACCGATCTTGATTCGTTTTCTCAGCAATCCGCTTGTGGGTGCCGCTTTTGGCGCAGTCGCAGCAAAGTGGCTTGGGCACCGCAAATAGCCATGCACGTTCAATGTGTTTAGCGTAGCGCTATAGGGTTCTGAAAGCGTGAGTAAGAAAACGCGAAAGCCGCAACGAAGATGGCTCTGATGGTGGTTGAAAGCTTTAAACCCTTCATCATCAAAGCTTTCCAGGTTTTTCGTTTTTTGCTCTACTCACACCAATTCTCTATGGAGCTGCATTCAATCTTGAGGGAGGGGCATGGCACTGCCATGCCCGTACAGCCTCGAATTTAGTGCAAGAACAAAAAGATTTGGTATCAGAACCCTAAAAGTCATCAATGCTAGTCGAGGTATTGATGGGAGCGGACACGCTTACTGGGTTGATCAAAAAGCTGGTTTTACAACCCAAGAACAAACTGACTTAATTCAATTTCTACTCTCGCTCGACGATAACCCGGCAATCTTATCTTAGGTGATTAATTGCGTTAGATCCAGATGAAGTAAGTGCAAAGGCTGGCATTTTGGAAAAGCCATCATCTCAGTTTTTTGAGGATCACTGATGCATCAGTCTTATTTCGGTGAGAACTGACTTACCGCACGCCCTCAAATTCTTTCGTAGCTTCATCAGACTGTCCATCAAGGGGTGATGCCATAGCTGATGTTAACCCCCTACGGGAAG
Organism: Stenomitos rutilans; assembly: GCF_059505485.1. NCBI lineage: Bacteria > Bacillati > Cyanobacteriota > Cyanophyceae > Leptolyngbyales > Leptolyngbyaceae > Stenomitos > Stenomitos rutilans. Next base: position 85,744 of record NZ_JCACKR010000160.1, read on the forward strand.
CAATCAAGCCACGGGCAACGATGCTTCCCGTCTTTAAGAGATGACTAATTGACTGCTTAGCCCTTACAACGTTTCAGGTATTCTCTTCACTCAGCCTACCAACCGCAATCCTTTGGTATGCAGGGTTTGCTCAAGTTGCTCCATTTCTTGCAGAGTTTCCCCCGCGACAATGCCGTAAATTTCGGTATAGATTTTGCCGTATTTCACTTTCTCCAGAGCAGAAAGAATGATCAAGTCCTGTCGTTCTAAATGCGATTTAAGTGTGACTAGAATGGCATCCAGCGTGCCATCCATGCGGTAGTCGGTGGAGTATTTGGCGATCGTCTTGTTCAACTTCAGCGATTGATGGCGTTGGAGACAGAGCGGTGTGGAACCGTTAATGCGAAAATTGGCATCGATCGCGTAAAGAGAGCCATCTCGGTCTTCCAAAACATCAAAGCCAATGACACCAAAGTACCCCTGTTGATGAGCATATTGACCGATCGCGGCGATCATGTCAGAGAATTGGCTCAAATCATGCGTGTAATCAATTACACCTCCTAAATACGTGCCAGTAGCACTAACAAGTTGCTGAGTAACGCCAATGAGAGTAATTTCTCTCTGTTTGTTGACATAAAACTGTACGCAATAATTGTGAGTTTCGTTTTTAACAAATTCTGAAACAATGATTGTCCTTAACAGATTAATCTTGAGGTATTGCTTCAGTTCTTCAAGGCAATAGTTCAGGTCACTTTGATTGTGGATGATGTAAGTGCCCTCTCCAGAAAGACCGTGAGATGTTTTGATCAAGTAAGGGAATGGCCGGGAAAGCTGCATCTGGTCGAGGTTACTGTGATCCACCTGATAAGTTTGATAGGTGGGACAGAGTACCCCCAACTCAGCCAAGGTTGCTTTACTCAGCAGTCGATAATGCACCTCTGGATTAACGGCATGTTTTTCACGTCTCAGGTGGTCGAAGGGAAAGAGTGTCAGCACTCGATCGATGCGATCGCTCTGGCTCAGATCATCCAAGTAGGTTGAACAGTCTAGAAATTCTAACTGCTGGTATTGAAAGCCAAAATGGTCTCGCCAATAGTGCATCAGCAAGTCTTGAGGTGGACTAATCACCACACCGGGCAACGTGTCTCCTAACACGGCCAGATTTTTCCAGGGTTCTTTCTGGCAAATCTTATCGAACGATGTTTTGGTGGCTTCACTGTTACCATCCTGGAGAAAATATTTCTGAACGTTGGGGTAGGCTGCCCAACGGGCGGTTGCTGGATAGTTCAGGAGCAGCGCATAGTTCTCAACGTCAATGTCTTGTGCAAAAACATCGGAAAGAGAATTTCCCTGAAAAAACGGAAAGGTGTTCTGAGAAACCATATCAGGGTCTTTAGGCGATCGCCAACGGTTGATCCTTACGGGTAAAAACAGTCGGTTGCTGCAACGCTTCGGTCATATAGGCAACCGCCGTATCTTGCGAATTATAGGCCCAACCGATGCGTCCCTGACGATCGATTACAATGCAACCTGCTTCACCCTCAACCTGTTCCTTTAAAGTATCGATCGTATGTCGAGACGCTGCTTCTGGGTGTTTGTCTCCTGCGAAGTCATCGATCACCGTCTTTGGCTGCGACTTTATCTTCTGTCACGGTTTTGGCTCCACCGTGAACAATGATGGCTGGGATAAGTGGATGGGCGAATAAGTAGTGAGATGTTATTTTCCAGAGAGTTCTAACCCTGGTTGACTGACAAATCTTTCTGCGATCGCTGGGCCCGTCCTGCACTGCAAGTGCTGGCTTACAGAAGGAAGTCCGGATTTTCATCACGGGCAGGTGAGCAGCGTACTGAAGGGCTTTAAAGCACGCTCTAACCTGTTAGCGAGTTTTAGAACTCAATAGGTTCTGAACAGTTTGTAAAATCTCATCTAATCCACAATCCTTGGGCATGACAACGTCTACCTGCAAGCCAAAGGCATTGTCCAGGGTGAGATCGCCACGACTGATAAACGCTGACGTGAGAATGGTGAGGGGTGGGCGTTTCAGTTGCGTTTTTAGCTGATGAATGATTTCGATACCGGTTATAGGCGTTTCATGACGATGATGAGGCGCGATCGTGAAGTCGATGATCACCAGATCGTAAGATTCAAGGGCAGAATTCAAAAAACTCTGGGCATCTGTAAAGGTTGTAACCTCAAAACTCGCCCTAAAGAAGCGTTGAATGGCAATACACCAACGTTCGTCGTCGTCCAGTACAGCCACCTTGGGCATTGCATTAGTCATTGGCACAAATCAAGACCTTAGCTTGTCAGGTAACGGTCTAAGCGCATCTATCAACTTCAGCTAAACAGGTTTGGCTCAGTTTTCCCAGTCTTACAGCGTTTAGTAAAGTGGGCAGTGCCCACAATGGCTTAAAAGCCTTGTTGCAAGGGCTGTAGGTTTATATCCACTCTACAATTGTGGCTTATCGATGTAAAAACGGCTGTAATCCACAGTTTTATAGGTTGCCACTTGACCTTTTGAGACTAGATAACTCGTTTAACTATCGTACTGCGAACCGGAAGCCAGAAACTTCAGCTTTTATTAATCAGCATCTTGATCAACATTTGCTAGCATCTTGACGAACAGCAACCTAAGGCACGTTTGATATGGCACCTGCAACTGTATTGCGATTCATGCAAAAGACTGCCGAAGACGAAGCATTACGGCAACAACTTGAAACCTTGCTGGGTGTTGGTGATGGCAACATTAGCAGCGAAGCCGAGCTAGATGCTGATGAAACCGAAGCGCTGAAGGGAGAACGCGCTCCCGTAGTGGCGGCCTTTGCCACCCAAAATGGGTTTGCCTTTTCTGCGGCTGATCTCGTCACGGTTGTGGAAGCCTTCCAGAAGCACCAGTTTGGCGAATTATCGGATGCTGAGTTTGCGGCCTTAGTGGGTGTTCCAACGGCTGGGGAAGCGGCAGCTCTCAAGGCAACAGCGAGTCCGCTCAAGCGCTTATCACGCTACCTAGGTGAAACCTATCTTGGCATTCGTTAGGCCACGATCGCCAAACTAAAGCTGGCACGTGTCAGCGATCGTCGATCGAGCCTCCCAGTTGGGAGCGCTGGCATCATTTCTGCACCTTACAGCCAGTTGCATTCACCCCACCCCAAACCCAATACCCGGTTTAATAAGATGGCCGATCGACTTGAGCGCCGCTGTAGCTGACCGTGTTTGCCTGTGGAAACTTAGTGTGACTCGTCTCTGCGCCAGCCAGCTCAACTCCAGCCAGTATTGCATCTGTGAGGGTGGCACCGCTGAGAATAGCGTCGGTGAAGTCAGTATTGGTCAAATTGGCGCGCTGCAACTTCGCGTAACGTAGATTCGCGCTACGTAGAACGGCGTTTGTCAGGTTTGCATCGCGCAGATCAATGCCGATGAGATTCGCGCCGATTAAGTTAGCATCGGTGAGGTCGGCACCGCTGAGGTTCGCGCCGATGAGGTTTGCTCCACGCAGTTCAGCTTCGGTAAGGTCATCGCCCGCCATTTGCGCTCCGGTAAGATTGCTACCGCTGAGGTTCGCGCTACGCAGATTGGCACCACTAAAGTCGTCACCGCTCCAATTAGAACCGCTGAGATCGGCGGCTTCCAAATCGGCATGGCTGAGATCAATATGGCTCAAATTGACGCCAACAAAATTTGGAGTGACGTGACCATGAGCTTGCCGCCATTGATTCCAAACGCTAACACCCTGTCTAAGTAGGTTAAGATGCGATTCGTCGGCCACAACGTTACCTCCTCTTTGAGCCTGCGATCGACGTATGACTGGCTACTTAGAGCAATCAAAGATTATTACCATTGCCATTCAGACCAGTTTCGGTCTGATCGGTTGAGATCAACTCACCAAGGGTTTCATTCAGCGCTTTTGGATCCATGAAGATAATCTTGGAGTTATCACTTTCGCTGAGCTTCAAATTGGCATCAACATATTTTTGGGCGATGAGGTACTGCAACACCGCTTGAGAATTGGGCTGCCCCTGTAACGCTAAGGAAATACGTCGAATTGATTCTACCATTCCCTCAGTTTCCGACATCGTTGCCTTACGCCGACTTTCAGCCGATCGCTCCAGCTCTAAAGACTCCAAAATTGTTTTTGAGGGCGCGAGTTCTTGCACTTCTACCCGCATAATCTTCACGCCCCAGCTTTCGGTCGCCTCATCAAGCTGATGGAGCAGCGCTTGGTTGATCTTATTGCGCCCCGAAACGGCTTCTCGCAAATCCATTTGACCAATTTCGCCTCGCAGAGCCGTCACCACTAAATTGGTCAGAGCGGATTCTAAGTCTTCAACACCGTAATAAGCTTTTTGGACATCCAGAATCTTCCAAAACATGACGGCATCCACCGTGAGCGGTACATTGTCACGAGTAATGGTTTGCTGCGGATCGATGTCCAGCACCTGTTCGCGTGTAGATTCGACCAGAACCGTATCAAACACTGGGATGACAAAGTTGAGTCCTGGCTTCAGGTTGCGCCGATGCTTCCCCAAACGCTCCACAATGCCCTCATTACCCTCATTAATGATTTTGACCGAACCAGCGATGTAGCCAACCACTACTAGCGTAAGGGCGGCAATCAACGATTCCATAGGTAAGGCTCCTGCGGATGTGCAGTATGAATGAGTGCACTCACTCAATTGTATTCCCAGTCTCGTTTATCGGCAGTAATTGAGTGAGGAGTGAGGAGTGATAAAGAGTTTTGAGTTTTAAGTTAAAGAGCGATCAGCGGTCAGCGTGCTTCTAAAAACCAAAAACTTTTCTTAATGCCCAACGGGCTATATAACCAAAAACTTCTCCGCTTCCCCTGCTTTTTCCGCTTCCCTTGCCTCATACCGATTTAAAGAATGATGGCTACAGATCAATTGGTGGGTGGGGGCAAGGCAATGCCTTGCCCCTACAGAATGTGTCGCATTTTCAATTCAAATTGGTATCACCTGCCCTGCTTCCCCTGCCCCCCGCTCCCCGTGCCCTCTGCCCTCTGCCCTCTACCTAGTCATCTTCCAGATTCAATAACTGCTGGTCGATCGTCTGCACGCGCGATTTAACAACCTCTTCTGATAGCACACGCTTGCGTAATGCCTCATTCAAAGCATCTTTCTCTGCCAGCAGCAGGCGACGACGAATGGCATCCAGACGTGCAACCCTGCCGCTGGCAGCGGTTAGTTGGTCGGGGCGGCGGTTGTAAAAATCACGCAAGGAGCGTTCGGCGGCAGCAATGCGAACTTGATAACTGGCGCGCATTTCTTCATAGACGGCTTTGGGCAGTACGCCTGTTTTAAGCAAGGTATCCAGTTCGTCCTGCGCGGCTTTAGCAGTAATGAGTTGGGATTGGAGCGATTCGATCCATTGCTGTGATTCAGAGGTATGCACCAGTTCCAGACGATTGATCAACCACGGTAGGCTCAGCCCCTGCCCAACAAGAGAGACTAAGACAGAGCCAAAAATCAGAGCAATGAGCGCTTCACGATCGGGCAATGTGCTGGGCAGGCTGAGTGCCAAGGCCATTGATAGCGAGCCTTTGATATTGCCGAAAAACAGGACGTGCTGCCAGCGGAGCGGCAAGTGGCGATCGACTCGTTTGACGATCGCCAGCAATGGGTACACCGACAGAAAGCGCCCCACCTGATAAGCTAGTACCGCTAGAAGTACAGCGGGAAGGGTTTTAAGCAACGTTTCCAGGTTGATTTCAATGCCAATCAGCAGAAAGATGAAGGTGTTGACCCCAAACCCCGCGTATTCCCAAAAGCTCAGCACCGTAATACGGCTGGAAGCAGAAACCGTTTGGGAGCGCTCTAAATTGCCGACTACTAGACCTGCGACCACAACAGCAACAACGCCAGACATGCCAAAAAACTGGCTGAGTTGGAAGGTACCGAGCGCGATCGCCACTGTCAATAGAATATTGCTCAGGGAGTCGTTCGATCGAGCATAAAGTCCTACACCCAAGTACCCAAGAGCCAAACCTACCAGGCCGCCCCCCAGAATGACCACCAACAGTTCTTTAATGCCGTCAGCAAACGTCAGGGAACCTGTTGCGTTCACTTTCAAAATCAAGCTGAACAGCACCAGCGCGATGCCATCGTTAAAGAGACTTTCGCCTTCGACGATCGTGGTCAATCGAGGCGGCACCGTCACTTCCTTAAAGACCGCAATCACTGAAACGGTGTCCGTAATTGCCAGGATTACGCCGATTAATAAGGCAGAAATCCAAGGCAAGCCCAAGCCAAACTTTAAAATAGCAGCCGTGACACCAGAGGCAATGACCACACCTGGCCCTGCCAGTAGAGTGACGGGTTTGATCGTGCTGCGAAGCCGACTAATATCGGTGTTGATCGCCGCTTCAAACAGCAGAATGGGCAAGAAAAGATTCAGAATCAACGCTGAATCAAGTCCAATTTTGCGCGGTAGAAGCTCTGTAATGGCTAGCCCAGCCACCACTAGCCCGGTCACGTAAGGAATCCGCAAGCGCCGTGACACGAGCGCCACTCCAGTTGCGACCAACAGCAGGATGATCAGCACCGTGACTAATTGAGTGGCGTTCGACTGTTCGCTGTTGACGATCGCAAAAAATGTCATAGGAACGTAACCTGTAAGCCAACGAAGACGGCTGCAAATGGATAAGCTATAGTCAGGTTCAGTGAATTGGACATGAGTCTCAGTGTTCTTACACTAGACCGATCGTGCTGCTGGCATCCTACCAGTGCTTGCAAGCCAGTTTAGAGTGTAAGGCTTACAGTCCAATGTCTAAAGGGCCAATGTCTAAAGAGCCAATGTTTAAAGGGCACTCCTTCCCATTTGTTCTACCGATTTGAGGAGCTATTTCAGTGAGTCCAGAAGCACTAGTCCAACCTCTACCCACGATCGCCACACCGCTCGCTACCACCAGTCCCTTTAGCCCAGAGGACTTTAACGAGCATGTGATGACAACCTACGCCCGCTACCCGATCGCCCTGGAGCGAGGAGCCGGTTGCCGCGTATGGGATACAAACGGGCGCGAATATCTGGATTTTGTTGCGGGTATCGCCACCTGCACACTGGGACATGCTCATCCCGTCATGGTGCAAGCTGTAACGGAGCAGATTCAAACGCTGCACCATGTCTCTAACCTGTACTACGTGCCACAGCAGGGCGCATTGGCAAAGTGGCTGGTCGAGCATTCTTGCGCTGATCGTGCCTTCTTCTGCAATTCTGGAGCCGAAGCCAACGAAGGAGCGATCAAACTCGCCCGGAAGTACGCCCACGAAGTACAAAACATTGCTGATCCGATCGTGATTACGGCCCACGCTAGCTTTCACGGACGCACGCTAGCGACGGTTACTGCCACTGGACAGCCCAAGTATCAAAAAGGATTCAGCCCGCTGGTGCCCGGTTTCTACTACGTCACCTATAACGACACTGCTGCGCTGGAAGCTGCACTGGATGACCTAGATCGCAATGAACCACGAGTCGCTGCCATCATGCTCGAAGCACTACAAGGGGAAGGTGGAGTGCGTCCGGGCGATCGCGCTTACTTCCAACGAGTGCGCCAGCTTTGTGATGAGCGTGGCATTCTGCTAATTCTGGATGAAGTGCAGGTCGGGATGGGTCGCTCTGGGCATCTGTGGGGCTACGAAAATCTGGGCATTGAACCGGATATCTTTACCTCTGCAAAAGGTCTGGGCGGCGGTATCCCCATTGGTGCCATGCTCTGCAAGTCCTTTTGCAACGTCTTTCAACCGGGCGACCACGCCAGCACCTTTGGCGGCAATCCCTTTGCCTGTGGTGTGGCGCTTTCAGTCTGCGAAACGATCGAGCGCGAAAACCTGCTGTCAAATGTGCGCGATCGGGGTGAGCAGTTGAGAGAGGGACTGCGAGCGATCGCCCAAAAACACCCCAATCACATCGCCGAAGTACGCGGCTGGGGACTCATTAACGGTCTAGAAATCGAAGCCGACTCACCACTGACCTCATCCGAAATTGTCAAAGTGACAATGGCAAACGGCCTGTTACTGGTGCCTGCGGGACCCAAAGTCGTCCGCTTTGTACCACCGCTCATTGTGACGGAAGATGAGATCGACCAGGCGTTAGGCGCGATCGAGCAAGCATTTGCCTCTCTGTAGGGTTTATTAGCCCAAGTTTGCAATACATACGTCAAACATACAACGAGTCTAATGCTCTAACGGGCTTCTAACTCCTTGTCCACCTCGATTTGTTGGTTTGCCTTTTTGCTTTAAGTTGAGGCGCACTTGGTAACACGCGATCGCGGTTTCCTGTCTCATCGGTACAACCAAGCAGGCATCAATGAAGGCTAAGTAACGGGCCAGTTTTTTTTGTGGCAAGGGCAGAGTTCGCAGCACCAAAGAGCAATTCACCGACGACAGTGAGTGGTAAAATCACGTTCGACAAGGCAAGCACCCGCTGAACAACTGCTTCATCACCGTTGAGGTAACGGATAGCAACGGAGGTGTCGAGGGCGACTTTACCAGCCACTTACGTCAACCTTGCCAAATTCTTCAGCAAGAATCGTTTGGACTTCCTCGGCTTCTTCGTTGCTGAGAATGCCTGCAAATTTTGCCAGGGGATGTACGGCTTGAGCCTCGTACTCGATCGCCAGCCTGACCTTGCTATGCTCAACTAAGCCAGTAACAGGATGTACCGGGCGAAGAATGCCATTTTCATACACTGCCTCGATCGTCTGTGATTCAGTCATGCGCTTGGTTTGATAGACGATAACTCCAGTGTAGCGATCGCGCCCAACCGATGAGGCGATCGTCCGATCAGGATGCTTAGATTTCACTTCAGTGAATGGCTAGTGGGCAAAGGCTTGACAAGTTCAACCCAATCTACGGTGAGGGGCGATCTTGCTAGATTGAACATAGTTAAAATGATTCTAGTTACTGAATTGGAAGACTGTTGTGAGTTTTGAAAAGCTACACTATGCCACAAGATTAGTTAGTGGAAGTACTCGTTATCATGAAATTGTTGGAGAGTGGCACTTAAAACGTCAGCAATTAGCTGTCCAGTTAGAAGCTTTTCCTTTCTTAATTGAAGCCTACAAATTTACTGAGGGAACTCCTTATGAAAAAGATTCTAGGATTAAACTGTCTGATCCATTTCCTCGTTTACATTTAGCTAATGCTTGCGAGTCAACAGTTAATGCACTTTATTCGTTAGCAGAAGTGGCTTCGCACTTTGCAAATCGAGTAAGTACTGGTAGGCTACCCTCAAGTTTCAATTCACTGAAAAAGAAAGTTGAGATAGAACAAGTAGATGAAGCACTAATTGCTGCTCTTGGTGACCTTCAATGGTATCGAAAAGTAAGGAAATTACGCACCGAATGGGTTCATTACTCGACCATCTTTATTTGCGAGGATCAGAATGGAGAGCCAATGATTTCCGTAAGGTCATACAGGCGACCTTCTGATAAATCTGAAATTCTTGAACAAACTCAATACCTTGTCACTGAAGTGGTTGATTGGGTAAGGAAAGCTATTATTACGGTTGATGCTTATGGTAGTTACTTGTTAAGTAAATATGTAATGCATCGCTTTAATCCTGATGAAATAATTACAGTTACAAAATATGATGAGAACGGCTATCCTCTGCTTTTAGAAGATTTCCGTTTTAAAGTGGAAAAGATTACGATTAAGGAGTACATGTGTCGAGGAGGAATTACAATATAATCTGCTTTCTAATGCTAATTTTTGTACGATGGCGCGAGAACTAACTAGTCGATCGTCACCACGTTCGACTTCATTACGGCTAAAGTCACCCAACAAGCTCTTTATTATGACGATAGGTAACTCTCCTCAACAGGCTGTACGGCTTCAACATGGCGGTTTCTGACATCACTCGTGTGCTGGGGCGATCGCCCTTCGACATCAGTTGAACTGTCGGTAAAGAATCTAAGCGGTGAGTTGATTTGGTGGCGATCACTAAAGTAGTTACTCAAGACGATCTAGCACAGGACATGATGGATAAAATCCGTCTGGTTATGCTGTCCGCACAGTGTAGAGAGCGGCGTTCGGTCATAAGTGGAAAGATGAATCATTGAGAATGGCCGCAAGTCGATGCAGGGTCGATCGCGCCACTCAAAACTGAAGCGCGCAATAAGTTCTCTACTATGAAGATAGGTAACTCTCCTCGACAGGCTTCGCGGTTTCAACATGGCGTTTTCTTCTATCACTCGTGCGCTGGGGCGATTGCCCCTCACAACCGAACTTCTAACCAAGCTTCAGCAGCATCAATACCTGAAGCTAAACGGCTTAGCACGGTTGCCAAAAGGATTGGTCAGTTCTGCCTTGGCACAAGCCCAGTCTCGCAACCTGCTGGTTGTCACCGCTACGCTTGAAGAAGCCGGACGCTGGACTGCCCAACTGGAAGCAATGGGCTGGCAAACGGTTCACTTTTATCCCACGTCCGAGTCATCACCTTACGAACCATTTGATCCAGAGTCGGAGATGGTGTGGGGGCAGTTGCAGGTGTTGGCGGACTTGGTAAAGGATAAAGGCGAAAGTATAAAGGATAAAAGTGAAGCCAATTCATCCTTTAGCCTTCATTCTTCATCCTTTGCGATCGTTACGACCGAACGTGCCCTTCAACCTCATTTACCGCCTGTTGCGACCTTTAAGCCATACTGTCTGACACTGAAGCGAGGCGCGGAATTAGACCTGGAAACGCTGGGGCAGGAATTAGCGCGATTGGGCTACGATCGTGTCCCGCTGGTTGAAACTGAAGGGCAATGGAGTCGGCGCGGCGACATTATTGATGTGTTTCCGGTTGCATCGGAGTTACCAATGCGGTTGGAGCTGTTTGGCGATGAGTTGGATCAGATTCGGGAGTTTGACCCCGCTACGCAACGATCGCTCGATCGCATCGAACAGCTTGTACTCACACCCACAAACTTCGCACCCATCATTCAAACCGCGCTCATTGTTGAGAAAGCTGAAGCGTTGAAAGCATTTCTATCTGAAGAAGATCAGGAAAAATTTGACCAGGGGCAAATGCCGGAAGGGTCTCGTCGTTTTCTGGGGATTGCGTTTGACAGACCTGCGTCCCTGCTGGATTATTTGCCGGAAAATACGCTAATCGCGATCGACGAACCCGATCAATCGGAAGCGCATGGCGATCGCTGGTTCGAGCACGCCGAAGAGCAGTATGGGGAAAACAGCGGTCAGCAGTCAGCGGTCAGCGGTCAGCCCTTACCACGTATTCATCGATCGTTTGCAGAATCGTTGGCGGAGGTGGAGTTGTTCGATCGGCTTTACTTATCGGAGTTGGCAGAAGAACCAAAAGTGCGCACTGCTCAAGATAAAGGCCCTGCTCCGATTAATTTGGCGAGTCGATCGGTGCCTGCGATTCCCCATCAGTTTGGCAGGCTGGCGGAGACATTGCGGGAGGAGCGCGATCGCGGTTTTTCGATCTGGCTGGTATCGGCGCAACCCTCGCGATCGGTGGCGTTGCTGCAAGAGCACGATTGTCCCGCACAATTTATTCCCAATCCGCGTGATTATCTGGCGATCGACAAACTTCAGGTGCAGCACGTTCCCGTTGCCGTGAAGTACTCCGGGTTGGCGGAACTAGAAGGCTTCATTCTGCCGACGTTTCGGTTGGTGGTAGTGACCGATCGAGAGTTTTTCGGGCAACATTCTCTCGCTACGCCCAGCTATGTTCGCAAACGTCGTCGTGCGGCATCCAAGCAGGTTGACCCAAATAAGCTGCGACCGGGCGATTACGTGGTGCACAAAAATCATGGTGTGGGTCGGTTTCTCAAGCTCGAAAGCCTGACGCTAAACCACGAAACCCGCGAATACCTGGTGTTGCAGTACGCCGATGGCTTATTGCGTGTGGCAGCCGATCAACTCAGTTCACTGTCACGCTTTCGGGGGGCAGGCGATACTGTACCCGAACTTAACAAAATGTCTAGCAAAGCCTGGGAGCGCACTAAGAGCAAGGTTCGTAAAGCCATCAAGAAAGTCGCGGTGGACTTGCTTCAACTGTATGCCCAACGTGCCCAACAGGCTGGCTTTACCTACCCTCCCGATATGCCCTGGCAGGAAGAAATGGAAGAGTCCTTTCCCTACCAACCCACGCCGGACCAATTGAAGGCCACGCAAGATGTGAAGCAAGATATGCAGAGCGATCGCCCAATGGATCGGCTCGTCTGCGGCGATGTGGGTTTTGGCAAAACCGAGGTTGCTATTCGCGCCATCTTCAAAGCGGTCACAGCGGGTAAGCAAGTGGCAATGCTAGCTCCCACGACTATTCTGACCCAGCAGCACTATCACACGCTGAAGGAACGGTTTGCACCCTACCCCATTCAAATCGGCCTACTCAACCGTTTTCGAACGCCCCAAGAACGGAAGGATATCATCCAACGCCTCAAAACGGGTGAACTGGATATTGTCGTCGGCACCCATCAGTTGCTTAGCAAGGATGTGCAGCCAAAGGATCTGGGCTTGCTGGTGGTGGATGAAGAGCAGCGGTTTGGGGTGAATCAGAAGGAAAAAATTAAGTCCCTCAGAACGCAGGTGGATGTCCTCACGCTCAGCGCCACCCCGATTCCACGCACCCTTTATATGGCGTTGTCTGGCGTGCGCGAGATGAGCCTCATCACCACACCGCCCCCGTCTCGTCGTCCCATCAAAACCCATCTGTCGCCCTACGACCCCGAAGTGATGCGAACCGCCATGCGCCAGGAACTCGATCGCGGCGGGCAAGTTTTTTACGTGGTGCCCCGTGTGGAAGGTATTGAAGAAATCGCCGTTCGTATCCGTGAAATGATACCGAGCATTCGGATTGCGATCGCGCACGGACAGATGCCCGAAGCGGAACTGGAAACGACCATGCTGACCTTCAGCGAAGGCGAAGCCGATCTTCTCCTCTGCACCACCATTATTGAATCGGGGTTGGATATTCCTCGCGTCAATACCATTTTGATTGAAGACGCACAGCGCTTTGGACTCTCGCAGCTTTATCAGTTGCGGGGACGAGTGGGCAGGGCAGGCATTCAGGCACACGCATGGCTCTTTTACCCCAAGCAGAGTCAGCTTACCGACACGGCACGCCAGCGATTACGAGCCATTCAAGAATTTGCGCAGCTAGGTTCTGGCTATCAGTTAGCAGTACGCGATATGGAAATTCGGGGAGTCGGTAATCTACTGGGAGCCGAGCAATCGGGACAACTGGACGCGATCGGCTTTGACCTTTACATTGAAATGCTGGAAGAAGCGATCGGCGAAATCCGTGGGCAAGAAATTCCGACTGTCGATGATACGCAGATTGATCTCAACTTGACGGCATTTATTCCCGCCGATTACATTCCTGACCTGGATCAAAAGATGAGCGCCTACCGTACCGTAGCCTCTGCTAGCAGCAAACAGGAACTCACGCAAATTGCCGCAGACTGGAGCGATCGCTACGGTGCCATTCCCGCAGCCGCCCTCCAACTGATACGGATTGTAGAGTTGAAGCAGATTGCCAAAAAGCTGGGCTTCTCGCGCATCAAGCCTGACGGCACACAGCATATTGCGCTAGAAACACCGATGGCAGAACCCGCCTGGAACTTACTCAAAGCCAACCTGCCGGATCATCTGCATTCGCGCTTTGTCTATACGCCAGGAAAGGTTACAGTTCGAGGCTTAGGCGCACTCAAGGCCGAACAACAGCTAGATAGCTTGCTGAACTGGCTCGGTCGCATGCAAGGTGCATTACCTGAACCCGCGATCGTTTGAAAAATAAGGGATGCTGAGCAAGCTGGAGCCGTGCTATTCACACACCAAGCGCTTCTGCGAAAGTTTAGGCATACTGACGCAAAATATTTAAATGCAAGTTACTATTAGCACAGTGACCTGACAATATTACTGAGTGATCTCGATCGTTGACATTGCCATCTACGCGATGTATCTTCATCGATCTGTATCATCTGTTTAACAAAATTAGGACTTACGCGTCTGAAGCTTAAACCTTCGATCCCTCCTTCCTCCCTTAAAAGGGAGGAACTCCAAAAGCCCCCTCTCAAGGAGTTGGGATTTAACTGCGTAAGCCCTGAAAACGATCTCGCATCTGAAAATCGATCACAAGAACCAATCGTATCGCTCTACCTAAGCCGTATTTTAATGTTGAGGATCCAGAAGTCTGGCTTCAAGGTTTTCTAAGAAACGGTGGGTTGGTTAGCTACAGAGCAACAAGGTGCTATGCAAACAACGATCGCTGCCCCTGTATCCAACTTGAACTCCAGCATCCGCATCTTACTGGTTGAGGATAATGATATCAGTCGTCAATTGATGACTGACTTTTTGAGGCACTGCGGTTACTCGATTAACGCCCTTTCAAACGGTTCTACGTTTGCGCGCGAGATGGCGTTGTTTTGCCCCCACTTGGTGTTGCTCGACCTGAAGTTACCCGATATAGATGGCTTTGCGGTATTAGAGCAAGCACAGCAAACCACAGAGTGGGCAGAGACTCCCATTATTGTGATTTCAGCATTTGCTTTTCAAACGGATCGAGAGCGAGCCTTAAGCTTGGGCGCTCGTCAGTATTTGGTCAAGCCTGTAATGCTACCCCAAATTCAACAAGCGATTCATGATGAGCTAAAAGCACTCACGGTACAGTAGGCAAGCCTCTGCACCTCAACATTTTTATGACGATTCACTTAAACGCATGATCTATGGGTGATTAGCAGGACTTACATTATCCTCACTCAACGATCACCACTGCGGTTGGGCTTGTGCTGCAATTGGCTTAAGGACAGGGCTTTAATCCGACTCAATATATGGGCACAAGCGGCTATGCCATTAGGGGCTACTGGCTTCGTTGCTGCGTGACAAACGTTTCAATATTTTGGCTGAGAGACTGTACCGTTCTACCAGTCTGCGAGATTTGGGCAGTTAGTTCCGCAATAAGTAGCGTTGCTGATTGCAGTTGGTTGAGGGTCTGTTCTAGTTCTTCACGGGTCTGTGATTCAAACTCTTCGAGCGTCATATACAAAACCTGACGTATCAGTGTGCGGTTGTTTAATTAATTACACATCGATCTTAGCGATTACGGAGATGCGCGTCTCTAGCAATGTTTGAAGTCTCCATAGATTCGTTTAAAATTGAGATAAAGCCCCATCACCAATCGTTGTCTGTGACATCTGCAAAAGCGTTAACACTGGTTAAAGACCCAGATCGTTTGGAACGTCGCCTCAAAGAGATTCCAGCGGAGCCGGGTGTGTACTACATGCGGGATGCGAACGATCAGATTCTCTATATTGGGAAGTCTAAAAAGCTACGATCGCGCGTCCGCTCCTATTTTCGGGACAATCAAGGCTTGAGTCCTCGCATTGCGTTAATGGTGAAGCAAGTGGCGGAGATCGAGTTTATCGTCACCGATACCGAAGCCGAAGCTTTAGCGCTAGAGGCAAACCTGGTCAAGCAGCACCAACCCCACTTCAATGTGCTGCTGAAGGACGACAAAAAATATCCTTATCTCTGCATCACCTGGTCGGAAGCCTATCCGCGCATCTTCATCACGCGTAAGCGACGGGTGAGTAAGGAAAAAAAGGATCGCTATTACGGTCCCTATGTGGATACGGGATTACTGCGGCAGACGCTGCATCTGGTGAAACGGATCTTCCCCCTGCGGCAACGACCCCAACCGCTCTTTAAGGATCGTCCGTGCCTGAACTACGATATTGGTCGCTGCCCCGGTGTATGTCAGGCGTTGATCACCCCAGAGGACTATCACAAGATCGTGCAGAAGGTGGCGATGATCTTCCAGGGGCGATCGCGCGAACTAACCGACATCCTCACCGCGCAGATGGAAAAGGCAGCAGAGTCGTTGAACTTTGAGCAAGCCGCCAGAATTCGTGACCAGATTGCAGGTTTAAAGCTGCTCGGTGCTGACCAAAAAGTGTCGATGGCGGACGATACCATTTCACGGGATGCGATCGCTCTGGCTGCCGATGATCAATATGCCTGTGTGCAACTCTTCCAGATTCGTGCGGGTCGCCTAGTAGGGCGCTTGGGCTTTGTTGCCGATGCTCAATCGGGTTCACCCGGAGACATTTTGCAGCGCGTGTTGGAAGAGCATTATCAAACCGTCGATGCAGTGGAAATTCCCGCTGAGATTATGGTGCAGCACGAACTGCCCGAAGGTGACATGCTGGCAGAGTTTCTGACGGAGGCAAAGGGGCGGAAGGTGACGATCGTCGCGCCTCAGCGTCAGACCAAAGCTGAGATGATCGAGATGGTCGAGCGCAATGCCGAGTATGAGTTAGCACGGACGCAACGGTTTGCCGATCGTAACGCCCAAGCTATGCTCGACCTTGCCGAAATTCTCGACTTGCCAGAACTACCTCGCCGCATTGAAGGGTACGACATTTCTCACATCCAGGGTTCAGATGCGGTGGCATCGCAAGTCGTCTTCGTTGATGGGCTACCAGCCAAACAGCACTATCGCCATTACAAAATCAAAAATCCGACGGTGACGTCTGGGCACTCCGATGATTTCGCCAGCATGGCAGAGGTGATTCGTCGCCGTTTTCGCAAGTATGCAGCGATGAAAGAAAAGGGTGAGTTGGTGAAAGCTGAAGCCGATTCTGTGTTGAGCCGTCATGTGTCTGCAACGGCTGATTTTCCCGATCTGGTGATGATTGATGGGGGCAAAGGACAGCTTTCGGCAGTGGTCGCGGTTTTGCGCGAGATGAATTTGCTGGACGATGTGAAAGTCGTTAGCCTTGCCAAGCAGCGCGAAGAAATTTTCTTGCCTGGAGAATCCTTGCCGCTGAACACGGATGCTGAGCAGCCCGGTGTGCAGGTACTCCGTCGTTTGCGGGATGAAGCGCACCGCTTTGCCGTGAGCTTTCACCGCCAACAGCGCAGCGATCGCATGCGTCGATCGCGCCTCGACGAAATTCCCGGCCTCGGACATCATCGTCAGAAACAACTGCTTGCCACCTTTCGGTCGATCGACTACCTGCGTGAAGCCAGTCCTGCTCAGATTGCAACGGTTCCTGGTATTGGCCCTCGTCTAGCCCAGCAAATTTACGACTATTTTCATCCTGCACAGGATGCTCCTGAGCCAGAGTCAGCAACGATGAATTGATTAGCGGTCAGCGGTCAGCTTTAGAGTTACTTCTGGCTCCTGATTTCCGTTTCTGACCACTAAAACCAGAGCGATTTACTTCTCATAGCGCTTAATATCTGCTTCACAAACTCGGTGTGTACGGATAATTTTGCGCTCCAGTGTCGGCTTTGGCTTTAACCCCATCCGCTTCTATGTTGTACTGGAAGTCGGCACAGGAAC
The DNA here is from genome assembly GCF_059505485.1 of Stenomitos rutilans. Lineage (NCBI taxonomy): Bacteria > Bacillati > Cyanobacteriota > Cyanophyceae > Leptolyngbyales > Leptolyngbyaceae > Stenomitos > Stenomitos rutilans. The sequence goes on from NZ_JCACKR010000160.1 coordinate 103,028, forward strand.
GAGTGGTTCGCTTTATTCATCTGAGATGAACACCGCACAATTTTTTGGGCACTCTACGCTTAATTCCTTCGCCGCGCTGAGAGTCTAGACTGAATTCTTACCGGATGGAACGATCGCACGATGAAAAGGTTCTGCAATGGCAAGTGGTGTTAAAAGGGAGGGTGCGTGACTAGCTCACACAAGGTTGGAGTCGTCATCATTGGGCGCAACGAGGGCGATCGTCTCTTTCGCAGTTTAGATTCCGTTGTGGATGGCTCTCGTCCCGTTGTGTATGTGGACTCTGGCTCGACGGATGGAAGCTGTGAGGCTGCTGGCGATCGCGGCGTTATCGTAGTCAATTTGGACTTATCGATTCCCTTTACAGCCGCGCGTGCTCGTAATGCTGGGTTCGCTCGTCTGCGGGAACAGCATCCTGATATTGAATACGTCCAATTTATCGATGGTGATTGCGAAGTGGTAGCAGGTTGGCTCGAAGCTGCCGCCGCTGCGCTGGACGAAAATCCTACGGTCGTAGCCGTATGTGGCTGGCGGCGTGAACGCTACCCGGATCGCAGCCCCTATAACCGCATTTGTGACGTTGAGTGGCGGATGGGGTCAGTGGGTGAAACCGCTCACTTTGGTGGCGATGTCATGATTCGTGCCAGTGCGTTCGCCGCTGTAAGTGGCTATGACAGCAGCGTGATTGCGGCGGAAGATGATGAACTGAGCGTGCGGCTGCGACAGGCAAACGGGTCTATCCTCCGCATCGACCATGACAGCACCCTCCATGATGCCAATATCCATCAGCTCTCACAATGGTGGCAACGGGCGAAACGCTGTGGCTATGCCTACGCTCAGGTTCACAGCCTGCACGGTGCGCCGCCAGAACGGAAGTTTGTCAAGGAGATCCGGCGCACCTGGCTGTGGGGCGTCTTGGTGCCTGTGGGCGCGATCGCGCTTGCACCCTTCACCCTTGGGCTTTCGCTCCTTGCCTTCGGACGCTATCCACTGACGGCGTTGCGAACCATTCTGGGTACACACAAACGAGGGTTTTCCTGGGAGGAGAGTATTCCCTGGGGTTTGTCCTGCGGGGCGTCTGTATTTCCAGAAGCATTTGGAGTCATCAAGTTTACGAGCGATCGTTTGCTCAACCGACAACACAAGATCATTGAATATAAGGGCGCTCAAACGCCTGTTGTCAATACCGTTCACATCACAGGGAGATAGCCAATGGCAGTTCATAACGGACAAAGCAAACCCGTCGCCGTCGCGCTGCTTGGGGCAGGCTACATTTCTGATTATCACCTCGCAGCACTGCGCCTTCTACCCAACGTTGAGGTGCGTGCGATCTGTGACTTGAACAAGCGGTTAGCAGAGCAGTTTGCACAGTCAAAGGGCATTTCAACCGTTTATGGTGATCTGGGTGAGATGCTGTCTAAAGAGCGTCTGGATGTGGTGCATATTCTCACACCGCCTCATGTGCACTTTGCCACGGGTTGCCAGGTGGTTGAAGCGGGAGTCGATGCCTTTATTGAGAAGCCTTTGTGCCATCGGGTGAGCGACTGTCAAGAACTCCGTCGTCGTGCCGAAACCATTGGACAGACGATCGGTGTGAGCCACAACTTCCTCTACTTCCCGGTGTACGAAAAGCTTGTCGCCGATTTGCGTAGCGGACGGCTCGGACGTGTTGATCAAATTGATATCGTCTGGAACAAGGAACTGGGTCAACTCACAGGTGGCCCTTACGGCGCGTGGATGCTTCAAACACCCAAGAACATTCTGTTTGAAGTCGCGCCCCACTCCTTTACCCATCTGGTTCACTTGATTGGGCAACCCGATTCGCTGTCGGTAGATGTGAACGATCGCATCGATTTGCCTCGTGGGCTGGAGTTCTACCGACGTTGGGAAATTCGCGGCTGGAAGGGCAACACCAGCATTCGTATCCGGTTCTCATTCATTGACGGCTATCCAGAACACTACATCCATGTGCGCGGCACCAATGCGATCGCCCATGTGGACTTTGAGAACAATACCTACACCTGCCAGGAGCACACACCGTATCTGCTGGACGTCGATCGCTTTGCCACCGTTGCCGCCACTGCCCGCGAATCTTTCTCGCAAGCGGCTGGCACGCTGACGAGCGCAGTTCTCGCCAAAGCTGGTCTTTCCAAAGTCTCTGCACCGTTCTCCTACAGCATTGCGCGGACGGTCGAAAGCTTCTACACGACCCGTCGCAGCAAGCTGGATGAGCGGATCGATCCATCCTTGGGAGAAGGCGCGATCGCCCTGGCTGAATGGGTTGCCCGCGAAACACACCTGCCAGAGCCGAAAACTGATGTCTTTGCGTTGAATCAGCCTGCGATCGCAGAACTGCCAAAGTCCAATGTACTCGTCATTGGTGGCACAGGCTTTATTGGTCAAGCGCTGGTGAAACGCTTGCGACAAGACGGTCATGGGGTTCGCATTCTCGCCCGCGACCCCAACAACTGCTCACCCGCACTTCGCAATCTGGGCGTGGAACTGGCGAAAGGTGATTTCGCTGATGCCAACGCTGTTGCAGCCGCTCTGGACGGTATTGAATACGTTTACCATCTGGCACGCGGCAATGGCAAAACCTGGGCAGACTACCTCAAAACGGATGTGGAGCCGACACGCAAAGTCGCGGAACTGTGTCTGGAGCATGGCGTGAAGCGCTTGTTCTATGCGTCGTCGATCGCCATCTACTACGCAGGCAACGGTGCCGGGACGATTACCGAAACCACAAAACCTCATGAAGGGATGCTGCGAGTCGCACCATACCCGCGATCGAAAGTCGAAAACGAACGTATCTTGCTTCAGCTTCAGCGCGAAAAGGGTTTACCTGTCGTAATCTTCCGTCCCGGTGTGGTTCTCGGTCGGGGTGGCAATCCCTACCACTGGGGCATTGCTGCATGGCCCTATAACTCCGTCTGTCGTCTGTGGGGTGATGGTAACAGTAAGCTGCCGATCGTGCTGGTGGATGATGTTGCGGACGCAATGGCACGGGCGATCGCGGTTCCTGGCATTGAAGGCGAGTCCTTTAACCTCACCAGCGAACCTCAAGTCACTGCCAATGATTACCTTGACGAATTTGAGCAACAAGCGGGGTTGAAGCTTCGACGTATTCCCACCTCTAGCTGGCGCAACTACTCAGAGTCGTTAGCGAAGTGGGCAGTGAAGAAACTCGGACGTGACCCCAACGCCGCCTTCCCCAGCTATGCCGACTGGGAGGGTCGCAGCTTTGCCGCCGTGTTTGATTCCTCCAAAGCCGAGCGCCAGCTTGGTTGGTCGCCCATCAAAGATCGCACCACTCTGATCAAAGAAGGCATCCACGCTCCGGCTGAAGAGTTCTTTGCCTGATGTGTAGTGGCACAAGATTGGCTTTACAGTGCAGCATCTACAGCTTGGAAAAAATGCCCAATCAGGTAGAGAGAGCCGCACAGAACCGTGAGAGGAGCGTCTGTCTTTGGCTTCATTCTTGTTGCGCTTGGCTGATCGCTTGTGGCGGCTTCTAACGCGGGAAGCACATCGAGATAAGTTTGACAGGCTGCCAGGTCAGGGCAAACCTCGTAGGCTAAGGCGGCCAATTTCTCAGGGTCGGCGGTGCTATGGTCGGGGACAGGCACGAGGTAGAGCCGATCGCCCCCTCGCAGCAGTGCCTTAAATACATCGGCATGATCTTTTGTGGAGAGCATGCCCATGACCCAATGAATTTGGGTGCTGCGGTTGCTGACGATCGCGGGACTATCCATAAACTGCCGCAAAACTTCTGCGCTGGCAGGATTGTGGGCACCATCAATCAGAATCTTGTGTCCTTCCCAATGGAACCATTGCAAGCGTCCTGCCCATCTCGTTTTAGCGATGCCGTTGACGATCGTCGCGTCCGATATTTGCCATCCTTGCTGTCGTAGCACCTGAAGCGCGGCGATCGCGAGTGCTGCGTTATGGCGCTGAATGTCTCCAAGCAGAGGCGATCGATACTTGAGCGCTTTGAGGATAATGATGCCTTCTGCTTCGAGATCAGGCGATTCTGGCTGAATGTCGTACTCTTCCACACCTTGATATTCTGCCCATCCATCGCCCAAAGCTTTTGCAGGCTGAGGATACACCGTCAAGCACTCTAGCTCAGCCGTGCGACGATGAATGACCGCAGCTGCTTCTGACGGTAGTTGCCCAATGACGGCGATGCCACTGTGCTTAAGAATGCCTGCTTTTTCCCAGGCGATGTCTGCCAGCGTAGGCCCCAAGCGCTGCCAGTGTTCACGGCTGATGGAGGTAATGATGCTCACAAGGGGACGATCGCACACGTTAGTAGCATCCAGTCGTCCACCCAGCCCTACTTCGATAACTGCGATGTCAACATGCTGTTGTGCAAAGTAAAGCCATGCAGCAGCTGTGAAAACCTCAAACTGAGTCGGGGACGGATCAAGTGATTGACTGGCAGCGATGACTTGCTGAAGTACCTGTTCCAGATCGGAAGTAGCGATCGGCTGCTCATTGACGCAAATGCGCTCTTCCCAACGCACCAGATGCGGCGAGGTATAGCGTCCCACCCGATAGCCTGCCTCCGTCAGCACCGCAGAAAGATACGCACAAACCGATCCTTTGCCGTTGCTCCCCGCCACATGGACAATCGGCACCTGCTCATGGGGGTTGCCCAGTGCCTTTAGAAGCTGCTGAATCGATTCTAACCCCAGCCGTACCCCAAAGCGGGCAAATGTTTGTAGTGTTGCATCGATGTCCAAAATCTCTGCGCTCTCTGCGTCTCTGCGATTCCTTTTACTATTTTAGGCTGTACCGCAGAGGCACGAAAGAAGACTATTTGGGATCGACGATCGCACCCATAAACAATATCGTTCCCGTCCGATTATCACGGATGGCGCAGAAAAAGGGACGATCGACCACCATTCGAAACGGTTCATTCATCGGCATGGAGGTTGCCACAATGCCGACTGACGTTGCTGCCGCTGCTTCCGTACCTTCTTCGTTCATGTCCACAAAGGTTTTATGTTTCACCTGATCGATTTTGGTAGAGGCTGTACTTAGTGCGTCAAAGTTAGCCTTGCTGGCATCGAAGGCGATCGGCATGCCCAGAGCCGATAATGCTTTTTTCAGTTCCACCTCATATTCCAGCTTAAAACGAGGCACCTGCACAGAACCGGGTTGGGTGCGAAACCGACTCATCCACTGCTGCCAACTCTCAGCGGTCAGCGTTTTAGTAAAGTCTGGCAGGTTAAAAGATTTCTTTGGCAAAAAGAGAACCATGCTGACCTGTTTTTTGTCGTAGGGAAGGCTAACCGCTTGAAACTGATTGGTTTCGTAATACTTGTAGCTGCCCGTTTGCGCCATCATTGGGTGGCGCTTTTGGCTACCATCTGCCCGGTAAAACGGCTTATTAACCGTGTCAGTCTTATCAAAGGCTTTCGCCCAGGTGCCTTTAAAGTAGATGGCATTGATTAGAAACATCACATCATCGGGTTTCAGACTATCTACAATCTGGCTAATTTTGCCGCGAGTGTTTTCTTTCACCCAGTTGTTGATTGTCGCTGTGGCATTAGGAGCCGCAAAGTCCAAATCGGTTACCTGTGCGCCGTAAAATTTCTGATTATGTTGAATGAAGGCTGGCTTGAAGGGAACGCCTTGCCGTGCCCAAAGTGAGTTTGCGATCGCAAGCTGCACGCCTGCATCAGGAGTCTCAAGCAACGCTTTCAGAGTTGCGTTTGCCTGGTTGAGTTCAGTTAAACTCATCCCTTGAAGCTCAAGAGTTTTTGCCATCTGCTGCTGCGTTTCACCGCTTGCACCGTTGTAAGCCATCGACAGCGCGATCGCAATACTGGACGGTGATACAAACACATTCTGGTTGCCCTCCTGCTTAAGCAACTCTGAAAACAGCTTGAAACCAAAGGTAGTATTCGCAGTGACTAGCTTCGGATTGACAGCTTGAGGCTTCTGCATCGCGATCGTCTGAGGTGGTTGAAGCGGTTGCGGACTGGCGATCGCTGGATGCACACTCGTTGCCTTCAAGCATCCCATCAAACCCAGTAGCATCAAGCTACCGCTCACAATCGCACCTGTATGCCGCAAGCTACAATGACTCATTTTCACACTCCTGATCAAATGCTGCATGATGCTTTCTACACTTCCACGATCTTATGTTCGGGATGGAAGGACGCGATCGTTGCAGATTCAGTCACTAACCGTAAGGAGGACACTCTCTTTGCTAGAGCGCGTTATCAATTAAGCTTTTGGTATCTGTTGTAAAATTTCAGCCAGTGTCGAGTCTTGAAACCGCGCCTCACGTTCTTCTGTATAATTTCCATACCCTGTCGAAAACTGATTGAGAAAGCGGAGGGTATTGGCAATGCCGAGCTCTTACATCAGAAGTGCGATCGCTTCTTGAGTGGTTTGGTTAAGAGATTTGGGCTGAGTTATGTTGATAGCTCTGCAATTAACTCTAAAGTTGAAACCACTTTCGTCGGCTGAGTCTCTGCTAGTTTTGCTCGTCTCAGAAATCGGTCATCACAGGTGCAAAAGTAATCGGCTTGAGCTGCGATCGCCGAGGCTAAGTGCAACGCATCCAACGGTTTGATGCCCAACTCCACGAATGCTTGGGCGCGATGCTCGATCGACTAGCTGCGCAGCATCTCATGAGCAGCAATGTATCTGTTTTGGGAAAAATCTAGCGATCGCACCCATTGGTTTCTCACAAAAGCGGCTCTCACCAACAGTCCGATCTCTCTCACAAAGGGCATCGATCGCACCCCATCATTTCAGCCGCATCTGCCACCGTGCGATCGTTGTTTTGTCAGCACCATGCGATCGTTTGGCAGATTTGAAACCTTTAGTGTCAAAGATTTTAGCGATCGTCGCCAAAGGTTAGGCTATTGTAGTTGACACATAAAAAATAGAGCATAGACAATAACCACTCTCTCATGAGCTTACTAACTGGCGTCTGGGGTACCGAGCCTTACCTTACAGGCTCGAATAAGCTCTTGGTGAGCCTCATACGCCGCTGTTGCCGTAGCATTTAGTTCATCTCTTTTCTTCCAACGAGGATTTGCATCATCAAACTCATCCAGTTCCATAGAAAAGATATCGCCCTCATCCCCCGATCTCCATCCGTTCACGCTTAGCCCATCTCGGAATGAGATCAGCTTTTCCATAAAATCTGTTCGCTTGCTTTCAAGGTGAGGGTCTATGAACTCATACAGCGCATTTCCCCAATCGTGGATGAAATCGTTAACTCCAGTTAACCATCTGTAAGGGAATGCGCCTCCAAGATCCCAATCACGAAGGAAAAATGCTGTAGTGCCGTTTGAAGGAAACTGCTCCAAGAGCTTAGCAAATAGCAGTCGATCAGATCGTATCGATGAATTTGTAGTGGGAGTCGAGAATAGAATACCACTGCCGCACATTACCTTAAGTGCTTCAGTAAGCTTGAAGACGAGATCTTTATGAACCTCTCGATAAGTCTGCTTATCTGCATTCGGATGGAGAGTGAAGGTAATTGGCCAACGGCGTGTGGCAAGATTGAAGGGCATTTGGTCTTTTGGACTTCCAAACGCATCATTCATTACTAAGATTAACCGTTCATCACTAAGCGAGTGTAGTGCAAATCCGAGCTCAATAAGGACATTGGCGTTCGCGCAAAGCCTGCCTTCAGCGGATTCTGAAGTAAAGGATACGTCAGCAACAAAAGCAGAACTCGCTTCAATCTTTGAGAAAATTGTATACACGATTTCTGGCGATCCTGGTGTCCCTTTTGTATCGTGATCTACTTCTGGACGCTCATCAAGTCCATAATCTCGTTTGATAACGCGCATTGCGTCTTTAAGAGCATCTCGAATAAAGTACCGATTGACATTCTCAGGGTGTTCACTTTGCCATGAATAGAAAACTGAGATCGTCATATTTCACTGTATTCGCAACACTTGTTTAGACAGACCCTTACCATCTAAGAGCTTTAAGTTAGACAATTAGACCGAAATCGCGCTGTCTAAAATCTGATCGAGGTAATTAGGCTGCGACTTGCTAAGCAGTAGCCTTCTACAAGGATAGCGATTATTGCTTGTGCTCAAACCATTGTCACTTCTGCTAGAGCGATCGTTACTCACGATGAATCTGATCTTGACTACACTCCATCGATCAACCTTGCCCTGTGCCTAGAACGCTAGCGGTTCTCTCAGCACCGTGGCAGCACCGAGAGGCATCAAGGCACAGGTTAGAATCCTATTAGAATCAGTGAAAGGGCAACGAGGAACGGGTGATGCTGCTGCTGGAAGACCTCTCTCAATGGTTAGAGCTAGATGACCCGGAAGAACGGCGAGTGATCTCTAACGTCTCCTGGTCACAATACGAAGCATTGCTGACCCGGATGGGAGACAGTCTGGCGTATCGCATCAACTATTTAGATGGAGTTCTGGAAATTGTGGCACCCAGCCGTCGGCATGAAAGTGGCAAAACTCGCATTGGGACACTTTTAGAAATCTATTTTCTGGAGACGGATACCGAATATTTCCCCACTGGCTCCACGACCTTTCGCAACGCAGACAAACGAGTTGGAACGGAGCCAGATGAAAGCTACTGCATTGGCACCGATAAAGCGGTTCCTGATCTGGCGATCGAAGTGGTGGTAACGAGCGGCGATCTTAATCGACTGGAACGGTTTCAGCGCTTGGGAGTCCAGGAGGTCTGGTTCTGGCAAAACAACTGCTTCCTGCTGTATCACCTGCGTGCAGAGAACCTGGAGCAATGGGCGCAAACCTTTGGCTATGAGGCGATCGACCAGAGTGAACTGCTTCCCAACCTGGATATGACATTGCTGAGTGAGTGTGTGCAGAATCCTAATCCACTGGCGGCAGCAAAGGCGTTCCAGCAAGGAATTCGCGATCGCCACTGCCTTAACCATCGTTGCTGATGTTACGTTGAACCCAGCGATCGTTACTTATGCTCAAGCGGTGGTTACCAACGAAGAAGCTGTGGTTACTTACACTCAAGCGGTGGTTACTTCCGTTCAAGCTGCGGTTACTTATGCTTGAGTTATGTTTACTTACGCTCAAGCTGTGGTTAGTAATGATGAAGCTGTGGTTACTAGCATTAAAGCTGTGGTTACTAACATTGAAGTTACCGTAAAGCAAATAAAGCAAGGAGCAAATAAAGTAAATAGCGAATTAACCCCGATCGCAGTGGGAGATTGGCTAGTTCATGCGGCATCATTAAGATCAGCGAATAATTTCTTACAGTCCCCCACCACGTTTCATGGCTACTCCTCCTAGCGGCACTCAAATTCGGCAAACCTTTCTCGACTTCTACGCAGCCAGAGGGCACACGATTCTGCCCAGTGCTTCTTTGGTGCCGGAAGATCCTACCGTGCTGTTGACGATCGCCGGGATGTTGCCGTTCAAACCGATCTTTTTGGGACAGCGTCCGGCTGAGTTTCCTCGCGCGACGACTTCGCAGAAGTGCATTCGCACCAACGACATCGAGAATGTGGGACGCACGGCGCGGCACCACACCTTCTTCGAGATGCTGGGAAACTTCAGCTTTGGGGATTATTTCAAACAGCAGGCGATCGCGTGGGCGTGGGAACTGTCTACGAAGGTCTACGGCTTGCCACCGGAACGCCTGATCGTGAGCGTCTTTGAAGACGACGATGAGGCCTTTGCAATCTGGCGAGACGAAATTGGCATTCCGGCTCATCGGATTCAGCGCATGGGTGAGAAAGATAACTTCTGGGTGTCGGGGCCTACGGGGCCATGCGGACCGTGTTCTGAAATCTACTACGACTTCCATCCCGAAAAGGGCGATGCACACATTGACCTGGAAGATGACGCCCGGTTTATTGAGTTCTACAATCTGGTGTTCATGCAGTACAACCGGGATACGGCAGGTACTTTGACCCCACTGCAAAACAAGAATATTGACACCGGGTTAGGTCTGGAACGGATGGCACAAATCCTCCAGAAGGTGCCCAATAACTATGAGACTGACCTGATCTTTCCGATTATCCAGAAGGCAGCGTCGATCGCCAACGTCGATTATGCTACCGCTGACGGAGCAACCAAAATCGCGCTTAAGGTCATTGGAGATCACATTCGTGCCGTCGTTCACATGATTGCCGATGGCATTGTGGCTTCCAACGAAGGTCGCGGCTACGTGCTGCGTCGCTTGATTCGTCGCGTCATTCGCTACGGTCGCTTGATTGGCATCGATCGCGAGTTCACGCCCAAAGTTGCTGAAACCGCGATCGCCCTTTCAGAGTCTGCTTATCCCAACGTGCGCGTCATGGAGCGAACCATCAAAGTCGCGCTGCAACGCGAAGAAATTAATTTTCTCAAGACGCTCGATAAGGGCGAACATCTGCTGGCAGAAATCGCCGCGCAAGTTGGTGTAGGTGGGCAAATTTCGGGCAAAGATGCCTTTAAGCTCTACGACACACACGGCTTTCCTCTAGAACTAACAGAAGAGATTGCAGCTGAACGAGAATTGACCGTCGATGTCGCTGGGTTTGAAGCCGAAATGGATAAGCAACGGCGGCTCTCCCAAATGGCGCACACGACCATTGACCTCACGGCTCAAGGCTCTCTCGATCAACTCGCAGCCCACATCGAGCAAACCGAGTTTGTGGGCTATACCCAACCCGTCACCGAAGCTGTTGCGCAAGTATTGATGGTGAACGGCAAACCCAAACAAACGGTAGAAGCAGGCACAGAGGTTCAGGTTGTGCTGGATGAAACGCCGTTTTACGCCGAGTCAGGCGGGCAAGTTGGCGATCGCGGCTACCTCTCTGGCGACGACGTTCTGGTACGCATTGAGGACGTGCAAAAAGAGTCGGCGTTCTTCGTCCACTATGGTCGTGTAGAACGAGGCACGCTACATACAGGTGATACCGTTACAGCGCAGATTGACCTTGCTTGCCGTCGTCGCGTTCAGGCACACCACACCGCAACGCACCTCCTCCAATCGGCATTGAAAAAGCTGGTGGATGACAACATTTCGCAGGCGGGTTCGCTGGTCTCCTTCGATCGCCTCCGCTTTGACTTTCATTGCCCCCGTCCCCTCACACTTGACGAACTCCAGCAGGTTGAAGAGCAGGTCAACACCTGGATTGCTGAAGCGCATTATGCTCAGACATCCATCATGTCGATCGCCGAAGCAAAGGCAAAAGGCGCGATCGCCATGTTTGGCGAAAAATACGGCAGCGAAGTCCGCGTGCTGGATGTGGCAGGTGTATCGATAGAACTGTGTGGCGGCACCCATGTCAGCAATACCGCCGAAATTGGTCTGTTCAAAATCGTTTCTGAAACAGGCGTTGCGGCTGGCATTCGTCGCATTGAAGCCATTGCGGGTACGGCAGTGCTGGAATACCTGAACCTGCGCGATGCGATCGTCCGTGACCTGAGCGATCGCTTCAAGGTGAAGCCAGAAGAAATTGGCGATCGCATCACGTCTCTGCAAACCGAACTCAAAACCACTCAAAAGCAACTCGAAACCGTTAAAGGACAGCTTGCCCTCGCTAAAGCTGATAGTCTTTTGACGCAGGCTGAACCCGTTGGCGAATTCCACATTCTCATTGCTCAACTGGATGGCGTTGACCCCGAATCCCTCAAAACCGCTGCGGAACAGCTTCAGCAAAAGTTGACCAATGGCGCGGTTGTTCTTGGTTCCGTGCCCGAAGCGGATAAGGTCAGCCTAGTCGCTGCCTTCAGCCCTGCCGTGATTCAGAAAGGACTTCAGGCTGAGAAACTGGTAGGCGCGATCGCCAAACTCACAGGCGGCGGCGGCGGCGGTCGTCCTAACCTCGCTCAAGCAGGCGGACGCGATGCCAGCAAACTACCAGAAGCACTCGCAGAAGCCAAAAATCAGCTAATCTCTGGTTTGAGCTAAATTGGTAGACCAGCGAAATATTTGCTAAATCGCCCCTCTGGAGGAACGGGCTTGGGCAGGAAAAAAGACATTCAGCAGGTTGAAGTGGTTGCAAGAGAATTCAACATGACCCCAGAAGAACGCAGAGACTTTGGTGATTTTCTAGAAGCAGAAAAACTCAGTGATCATAGTGGCACTAAAAACGATCGCGGTGATTTCACCTATGAAGAACTGAGGCAAAAAGCGCGAGAATTCTTAGGATTGAGTTAACTGAGTTAAGACATTTCTTAATGCAATGACAATCGAACTTACTCACCAAATTACTGACATTAAAGGGATTAATCAGCTCTACGCAATCGCAAGTCGTGTGATTGGTGAGACATGCTGGAAAGCAACTCTCAGCTATGGAGATGAGTTAACGCTTCACTTCGGCGAACAAATTCCGTATACTCATCCCTCAATGGCTGGAAAGCACAAGGGGAGTTGGATATTAGGGACACGCGGCACTGCATGGCAATTAAACAATCCATCCGACGCAAGTGCAACGTTAGATACTAAAGCAGCTATGCTTGATATTTTCAAACGTGAGCTTCGTCAGCTTGAGGGTAATATTTTGCAATCGCTCAAAATTGACTATCCGGTGCTTGGTCTGACACTAAATTTCAGCCAAGGTATCCACTTAACCATCACCCCTCCTGTCCGTTACGATGAGTTTGACTTGCCCTACTGGGAGTTATTTACCCCTGATCATCAAGTTTTGCAGGTCGGTCCTCAGTCAAGTTGGTCATTGATTCAATCCGATCGAAGCCCATCAACTCCGGATTGAAACGGTCTATGAAAGTGGTCGAGAAATACCATTACCAAGCACAGAGGTTTAACCTTACTAAGGATCGTGGATTAAATAATCTGTGTAGATTGGGTTAAGGCACATAGCTGGCTCAACTCAACCTACAAAACTCAAAGCAGCCTTGCAGTAACCTCAAAGAGTCTCAAAGAGTTGCTATGGTTCAGTCCCCTACAAAACGCATCACGTTTGAAGACTACCTGACCTACGACGATGGGACAGACAATCGGTATGAACTCTTCGATGGAGCGCTTGTCTTAATGACTCCTCCAACAGGTGAACATGGGGCGATCGCAGGGTTTCTGCTCGTTCAGCTTTACCTAGAGATTCAACGCTTAGGGCTAGATTGGCGGGTGCGGCAAGGAGAGACAGGCGTGCGAACCACCGAAAGTCGGTCACGCTTGCCGGATGTCTGTGTCATCACAGACGAACAAGCACAAGCCATTCGCTATCAAGCGGCTATTCTCACAACGGCACCGCTCTTAGCGATCGAAATTGTTAGCCCAGAATCCGTGACACGCGATTACCGATTCAAACGCTCCGAATACGCCGCTCTCGGTATTACTGAATATTGGATCGTTGATCCTCTAGAAGCCAAGCTTTCCGTACTGCTGCTGAATGACGGCTTCTATGATGTCATCGAGTTTAGGGGCAGCGATCGCTTACTTTCTCGCACCTTTCCTGAACTTGCTTTAACCATTGAGCAAGTCTTAACTGCCCAATAAGTACAAAGGCGGGTCATGCTTAAAAAGCTCATCTTGGAAACCTGGAAAAGTTTTCGTTATGCAGAATATTTCATTGAACTACTTAATATCATGATGGGTAGAAACATTCGCAAAAAACTGAAAGGCTAAGGCTTTATATCACTAGCCAAGGCATCCAAGTACCCCTTCATTTTGCACTGCAACGTGTTGATAAAAGGTTTTTAGTTTCTCGAAGTCTTGTTGTATCCACGTCAATTCATTTTCATCCTCATCACCGCGAATTTTATAGACGCTGTGTTGACGCATTGCTGGTGGATCAAAATGTTGATGAAGCAATACGGGCGTGATACCAGTTAAGCAATCGGCGATCGCACCGACATCATCGGGCAATGTATAGCTAATACGAAAACCAATCGTCGTCTTGACCTGTGGATGTAAAATTGTGCCACCAAAAATGGCCTTTTCAATCAAGCTTAAATCAGGGCTTGGTTCAGGTTGGGGCTGATCTTGCCGCCGATTCTCAGAAAGCAAGTAATAGAGTGCGTCCCAACGACGTCCCCAAGCCAAACAGCGTGTTTCTAAACCGGGATGCTGTTGAATAGTTTGCTGTGCTGCTTCGGCAAAGCTAAGCCACGGTTGTTCCGAGGTTATTGCACCTCTCTCGATGGAACTGAAAAATTCAAGCAAACTGCCAAGTTCAGGATCTTGCCGTGATCGTTGCAGCAACGGACATTCAGGCATTGCCTGATATGTCATATCGATTCCCATACAGCAAAGGTTAGAAACTATTCAACTTCAGCTTAAAGGACGATCGCAGAGTGAGCCTTTCCCATCCAAGAAAGCTCTATTAATCAACAGCTGTGATCACTTAGTGAGTTGGTGTTTCAGCCAGCAACCAGCGCCAGATTTCGGGGAGTCGTCGTTGCCAGGAGGTCTCATAGTGCGATTCACCGTTTCCGAGCAGGAAGTGGACTTCGTGGTCTTTGTAGCCCAGCCCTTTGAGGTGGTTGTAGAAATTTTGCGTGATGGGGACGTAGTCAAGCCAAACGCCATGAAACGAGTATTGCTCCTGGCTCCCCACATATAGATAGATTTTTAACCAGACATTTTCGTGACGATCCCAGAACTTAAACATCCGATCGCCACCCCACATCAAGGCAGGCGAAAGTCCACCAATGCGACCCACCGTCTGGGCATATTTCTTGCCGATGTAAAGGGACATCAACCCGCCCATACTGGAACCCATGACACCTGTCCACTGCGGCTGTGGGAGGGTGCGGTAGGTTTTATCGATATAGGGCTTAAGCTGCTTCACCAAAAACTGAGCGCACAGGTCGCCTCGTCCACCAATCCAGGGAGAGTATTCGATCATGCGATCGGGCGTATTGTCGATCGCCACAATAATCCAGGGACGGACGCTTCCTTCTTTAACCAGCGCTTCCATCGTCGTGTTGGCGCACCAGGTATCAAACATGGCCGATTCTGGATGGGAAAACACATTCTGCCCATCAAACATGTACAAGACAGGAAACGATTGACCTGGCTGCTGTGTATAGGCATCAGGCGTAAAAATGCGAATGGTGCGCGTTATCTGCTCAGCATCAGAATGGAAGTTGCGAATAATCTGAATAGTGCCCATAGTGAGTGAGGAAGGGTAAACGACGTGTAGTTGGGGGCTAGAAAACGCATCATTGCATCGAACCGTTGATGAATACATAGGCGGTGAGCGCCATTCCCAACAGAGCGCAAAGAAAAATTGGGGTATAGAGAAAAAAGTAGTGGAGACGGTTTCAGCCTCGCTAACCTGAGTGTAATGTTGCAGTCTTCTACAACGTATGGAATTGATTCGCGCACATATATGGATTTCGGGACGGGTTCAAGGTGTTGCCTACCGCATGACAACGGCCAAGATTGCAACGCACCTGGGTTTGAAGGGCTGGGTGCGAAATTTACCCGATGGACGAGTCGAAGCGGTTTTTGAGGGAGAGGAGGCCGCGATCGAGTCAATGGTGCGCTGGTGTCACGAAGGGCCACCAGAGGCGATCGTAGAACAAGTGAGAGCTTCTTACGAAACGCCGGAGGGCTTGCAGTCATTCAACATTCGCCGTTGAGTTGAGTAGAAGGCAGAGGGCAGGGGAGGCGGGGAGGCGGGGAGGCGGGGAGGCGGGGGAAGCAGGGGAGGCGGGAGAAGCAACTCAAAACTCGCTAGCTTGTCGATACAGAGCGCTACTTAAAACTCTTACACCTCTCACCTCTCTGTCCAACTCAAAACTCAAAACTTCTACGCTGACCGCTAAAAATCGTCAGAGAATGTCTAAAGATGCAGAAATCTCTACTTTTTACACTAATGCGTCAATTGCAATGGAGTGGCGACCTGCTGAATTTCGCGCAGTTTTTGTAGCACCAGGCCCTCGGTGAGTAAGCGCTTCGCTTCCTGGATGCCTGCTTCGAGCGATCGACAACCGCCACAGCGCCATAAATAGAATCCGCTGCTCCAGAGAGTAGACTGCATCAACTCAGAGGGTTGTCCTTGCAGGACAGACTGCATGGCTTCAATCAGTTTCGGTGTTGCGTCTAAGGGGACATTTTTGCCCTCAAAGCCATAGTCTCGTGAATGCAGGTGCAGGCGTTCAAAGTCGATCGCGGTTGCGCCTAAGCCGATAATAGCTGTCCGCTCTCTAGGCAAATCAATACTTCCTTCTAAGCCTTTCACACTGGTGAAGTGAGTGATCCCTCGCAAGGTGATCGCCTCTTGAAACATCAATTCTGTCGGTGGATGCACGAAACCAGAGACAACATGCACCTCGCCTGCGTAGGGAGACCAGATTAACTCCATTGTCGCAAACGGTGGGCGTTTACCGATTTGTTCACGATAGGGCACCAGTCCTTGAGCCAGAGGAAAGTGGGTCGGCAAATAGATAAAGCCCAGCCCTGTGGCTTCTAACACGTGCTGCACTTGCGAGAGTGCAAGTTTGCTCCAGTCCACACCCCATTCACGCCAGTAGTCAATAAGCGGTTCACCCTCTTTAGTCGGCATACGATCGCCCCCATGCATAATCACGGGGCAATGAGCCGTAGCCAAAATCAAGGCAATCAAAGGAGCGAGGGGAGTTGTGCGCGATCGTCCATCGTAGGGCACGCCCATCACCGTCACAGGATAGGCAGACGCGATCGAGTGCAGGCGTGGACCAAGTTCTGCATAGGCATCCAGCATCCCCGCCAACTCGGTACCTGTAGGTCGCCGGATGCGATGAGCAATCATGAATGCGCCAATTTGAGCCGGGGTCGCCTCTTGTAGCAACATCAACCGAGTTGCCGCTGCCGCTTCTTCACGGGTCAAGGATTCACTGGTATGTGTGCCGCTGCCCACTTTGCGAAGTAGTTCTCTAAACTCATGACTCATAGCATTAACTCAATAGCGGCAGAAAGCACCCGCAAGAACGCGCTTACTCAACGGTTGCGATCGACAGTGGTAGCTGAATTTGAGGTGGCAACAAAGCAGCCACAAGATTAAAAAAGTGTTGAATGGGTGGAATTTGTAAGCGATCGCGCGTTGTCACCAGCACCACCTGACGGGTAAACGGCGGATCGGTCAGCGAATCGGACAACTCACCCTGCTGGCTCTTAACACCAGGAGCCAGCGATCGCACAGCTAAGGTACGGTCTGCATACGCCTCAACGAGAGCAGTTTCGGGCAGCAGAGCAATCAGTTCACCCTGCCGCACTACGCCTCGAAAGGCATCTGGCGTATTGAGTTCCAGTACCGCCCGTAACGTGGCTCCCCGTCGTTCAAACTGCTCCTGCACAAGCCGCTGCATCCCGTAGCCATCCTTAAAGACGACTTGGGGGTGTGTGACCAGTGCATCCCAGGGAACCGTTTCGTAGGTTGCTAGGGGATGGTCTGCTGCAATCAGTACCTTAATCGGCTCATCGTACAGCACCTGCACCACCATTTCTGGGTTCGTCATTAAAAACCGATTGTGCATGACGATCGCCAGATCAACCAGCCCATCCTTCAGCACCTTGAGGGAGCGATCGCTGCCCAGCGCTGTCACCCGCAGTTGTACATCTGGGTAGTCGCGGCAAAACTGCTGCAACACGGGTGGCAGATGGTAAGCACAGATGGAATGAATCGCTGCCACACAAAGCTCTGGCTGTTTACCCGCCAGCAAATCATCTAAATCCTGAATCGCGATCAACCATTCCTGGCAAATCTTTTTGGCGCGCGGGAGAAACCGATCGCCCGCGATCGTCAGCTTTGCCTGGGTCGTGCGATGAAAGAGTGGAATCTTCAACGCAGCCTCTAAGCTTTGAATCTGCCGACTGATGGCTGATTGCGTCACGCCACAACGTTGAGCAGCTTGCTGAAAGCTACCTGTCTCTGCCACCGCGAGAAACGCTTGCAACTGCTCTAGGCGCATGAAATCAGACGTAATGGTTAAAAATGTAGTCAAGGTCACAACGATACCTTCCAGTGACCTTAGCGGATCTGTCCAGTCAGTTCGGTAGACCTTGATACAGCAAACGCGTTCAGTAGACATCAAAAAAGCCCCGCCAAAGGCAGGGCTAAGCATTGATTCTAATCTTATGAAAGGTACGACATTGCCGCGCCTCTACAAAAGAAATCATCCAATAGAACGGTTGCCTTAGCGAAAGTTCCCAGGATTTAGCCGCCGGGGAGCAGAGGTGTTAGCAGCGCCACTTCTCAGTTGCGTCCCTGTGCCACCGTCGCGTCGATCAAGGAAGGGACGCAGATTGATGCCGTCTGAACCGCTCGTCGATTGGCCGATGTTTGATAGTCCACCGATCGCCCGTCCAATTTGATCAACAATGTCGCTGCCGCCACCACCTGTATAGGTGTTCACTCCTTGCGTTTGCTGCCCACTGTCAGCAACGGTCAGGTTTTGGAAGACCCGATCGCGAGTCGAAGTGGGATCTTGTCCGTTCGGCACGGTCAGCACAATCCGACAGCTAGAAACTCTTTCTGTAGTCACGCAGACAGTGTTGTAGCCGTTCTCCGCGCCTGTCTTCATTTCCAGCAGCCCATCGGGGCGGTAAGATTCCAAGCGGCGGCTAATTTCGGCACAACGACGATTGGCATCCCAGCCACCACCCATATTGCTGGGAATAGCCCAGGGGTAGGATTGTGTCGGCTGGCTTTCAGGACGATACATCACCGTATATTGACCACTCACCATCTCGCAGGTAAAGCGAGTACCCGAAGCCGTTGTGGTAGAACCCGTGGATGGATTCGTCGTAGGGTTCGTCGTTGAGCCTGATTGCTGTGGCTCTGGGTTCACAATGACATCACCCGTATTTGTCGTTGAACTTTGAGCAACCTGAAGCGGCAATGCTGGCACAAAGGTTTGAGCTGCGATCGCGTTACCACCACTTAGCAGCAACACTGCACTTAGCAAAGCGCTTAGGCTGCTGTACCGAAACGTAGAATTTCCCAACCTGTTTCCCAACTTCGGTAACGACATAGCAAAAACCTCAAAAAGACGTTAATAACTGAAGCGACGATGACAGAACGACGCAAACCTCGGAGGTTTTAACCAAGAATCTTTTCTATAGCACTTTCGCATGCAGGAGCGTGACCTCAACACGATCGCCCCAAGACTGATAGAGCAGCGAGCCATGCAATCTAGATCAGTTCGCCTCCAAGCAAAACATTCAAACCCAGTGACGTGCTACCGGCCCTCAAAGTTCCCCTTCAATAGTCCCCAAGTAGCTCTGCTCAGGGGTAGTTCCACACTTCTTTACATATCCTTGAGATGCCAACTGATATTCGATCGAATACAACTAAGGCTCTACGCTTTATAAGCCGTCATATAACCCCACATACAGTCAGCGTTAGTTTTAGATTAGTGGAGCTGATTTCACAAAACTTTATTTTGAAACGATAGGTATCGTATACTACGCGTTGGTGATTAAGAAGGAGCAGAACTGTAAATGTCGGAGGCAGTGAAGCCCCTGACGGTGCCCAAGGAGTTGCTAGGTCCTCCTGGTGATTTCAATCCAACCCTGCTGATGTTTATCGGATCAGTGGCGCTGGCATCGGTGTCTACTTTGGGTTACTTTTGTTGGCATTGGTATCACTGGTGCAGCTTTGTGCTGAATTTCGTCGCACTGCATATAGTTGGTACGGTGATTCATGATGCTTGTCATAATGTGGCGCATCGCAATCGAGTGCTTAACGCGTTTTTGGGGCATGCCAGCGCGTTGATGCTTTGCTTTTCGTTCCCGGTGTTCACACGAGTGCATATGCAGCATCATGCACATGTCAACGATCCCGCTAACGATCCCGATCATGTGGTTTCTACGGCTGGCCCGTTGTGGATTATCAATGCTCGGTTTTTGTATCACGAAGTCTATTTTTTCAGGCGTCAGCTCTGGCGTAAATATGAGCTATGGGAGTGGGTTGCTGCGCGACTAGTGCTAGCTGCGATCGTCTTCTCGGCTTTTCAGTTTGACTTCACAGACTATGTGTTTAATTACTGGTTTGTTCCCCTAGCGGTGGTTGGTTTTGCGCTTGGACTCTTTTTTGATTACTTGCCGCATCGCCCCTTCCATGAGCGCGATCGCTGGAAAAATGCCAGAGTGTATCCTAGTGCGGTGCTTAATCTGTTGATCATGGGGCAGAACTACCATCTAGTACATCATCTTTGGCCTTCCATGCCCTGGTATAACTACCAGCCCGCTTACGTTGCGACTAGGCGACTACTAGATGCAAAAGGTGCTCACCAATCGCTAGGCCTTTTGCAAACGCCACAAGACTTTTTTGGTTTCCTTTACGATGTGGTGCTGGGTATTCGCTTTCATAAGCCGCACCCGGTTACCGTGAAGCAAGCTAGAGAGACTGCGCTTGGCCCACCAGTGCTTCGAGTAGACGAGACAAGTGAATCTGAAGTCATAGAACCTTTGCTGGCAAGTCGTTCTACACCGTCATCGCCCTGAGTTAAACCAGACGAGCACCACCCAGTAAAAGCCTCTATCAGCAGCTTGCTTCTGTAGGCTGATTGCGATCGTTCGGTATCTCTATCTGGGTAGAGATACGCTTGGATGGTCGTTTCCTCAATAATGGTCACATAGCAAGACTGTTAGCTCTTGGTAAATTTGAGGAAAAAACTATGGTCGGAAATCTTTTAACCTTACTGGCTACGGCGCTAAGTCTGCTTGTAGTTGATTTAGCGGTTCCTGGAGTCGATATCGCTACGTTCCCAGCCGCAATCATTGCAGCCATCTCGATCGGGTTGGTTAATGCGTTTGTCAAACCTATTTTGTCTATTCTGTCGTTGCCGCTCAACTTTTTGACGTTGGGGCTTTTCTCCCTCGTTGTGAATGGCTTTTGCTTTTGGTTGGCCTCTGTGTTTGTTCCTGGCTTTAGGGTGGACGGCCTCATTGCCTTCATTCTTTCCCCGATCGTCCTGTCGCTGGTCAGCACGTTCTTGAATAAATACTTTGCAGAACGTCAGGTTGGTGTCTTGCCCGAAGCGAAGCCTGAGGTCTAAGGTCTTGTTTGGTCTGGGATTGTCTGCGCTGATGGCAATTTCGTTATTGTTTGGAGTTAAAAGAAAGGGCAAGGAGATCGTTCAGACTCTCCTTGCCCTTTTGCTCAGTCTACGATCGTGGAGTGTTCGCCACTCGGCACGAGCCGGAATCTAAGTGGTTGTTTTAGCGATTAAAGCTGCTTGAGCCATCGTCCAGTCGGGTCGAAGACTTTTAGCCTGACGTAGATAGGGATGGTAGATTTCAAGCTCTGGATTGGGTGTATTGAAGTGAATGAGAAAGCGGATACAGCGCTCCAAGCTACCTTCGACATGCATTTGCTGCACATCCAAAAGTGGCACGTTTGACCAATGAGGCCGTTCACGGGCGATCGAAGCAGGGAAAGTGGCATCCAGATCACGGGTAGCGGAAAAGGTCGCACTCACGATTTCGTTTGGATCAAGCCGATTATAAGCTTCCAGCTCATCCAGCAGTTCGTGGACGGCTTCTCGAATCGCTTCAATTGAATTTTCTGAGACTGTTGTGGCCCCACGCACCGCCCGCACTCTCCAACCCACGCTTAATCCTCCACGCACTTTCGCTAACACTTCTCTTGTATGAACAATTCTAATGATGTCTAACCCCAAGCTGCGTGCTGGTGATCAAACAGCTTGCATTCAATCGTGTCTGATCTTAATCATGGCTGCAAATGCTAAGGATGGCAGCCAGAATGCCATCCTGCTTATTAATAATTAAGACGTTGCTGCCAGAAGCAAACTCTGTTTCGCTAGCTTGCTTCTAGGGGCGATAGAGCCAGAGTGGTAAACCACTCGTTGTCAGCTCAAACTCCAGACATTCGACCCCTAGTGCCAGTCCGGGCAAAGATGCTAGTTGAACCAGCGCACTAGCATCCCTTGAAAACAGCCGATTCAAGAATGGTTTACGTTCTTCTAAGGTAAAGGTGCGGGTTTTCTCAGGGTCTAGCCCAACCAGTTCGGCGGCCCAGCAACGTGCATCCTCTTCGGTACCCAAACGATCGACCAGTCCCAAGGCTAATGCTTGCTGCCCAGTAAACACGCGACCATCGGCAAAGCTCCGGACGGTTTCGGCTGCCAACTTGCGACCATCGGCGACTGTTTGCACAAATTGCTGATAGCTGACATCAATGAGTTCTTGCAAGATCGTTTTTTCTGACTCGGTGATTTCGCGATCGAACGCCAAAATATCTTTATATGGCCCGGACTTCACCACCTTAAATGAAACGCCAACTTTCTCCAGCAAGCGCTCCAGATTGTTGCCGCGCAAGATGACCCCAATACTGC
The DNA here is from genome assembly GCF_059505485.1 of Stenomitos rutilans. Lineage (NCBI taxonomy): Bacteria > Bacillati > Cyanobacteriota > Cyanophyceae > Leptolyngbyales > Leptolyngbyaceae > Stenomitos > Stenomitos rutilans. Next base: position 125,248 of record NZ_JCACKR010000160.1, read on the forward strand.
CTGTGATCGTGCCAGGATTTGCCACGATATGCTCTGCACCCATGCCAATGTAAACTCCGCCAGATGCTGAGATGTTGCCAAAACTCGCGACGATTTTAGTCTTGCGTTGCAGTCGCTTTAGCGCCTCATAAATTTCCTGTGAATCGCCCACAGTGCCACCGGGGCTATCAATGCGCAGTAGCAACGCTGGAAACCGTCGTTCTTCCACTGTTTTAAGCGCTTCTAAAACACGTTTACGGGTTGCACCTGCGATCGCGCCGTTAATTTCAATACGGGCAATTTGTTTTTGAAAGCGAGGCTTAAGAGGCCAAATCATAATCAACCAGCGATAAGTGAAACAGGGAGTGAAAAGGTGACACCAACGGCAGAGCAAGCGCGTAAACAATTGACCTGTGAACCATTAAAAGCACCGTCTCACAGCAAGCATTTCAGGAAGCGGTCAAACTCGATGGGTCTAAATCTAGTGCATGCCCAAACTCTAGTGTGCCTTAATACATAGAGTTTCGACTAGGGCGCATCATCGATTAAGCTCAGAAACCTTGAGTATCAGCCTTACCGCGCCCGTCCTCACAAACCAGGCTAGGGGCTGGAACTCTTGCTGCAAGTATACGTATGAGTCGTTGGCGACAGCCCCTAGCCACAAGCCATGATTAGTTCGCGCTGTGAGTCCCTATCGTTGAATACTATTGTCAAAACATGGGCGATCGCACCCAAGCAACGGCTCGTGTTTGCCCATGAGTAAGCCAAGATACAGCAAGATCCAGGCAATTGCTCTCTAATTTACTTAACATAAGTACAACATTAGCTACAATTGTCACAGTTTGTCCCAAGCCATTGGCTTGAAAGCCACGCCTGTCTCATGGATTCACATACACTTCCCACACAGAAAGTACAGTCTTTCGGACGTTCACTCATTTCAGCGCTACTGCTCATTGCACCCTTCTTTTTTTGGGGCACCGCGATGGTTGCCATGAAAGGGGTCATTCCTAACACAACGCCGCTGTTTATGGCGGGCGTTAGGCTGGTGCCAGCAGGATTTCTGGTGCTGTTTGCGGGAATGCTAATGGGTCGGCCACAGCCCAAAGGTTGGACGGCATGGCTGTGGATTGCACTGTTTGCCCTGGTCGATGGGGCACTCTTTCAAGGCTTTTTGGCAGAAGGGTTGGTGAGAACAGGAGCGGGATTAGGCTCTGTAATGATTGACTCCCAACCGCTAGCGGTCGCGTTGATGGCACTCTGGCTTTTTGGCGAGCGCATTGGCCTTTGGGGGTGGCTGGGGTTGCTATTGGGTGTCGTAGGTATTAGTTTGCTGGGCCTACCGGAAGCATGGCTGCTGAGCGTTTTGCACCAGCGATCGCTACCAGGTGAATTGCAGCTCGGTGCGGCCCTGGTTCATGACCTCTTTCAAAATGGGCAATGGCTCATGCTACTGGCAGCGCTCTCGATGGCTGTGGGCACGGTGCTCATGCGTTACGTCAGTCGTCATGCTGACCCGGTGACAGCAACGGGCTGGCACATGATTATAGGTGGTTTGCCCCTCTTTGCCCTGTCGTCTCAGTTTGAGCATCAGCAATGGGCGGAGTTAGATCTATCCAGTTGGGTGGCAATGGGGTATGCAACCATCTTCGGTAGCGCGATCGCCTATGGCTTGTTTTTCTACTTTGCTGCTAGCGGCAGCCTCACGAGCCTGAGTTCTCTTACCTTCTTAACGCCCATCTTTGCGTTATTGTTCGGGAACCTTTTCTTGTCTGAAATGCTGAGTCCACTTCAGTGGTTTGGCGTGAGTCTCACGCTGGTAAGTATTTATCTGATTAATCAGCGCGACAGTCTGGCAGCAAAGTTTCACCGCACTTCAGCCCCGCAAGCTGATGCTACTGGCTTATCCCAAAACGCAGTCACAATGGAAGAGTTGGCCCCTATAGCAATGCCAGTAAGCAAACCAGAATGAGTGCCTCTTTAGATCGTCCACTTCGCCTCTTGCTTCTTTCTACCTCTGTGGGAGCTTTAGGCAGTGGCTTGGGCGGAGGGGTAGAACTGACGCTCCACAACATAGCGCAAGCACTCAGCTTGAGAGGGCACAGCGTCAAAATTGTGGCACCTTCAGGTTCAGTCACACCGTTTCCCCTGGTAGAAATTGAGGGCACACTGCAACCAACCGCGCAGAATGAAGGGCGAACGGCTGCGATCGCCATGCCTCCAAACGCCGTTCTCGCAAACATGTGGGCCTACGCATACCAGGTGCAAGCGCAGTTCGACATGCTGGTAAACTTTGCCTACGACTGGCTACCCTTTTATCTCACGCCCTTTTTCGATCGCCCGATCGCCCATCTCGTGAGCATGGGTTCCTTGACCGATACGATGGATACCATCATCGCGCAGACGATCGCGCGGTTTCCAGACAGCATAGGCGTTCACAGCCAGGCTCAGGCAGATACTTTCTCGTTCGGCACCCAATGCCGTGTGTTGGGTAACGGGTTTGATCTCTCGCTCTACCAATTTTGCCCTCAGCCAGAGCCTTGCCTTGCCTGGGTGGGACGCCTTGCTTCCGAAAAAGGATTGGAAGATGCAGTGGCAGTGGCTCAGATCGTTCAAAAACCGCTCAAAATCTGGGGAGTACTGCAAGACAAAGCCTACTGGCAGCAGATTCAGCAGCAATATCCGACTGCGCCAGTTACCTACGAAGGCTTTCTGCCCACAGAGCAACTTCAGAGCGCACTAGGCAAATGTCAGGCACTACTCATGACGCCTCGCTGGGTCGAAGCTTTTGGCAACGTGGCGATCGAGGCGCTGGCCTGTGGTGTACCCGTTATCGCCTATCATCGCGGTGGTCCCGCTGAAATTGTGCAAGATGGTAAAACAGGCTGGCTGGTAGAACCGGGTAGCATTTCTGGGCTGGTAGACGCGATCGCACGCCTAGAAGAGATCGATCGCTACACCTGTCGACGGCAAGCAGAGGCAGTCTACTCATTAGCTGCTATGGGCGATCGACTAGAGCAATGGTTTGCTGCCATCTTCAATCATGCGGATATACCAACTTAACCAGAAGCGACTTCACAGTTTAAAGACTGCTACAGCGATTCGCTAGGACTACGCAAATTCTCGCAAAACTGGCCCCCAACCCCAAATTGGCAGGGCGGTTTCATGTATCAGAAGAAAAAAGGTTTGCAACGGCTTTTGGAGCGGCTGATACCGATTTAAAGAATGACGGCTACAGATCAATCGGTGGGTAGGGGCAAGGCAATGCCTTGCCCCTACAGGATGTGTCGCATTTTCAATTCAAATTGGTATGAAACCACCGTGCCAGCCTCCAAATTTGGGGGAGAGGGCAACATCAAAGTCTCCCAGAATTGGGGGGGGTAGGGGGCGACTACGTAAGTCCTGTTAGCTTTAAAGCTAAAGAATTAGACCTCGCATGCGCAAGGCCATAATCACTGGCGCGTGAAAGAGCGTTATACAGATTACTGAACTTGCCAATGTGATTAAGATCACCAGCAAGGATGATCTTGATCGCATGTGAACAAGAGCGCTAACGACATACTTTAGAAGACTCAACTTTAGCCGAGTCATCAACAGGGAACACACGACTGACCGACAGGTTTCTTTCGAGGACTGTCGGTTTTTTATTTGGCGCAATCACGATGTGACGAAGATCACACCAAGGGCTGATCTAGATCGCATCGGTCATGATGCTGAAGCAACATACTTAAAAAGACTCAACTTTAGCCGAGTCATCAACAGGGAACACACGACTGACCGACAGATTTCTTGCGAAGACTGTCGGTTTTTTATTACTAAACTCCCTAGCAGTAAGTGACTACTACTTCCCGTAGCAGTAGTGTACAGGCTATGAGAAACGAGACAAGAGGTGCGTGACCCCCGATCACAAGGCTACTTGCTGTAAAGAGGCTCAGCAGGCAGCATAAACTGAGCTAACGTTCCAGAATGTATTGCCGTTTGACCATGCCCACTAGCTCATGGCACCCATTGTGTCTTTCCATGATAACTCTTTGCAGAGAATATTCAAAGCACGTTGCTCATCGCCATCAAACAGTTGGCTATCAATCAATTCAGTTAACACTTGCTGGGTTAACTGAGTCGCAAACGTCCCGCCGCAGCGCAACAAATGGCTGTAATAGCAAAACTGCGGCTGCCCCTGACGGTTTCGGTGAAAGCGATGAATTTCAGCCTGTGTCATGGTTTCAACGGGTGTGTTAATTGGTACGACAACTTTAGGAATGCCGTGAATACCGTAGGATGAACCATTGTCTGCTTCGAGAGTGCCAATGAGTACCGTCCAGAGTAACGTTCGGGTCTCGCTAATCAAATCAGGTGCAAAGACGGGATCAGGTTCACTCGACAAACGGGGTCCCATATTCAAAAACATAGGGTTAAAAAGCTGGGTATTGTAGACAAGTCCTACAGCCCAATGACGATCGCCACTGTCTAGCCGCACAAAACAGCCAAACCCGTAATCATCCGGTTTAGGAGGATCTGCTCGACTGCGTTCATCATGCAGTTCCACGACGTAGTCACAGTGCGAGTTGGATTTAACAACTTTGCCCAAACGCATAGCGAACCATCCTCTTGCCAACACCAATACAATGCTTCCAGCATACGCAGGAATGCCCAAAAGGGAACATTTGTACCGAATGTTTAGCGATTCGCTTTGACAGAAGGTTGTGAAAGGAGAAACTGCTGTCTATACAAACGATCTGCCTAGCAGCGTTAAGCAGGTCTAGATAAGGAGGTAATGGCAAAAGAGCAGTGTCCCGATGGAAGTGCCTATCCTTTAGTCGTTGGGCAGCGCTTCATTTTGCCAATGCATTGATTTTGCGAGCAAGCTCAACGTCTTTCGTGGTGATCCCCCCCGCGTCATGGGTGGTTAGATCGATTGTGACGCGATTGTAGACATTAAACCACTCTGGATGATGGCCTGCTGACTCTGCAACCAAAGCGACGCTAGACATAAAGCCAAATGCTTCAACAAACGATGCAAACTGTAGCTGACGATGAAGTTTGCCGTCTTTAACGCTCCAACCGCTCAGTTGGCTGAGTGCTGCGTTCAACTCTTCTTTAGAAAGCGGGGCGAGAGTACTCATAGCGTAATGTCTAGACGATACGTTTTCAGCCGTTGGATGGGCACTAACCGCAGTTAACTGACCTACTAGCAGCAAAATAGCTATGGTAACTCCCATCATGAAGGAAGCAAACCGATACGAGTGGTTCTGCCAAGCCCAACGAATATATTGACTCATAAGTCCAAGATTATTGGTGCATCGCAGCCTCAGATTAAAGGCTACTGTTAACCAGTACGCTACAAACTGAGCAGCAACAGGACTTAGGCATTAGATGGCAAACGAAACATCATTGTTTGACCATCTGGCAACAAGGTGCGAGTGGCTCAGCGTGAGGTAGGATGCAGCACAAGCAGTCTATGGCCTCAGAAACAGCGAGACGTATTAAATATCTCGCTTAACCCAGTATTTTCAGGTGTAAAAATGCCACTATGCCACAATCTCAATCCTGCACTTAGGCAGATTTAACGTTCTCGATCGCCACGTCAACTGATGTTTGCAGCGCGAGAAATTGCTCTAAACGAACCAGTTTGACTGTCTGGGTGACACGAGGATTCGTCACAATTTGCAAAGTGCCCTCAGCAGTCTGGGCTTTCTTCGCAAGCTGCACTAGCGCACCCAAACCAGAACTATCCACAAAATCAATTTTGGATAGATCTAGAATGACGTGCTTGGGTCCCTCCTCTATACATTTAGTAAGCACCTTACGAAACGTAGGTTCTGAGAAAGCATCCAAGAGACCTGTGAGGCGAAATAACTGGTAATTGTCCCTAACTTCGCGCGTGCCTCTTAAGCTGACTGTCAGGGTTAGTTGTTCAGGAATAAAACCCTCCTAGCTGTTCAATCCTTAGATTCGACGTTCAAGTATACATCTTGGTCAGCGCGTTTGCTACCAAAGCCTGTCCTTAAATGACAATATCTTAGCGGATCGTTAAAAAACTGGGGGAAAGACGGCGTTCGATCTGAATAATTGCCAGGAAGACGTCTTGCAATTACGTCGCCAAAAGCAGAAGGCTTCTTTCTCTGAGCGACAGTACTGTCAATAAGGATTACTTAAGGACAGCGCGTTGCTCGCGCATCGTTTGCACAAAGCGATCGAACAGATAGTCGGCATCGTGAGGGCCAGGGCTAGCCTCAGGATGGTACTGCACCGAAAACAGGGGCAGCGATTTGTGTCGTAAGCCTGCTACGGTACGATCGTTTAAGTTGAGGTGCGTGATTTCGACATCAGCCGCCGCCAACGATTCGGCAGCGATCGCAAAGCCGTGATTCTGGCTCGTAATTTCTACCTGCTGCTGTAAGCCACAGGGTTGATTTAGCCCCCGGTGCCCAAACTTGAGCTTAAAGGTCTCTGCACCTAACGAGAGTCCTAAAATTTGATGCCCCATACAAATGCCAAAAATGGGCTTTTGGCTAGTTAGCAGTGTTTTGGTCGTAGCAATGCCTTCGCTGACCGTTGCTGGATCACCCGGCCCATTAGAAAGAAAAATCCCATCTGGGTTGTGCTTGAGAATTTCCTCTGGCGGCGTGTCTGCTGGTACGACGATGACGCGGCAGCCATAGCTAGCAAGACGACGTAGAATGTTGCGCTTGATGCCGAAGTCGATCGCGACCACCGTAAGAGGTTCGGCAGCCGCAGACTTTGCCACAGGGCCAAACTCCCAGGTCTCATTCGTGGTATCCGACCACTCATAGCTGGCTTTCGTACTTACCTCACGGACAAGATTAAGCCCAGCCATACTGGGTGCATCTTGGACATGCGACAACAACTCTGCAGGATCGAGAATTTCAGTAGAGATTGCCCCGTTCATCGCTCCGACCGACCGCAGCTTACGCGTTAGAGCACGCGTATCGATGCCATAAATGGCTAGAATATTGTGCTGCTTTAAGTACTCAGGAAAGGATTGAGTGGAGCGCCAGTTGCTGGGTTTAAAGCAAACATTGCGGGCGATCGTCCCTCGCACTTGGGGCTGGGCTGACTCTTCATCTTCAGGATTCACCCCAGTGTTGCCCAACTCTGGATACGTAAAGGTTACGATCTGACCACGATAACTAGGGTCGGTTAAAACTTCCTGGTACCCGGTCATACCCGTGTTAAACACAACCTCACCGATCGCAGTGCCTGTTGCACCAAAGGATAAGCCCTGATACGACGTACCATCTGCTAAAACTAACAACGCTGGCTGAGTAGACGGGAGAACCATAGTGATTGCTATCAGACGTAGACGCTTTATTATGCCATGCCTCAACAAAGCTCAGGAGTTCAGCATAAGCATGTGAAGGGGCAGTCCTTGAGAGCCAAACATCAAGCACCATCGCTGCGGGTACGAGTTCCATTTGTTATTTTCGTAGAATGGATTGATTATTAATCCAGCAGTGTTGATTTAGACCTTTGGCAACTTCACGCTGCGGTCGTAGGTGAGGCATCGCTATCACGCACACTTAAGCTTGATTTTGGTGCGTGACGCTGTCGCTTTTCTTGAATGCCGAAGGCTATACGGCACCCTACAACTCATGTCAGATCTTTAATTGTCAGGTTAATAAGCGTCATGAGTGCGGCACTCTATAAGTTAAGGGGAAATTCGTCACGCAGTTAAAGGGAAAACGTGCCAAGCATAACATTGCACCTTAGATTCGACCCCAGATCTCGTACTCTAAATTCGCTACTTTACGTGTGAGTTTCTTAGCCCATGCTAAAACGCCCTTGTTTTAATGTTCTTCTGCTCATACTGTCGGGTGCGGTATTTCTGGGGAGCACCGCCTGTAGCCGCAACACCAGCGTCAAAACGGCTGTAACCAGTCCCGAAACACCTCCGGTGACGGTATCAAGCCCTGCTGTTACGTCGTTACGACCAGTACCTCCGCCAGTCGCTGCGGCTAATCAAGATGCTTACAAACTTGCGTTAGAAAAAGCTGATAGCGCCAGCAACATTACCATATCAGCGCAATCTCGAGACGACTGGAATTTAGTTGTTAGTCGTTGGCAGCAAGCGATTCAATCGATGCGATCGGTGCCAAACTCCAGCCCGTATCGATCGCTGGCAAAAGCAAAGTTAGCCGAATATCAGCGCAATCTTGCTTACGCCAGAAAGCAAGCAACGCGAGCAGACTCCAGTGAGATCGCATCTGAACCTGCTCTTTTACCGATCGTGCCTCGCACCGACACGGCGTCTACCAGCAACCCCGAAATTGTCAGCTCTAACGCATCTTCCCGTTCTGGTCGGGTTTATATCGCCAGAATTAAGCGTCGTGCTGGCGGCACACCTGTCATTGATGTCACTTTCAATGGCAACCGAACGTTTGAAATGATTGTAGATACGGGAGCCAGCGGTACGGTAATCACCAGCGCGATGGCCTCGAACCTGGGGGTAAAGGTGGTTGGTAAAGCGAAGGTTGATACAGCTAGTGACAAGAGTGTGGAAGTACCGCTCGCGTATGTGAACTCGATCGCGGTTGGTGGAGCGGTTATCAAGGGGGTCGTTGTCGCGATCGGCAATTCAGCCTTGGATACAGGCTTGTTAGGTCATGATTTCTTTAGTGACTATGATGTGACCATCAAGCGCAATGTGGTCGAATTCAAGCAACGGTAGTCTAAATTGCAGTTAACGCCGCCATTGAGCAAACAGGCTCAATGAAGAAACTGCACTAGCTGCTCAAATTTATCCCAAGCAGCACCGCTACGTAAAATCTCTTGTGCGAGTCGCACACCTTCAGCGTATGGTTCCGCTGTTTGAGGCAACACTTCACCCACCTGTAGCGCCAACGCCGCATTGAGGGCTACAACATCCTGTTGCGCCTGTGTGCCTTTGCCTTGCAGCACGGAGCGCAAAATGTCTGCATTATGTTGTACATCGCCTCCCGCGATCGCGCTTAGAGGAGCCAATGTAAGGCCCATTTCAGCAGGGTTCAAGCTAGTAAGGTTGACCGTTTGTTTGGATAACACCGCTAAGTCTGTCAGATCTCCAATGCCGGCTTCATCCAACTTTTCTCGACCATGCAGCACGATCGCACGCCGTATGCCTAACTGATTTAGAGCTTCCGCAACCGTTTGAATCAAACTGGGGGCATAAACTCCTACGACCTGACCGGTTGGATACATAGGATTGACCAGTGGGCCTAAAAGATTGAACACCGTCCGTACTTTCAAAGCGCGCCGCATTGGTGCAACGACTTTTAGCGCTGGGTGCCAACCAGGAGCAAACAAGAATGTAATACCAACAGCATGGAGTGCCGCCTGGATCTTTTCTGGAGGGGCAGCCAGATTCACACCCAATGCTTCCAAGACATCAGCAGACCCGACACGACTGGAAGCCGAGCGATTGCCATGCTTAGCCACTGAAACGCCTGCCGCTGCTGTAACAAAAGCAACAGCGGTAGAAATGTTAAAGGTGCTAGTGCCATCTCCGCCTGTCCCACATGTATCAACAACAGTAGCGAGAGGTGGATAGTCAGACGCAACGGAGCGAGACATCAAACCACGCAGGACTTGAGCCATTCCAACCAACTCTTCTGCAGATACGCCTTTCGCTTGAATTGCGACCAGAATCGCACCAGACAGAAGCGGCGGAATTGTTTCGCTCAACCAACCTTGCATTAAAGTGGCAGCTTGCCCAGTCGATAATGACTGGCGATCGAGCAGCTGTTGTAGCAACTCAGTCCATTCTGCTACGGGAGTGGAGCTATCAATGGGTGTAAGTAAAGTTGAGTCGCTAGAACTTTGTGCCACGGTAGTTAGAGAATGCTAAATTACTAACCAGCATCGTACTAAAGATCAGCTCGATCACAATAGCTTCTAACTACCTAAGAATAATTTCTTCACGATGGCAGCTTTGGCAAGTAAAGTATGGTGACTTAAGGAGTTTTCATGAACTCGAAATTACTAAGTGAGAGAAGTCTCATGCTAAGTCTCGGCTCGTGATGCTCAATTTAGGAAAACGTCGAACTTAAGTAAGAATTGTTACACCTTCAAAGCACTAATACTCAGTCAATATTAATGGGTCCTAGCACAGTAGATGTAGCTTTAATCTCTACAGTTAACCATTCCCATTTAAATGAAACGGGGTTCGGCTTGAGAAGCTAAGATTTTGAGCACACTTCATAAGTACAACCGCTACTGTGACCCGCGTTGTCTAGTCAAACACTCAAAGAGGGCACTGATGACCAGTGCCCTCTTTAACAGCTTATCCGTACTTAATCATCAGATGTGATTACGCGTTGTCAACAGTACGCTTGGCGCTATCTTTCAGATCTTCTTTAGCATTGCGTGCATTAGCTTCTACTTGCTTCGCTTTGCCTTCAGCTTGATCTGCAGGATCACCTGTTACTCTGCCAGCTGCGTCTTGAACCTTGCCTTCGACATTTTTAGCAGCGGCTTTTGCTCTTTCTTCTAAACTCATTGTCGTACTCCGTTTCTAAAGAACTATCTGAAGCGAATAGGAACACGTTGGCTGTTTCTATCCACTCTTTAAAGGTACTTAATGCGCTGTTTAGAAGCCTCCCTCACAAGTTGTATTCAAAGCAACAGTTAGTCTTAGCCAACTATGCTGAAAGAGCTATTCATGATTGTAGATTATAGAGAACTGGCAACACATTAGCGTCCGAGTTTAAGGATCGGGATCTGAAAGTATGACTAGCTAAAGCTCCTGAGATTTTGTCAGATCTCGTTCGGTACGTACCCATTTAGTCTGAGGTTTACGCAAGAACGCGAAGTAAAGGGGTATTTTCCAAAGAACATAAAGTGGTACTGACAATAGCGTTACCAACGGTAATCTATGGCGAGCAAACTTTGCCCAAGCTACAGTCACCGCAGTGAAAAGCAGCAAGCCTTCCAGAGCCAGTAGGAGCATAGGCAGATGCAGCCCTAGTGCCAAGCTTGTAATCCCCGCCGCAATCAAAGCCGCGCTCCACAGCATGACCAAAAGCGACAGTGGTGGAACGCATAAATCAAGCGCGATCGCCAATAAGCTGAAACGCTTCTGGCTTATCCACGCTTTGAGCAGACGTGGCACCTGACTAAAGAGCGTTTGTAAATGTCCGTGCTCCCATCGAGTCCGTTGACTTACAGCCGCCTGTGTTTGCTGTGGCAACGCACCAGTTACACTAGCCTCTGCGCAAAAAACCGTGGGGTATCCTGCAAGTAAAAGATCGAGGGAGAGCTGCATATCTTCAACAATGTTGCCACTCGCCCAGCAAACCTGATGAATCACAGACCACGGGAACGCCATCCCAGTTCCAGTTAAAAGGCAAGGTTGCCTTAATTGGGTTAAGCCAAAGGGGCGTACTAAATTTTTAACGGTAAAAGCAAGGATTGATACAGCCGCTGCTGGGCTAGGCTTTGGTGGCTGTGTGAGGAGGTAACTTGCCTGCACTGGACGCTGACTGGTAGCTGCTAAACACGAAATTTGGGCGATCGCACCGTCTGCAACCAGGCAATCGGCATCCACTACAACGACCACATCTGGTGGGGCTGAGGCAAGAAACTTCAACCCAAAATCCAGCGCGTAGCCCTTCCCTCGGTGCTCAAGATCATGGCGCTCAATGACTGTCGCACCTGCTTCCCGTGCAACAGTGGCTGTCTCGTCCGTACAGTTGTCAGCAATGACAATCAAGCGATCTTGATGGGTTAGCTGTGGTAACACGGTACGTAGCGTTGTGTTGATACCGCCTGCTTCATCGTGCGCTGGCACCAGTACTGCGATCGCTGGGCGATTCATGCACAGTTCTTGACCCGTTTGACGTTTTGGCAAAGCGGCGGCAAGACATTCCACCCAAAGCACTCCGATGGGGATGAGTAGAAAGAGCGCGATCGCCACCAAGAGGAAGTTGAGCAGTTGATTCATCACAGATATGGTAAGTCCCACCTTTGCAAGTTCGCTCTGTTCTATCTATCAGCTCCTCTCTATCTGCGTTATCTGACAGAATTTGAGTAGAAAGCAAGTCCATAAACAATCGAGATCGCTCAATTGAATAGCTTAAGTACAAAGGGGCTATTTTCCGCGTGCTACTAATAATTCAAGAATTGCTTACTCGTTTGGCTTCAGTAGCTTAAAGTTTCCCAGCAATGTAGGCTTTCCACCATAATTCTGTCCGAACTGACCCGATTGGCTGAAAGAGTTAGCGGTACCTCTGCCTGGATGGTTCGGCACAAAGCCGAGTATGGGCAACCGAAAGCGATTCAGTTCAGCGAGAATTTGGGTCAACACGGAACGTTTTGTCTTTGAAACCCCTGCAACCATCAGCATCCCACTAGACTGAGCCGCTACAAAATTGGCATCAGAAAATTCTGAAAGTGCAGCTGTATCATAAATGACCAAATCGAATTTGTCCTGTAGTGCCTGCATTAAGCCCTGCATCTCATTAGAGGCCAGCAGTTTGCCTGAATCGGGCGATGTTTGCCCGGACGTCAGCACTGAAAGGTTGTGATCGACTGGAGCACGTTGAATGGCCTGCTCTATTTCTGCCTTGTTTGTTATGAGTTCACTCAACCCGATCGTATTAGGTAGGCTAAACATTGAATGGAGTTGAGGGGCGCGCAGATTAGTATCAACCAAGAGCACACGCTGTCCCATCGACGCCGCTTCTAGTGCCAGATGTAAAGCGATCGTGGTTTTGCCATCACCCGATTCTGCGGAACCAATCACCAGAGAGCGGACAGATCCTTTAGGACTGAGAAAGCGAATATTTGTATAGAGAGAACTGAATGCTTTTGCAAACGCATCTGAGCGAGCAGTGGGAAGGGAAACGGTCGGTTGATTCAGGCCACTCTTAAACGGAATCGTGCCTAGAAGCGGTAGCTTTAGTGCACCCTCCATGTCTTCTGCACTATAGAATCGGTCGCGGGCTTTTTCTTTCAGTAAGGCGGCGGCCAGTCCTAGCAGCAAGCAAGCTCCCAAACCTGCAATCAAAAACTTCGGCTCAATGCTTGCGGATGGAATCGGGTTGTTTTTGCCATCTCGGTCGATCGTTGGGGCAGAAACAATTTCCCAAGGAACTTCTTTCTGCGCTGCTTCAATCCGCAGCGTTTCACGTTGGGTCAAAAATTGATTCAGCGTTGTTCTGGCAAGGTCTAAACGCTGACTCAACCCAGTGTATTGACGCACAACAACCGGGAATTCCTGAAGCTTTTGGTTTAGGAACGCTTGAGATTCAGCGATCGCCTGTCCGCGAACTCTCAACTGCTGAGCCGTGTTAGCAGCCGTCACCAACTGTCTAATCAAGTCCACTCGAAGGGCATTTTGAAAGGCAAGAACGCGAGCGTCGATGGGTGCATTGGGGTCGGTTAAGCCCAAGCTCTTGCGTGCTTCTCTGTTCAGCAATTGCTCTAGCTTGGCTTCCTGCTGCTTCAAGCTCACAATCACTGGGCTTTCACTGCTGTAGCGTGCAGATTTTTCTGCAATTGCCGTTTGTACTTTTTTCAGCTCAGCAACTTGAGTCTGGTAGCTGGTATTTTCGCTCAAAGAAGCTGCGGCCAGAGCTTGTTCTGGGCTGATACCAAGCTGCGCCTGTAAACGACCAAACAATGCCTGCTGTTCTTTAAAGTTGCGCTGTGTCTCTAGCTGCTGAGCTTGAACATTTTGCGCCTGCGTGGAAAGCTGAGTGCCTTCTGTCGTTGGGTCAGCAATCCGATAGCGTTGTCTGAGCGCTTGTAGTTCTCCTTCCAGGTCATTCACGCGGCGCTGAAGACTAGGAAGCTGATCCTCAATAAACTGAACGCCACCACCAATGCGGGTCTTTCGATCCTCAAGACTATATCTCAAGTAGCCTCTAGCAAGCTCTTGCAAGATAAACTCTACTTTCTGTGGGTCTTGCCCTTTGTACGACACATCGATCACTTTGGTTGGATCGGAGGCATCAGAACCAAAGCGCTGTGCCAGCACTTCATAACGTTTGATTACCAGCGTTTTGTTGCTGGCTGCTGCTGCTAACGAACTCGCGGTGACATCGGGGTAACGACGCTGAATTTCTGTCGCAATTTTAGACAATAGTTCAGGGCTTTGCAAAATCTGGAGTAACGTTGGGTAATCAATGACATCAGGCTGTTGCGCACCTGGTCGAGAAATTGCAGCCGGATCGGATAGACGCGCCTGAGTCGTGATCGGCTCAACCAAAAGCTGAAAATGTCCTTTGTAAGTACGGGGACCACTCAAGCTAGAGTAAGCAACTAAGGCAGCACCAGCGGCTGTGACGCCTGCAATAAGGAGAGCATTGCGCTGAATCATCCTGACGATCGGCGACAAATCTAATCCCGCTGGTCGGGCAGACAAATCTGCTGTGTCTTCACTCAGCGCTCCGTTTGTGTACCCTCGCTCTTGATCGTTGAACGATGAACCGTGAGTGTATTGTTCAGCCTTCATGATTTTCCTCTTTACCTGGTTGACTCTGAGCACCAAACCTTTTGCACTTATCTGGAAGGGATATGCCAGCCATTATTTGAAGATGCCGTATAGCCCTAAGATCCCGCCCAGCGGCCCCAAGAAAGTGCCCACAGTATCGCCAATCTTAGCAATGCCATTCCGATTGACTACCACTACATCGTTATTGCGCAAGGGTGGATTATTCTTCTCATCAAGCTTTTGTGAGAAATCAACATTAATCGTTCGTCGATCGACTGTGCCATTTGGGTTAAGACGAATCAACTCCACATCCTTCTTCGCCCGACCTGCCTTGAATCCACCAGCCGCTAAAATGGCCTGATTCAGAGTCGTATTGGGTCTTACGGCAACCGAGCCAGGGGTGGTAACCTCACCAACCACGTTGACCCTGATCGCCTCTGGAGAAAAGCTGCTGATAGCAATTTGAAGAGCCTCTGTCGTGTCTACACTGGTTGCTTTAGGAACAACTAACGTATCGCCGTCTCGCACCTGGACATCTTGAGTTAAATCACCTTCACTTAAAAACTTCCAAAGGTTAATTGTGCGCGCCTTTTCACCATTAAAACCTTGGGGGCGGCGAATCTGAATCTGACGGATATCTGCCTGTTCGGTGATGCCGCCAGCCGCCTGAATGGCCTTACTCACCGTGGGCCACTGGCTACCGCTTTCGTTTCCGCCGCCCTGCTGCTGCCCACCCAACCCGTTTTGATTGGCATCTGTAGTGCCCACCGCAGAGCTACTGACAAGATTACTGGCAATAATGTAGGAGCCAGGACGAGTGACTTCACCAATGACGCCGATCTTCAGAGTACGAGCGGCAACCAGGCTAACTGTAATTCTTGGCTCGTTGACATAGCGACTGTATCGTTCTTCCAGCCGTTCAGAAGCTTCTCTAAGTGTTAGCCCTTTGACATCGACACTCTTGACCCACGGTAAGTTGACTGAACCATCGGGTAGTACAGGGTAGCGTAGCTCCAGCACAAGTTCGGGTGTATCAAAGCTATCAATCTTGAGGATGTCGCCTGCGCCAAGAATGTAGGCAGATTCTGCTTCTTGCACAGCCGTGCTTGGCATTGAAGGGCTAAGCTCTCTCTGATACGGAGTACTTTGAACAGGTGATAGCTGAACCTGCGCCATTGTAGGCAGAGAATAGCTGGCTCCTACCAGAATTGATAAAGAAAAGCCTGTAATTGAGCGATTGATTCCCTTCATCGTGACATCTCTTAGTGATAGGGGAAATTGAAGATGCAATAGATTACAAAATCTGTACAAGCGTGAGTAGTTGATCGGTAAAGCAGTGAGTAATGGGCTTAACGTATCCCCAAAGACCTCACTATAACCGCGCAACCATGACTCACAAGGCTGGTTAATCATTGAAGCGGCGGACGATAAGTCGTTCCAGACTTTTTTAAGCATTTGCCGCTGGCTAACAAATCACCGCTCCTAACCGATAGAAATAGCTGATAGTAGATTGCTTTGAGGGAACACACCGTATACACCCTGAGCAAGTAGCTCACTGTAATTATGAAGGGTTTACTGACCTCCCCTCCGTCCGTTATCGGCTGCTTTACCCAATATTTATAACTTTCCTCAGTAAAGAGATGCAAATAAAAGAGTAAATAAAGTTTCCTTTGTTAAGGAACAATATTCGTTCCTGCTTTATAGCGGTTCTCTGTCGGATGAGGTACAGATGGGACGTTACAGGGCAAGGGTTTGAGCCTCTAGTTTGTACCTCACGGGAGCCGGAAACGCTATATACGGAGGACGCTTGTACAAACTGAGTTTGTACAGAGAAAGCTTGTACAGATAGATCAATCCAGCTGATCGATCACGAGATCCACGATCGGCTGACTACTGAGACAGGCCCAATGACAGGCAAGCAGATCGGGCGTTTGAACCTTTAGGCTGGCGATCGCGGGTGCGGCTGGAAAGGGAAACAGTCGATCAAAACAAAGTGTGTTTCCCTGCCAGCCAAACTGCATCAGGTAAACGGCTGGTGGTGCTGACAGTGATCGCAGGAGCCGTTGTCCTAAGGCGTAAAGCGGTTGACGCTGAGCATCGTTTAAATGAACTGGTTGAGTGTAGCGTCGTTTTGATAGGTCAGCTGATGCTGCTATCTCAGATGCAAGACCAATGACTTCGGCATAAAGTGGGCCTTTAGCCGTGAGGGCGATCGGTAGCCAAAAGTTGCCTGATCCGATCGCATATTGCCATGCGGCTAGCTGCTGGCGTAAACCAGCCACATCACGGCAGGCTGAGTAAATTGCTTGCGCTGGAAACGAAAGTGCGGGAGGTAAATGCAGCGTTAGAGGGCAAAGCAGATGGTCACTGCTTGCCCACTTGCCCCCACTTAGAACATCCGCAGCGAGATCAGCGGATGAAATGACATCAACACGAATGCATGCTGTCTCAGATTGATGCTTGCTAAGCATGGCAGCTTTAAGCACAGAAATCATCTGAGCCGTCACCTCAGAGTGTACGGACTCTACAACAATAAGTACATCAGGCATTGAAACTTAGGCGTTGCCAAAACTGGGGAGAGAGGCACCCATTCCTTTGCCAAAACTGGGCAAATCTAGATGGGTTTGGCGACGGGTTCTCACCGCCAGACGATAACTAACGCTTTGCAGTTCAGCATGAAGCTGACGATTCTCGCGCTGAATTTGGGTGACTTTTTCGCGGATTGGCACCATGCGTTCTGCAAACTTTTGGCGGTAGATCTTGGGCAACTCCTGCACGACTTGCTCAAGCATGCGCGAACGATCGGTCAGTTCCTGCACCGATTGTCGCAGTTGGTAAATTTCGGTATCGCGATCGGTAATCTGTTCTTGATAAAAGGTTACCTGTTGCTCTACGCCCTGTAGCTGCTCTCTCAAGGCACGCACTTCAGCCAAGTGCCGCTCAGACACTTCCGGGCTAGGCATGAAGCTGGCATTGCCTTTTACCAGGCGAAATAATTCCTGGGATAGTTGCTGCACCAGGTTATCGCGCATCTGTAGCTCTTCGCGGAGGCGCGCGGCTTCGGTTTGTAAATCAGTCAGGGTATGGCTCTCGGAATAGGTCACGTCTTTAGAACTCCATTTTTGATGGCATCTGTTTCTATAGCATCCGGTTGGCTGAGGTGAGATTCCCAGAGGCGAGGGGCAGACGCGCGGCGAATCTCCCGCCAAATTGCGGTTGCAGCTAATGTACCATCTGCAACCGCAATTGATACCTGATTTAGTCCTTCTTTTAAATCACCGATCGCAAAAAGGCGTGGATGGGAGGTGCGGCACATCGAATCTGTCACCAAGTTCTCGCCGTTCCACTGCAAATCCAGCCCTTTCAGATATTCGTTGAAGTAATGTGAACCCATCGCAACTAGCCCGGTTTCTAACGTGATCGTGGAACCATCCGTTAGCTCCACGCCAGTCATTTCATGGTCATGTCCCAGAAATTTTGCAATCGGGGTTTCTACCAGCGGGTAGCCATGCTCTTTCAGCTTTTGGCGCATTGCATCATCCACCTCACATAGCCCTTGCGTAAAAACGGTGATGTAAGGCGTAAACCAGTTCAACACAAAGGCTGTATTGATAGCGGACTCAGTTTCCACAAAGAGACCGCACTGCTGATCGGCAATTTCGTAGCCATCGCAGATCATGCAGACGTGTAGGTTGAAGCCTGCGTAGTCATAAACGTTCTGCATGTCGTCAAGTTGGGGAAGACGATCAATAATGCCGCTCGCCGCCACCACATACTTACCGCGAAACACAGGATAAATGCTGTCTTGCTTGCCAACCTTGACCTTGACGGCAAAGGTGTCGCCCTCATCGTGTATGGCTTCTACAAAGCCAGCCAGATAATCGCCATTCAGGGACAACAAGTGTTGCTGCCCCTGCTGCAAGAGCGTTCGCCCTGGGGTGTTGGGTGGTAACCCCAGGTAATTCCGCAGGTCTTGCATCCAGAACGATCGCCCTCGACCTTTTTCAATCACCAGGCACGAGAGTCGGTAGCGCTGTAAGTAAATGGCAGCAGCCAATCCACCCGCACCACCACCCACAATGATGACATCGTAAACGTGCTCTAAACGTTGATCGAGGGTTTTCTTGGAGAGCTTCATAGATTTGCTGTAGCGCACTCAACGCAATGAACGGCAAGAGCGATCTCTTAACCCTTTCAGTGTAAGCAGTTTGCAGAGGCTATGGGGTGAAATGTCAGGCTTCTACGGCTTCTTTTTCGGCTTCTGGCACTTCTTGCTTAATGGTCAAAAAGCGAAGCACTTCTTCACTGAGACGCATTGATCGTTCCAACGCCGCTACCTGGCTACCATCGCATTGATAGTTGATCTGAATGTAGATACCTTCGCGGTGTTTTTGAATTTCGTAGGCTAGACGACGCTTGCCCCGGTGCTGTGTCTCTAAAACGTCTGCTCCATTTTCGCGCAGCAGCGTTTGATATTTCTCGATCGCTTGCTCGACCGCTTCTTCACCCAAATCAGGGCGAAGAATGTACATCGTTTCGTAAAAATATTCCATGTCGTGAGGTCTCCTTGTGGACTAATGGCTTCCTGAGTTAGCGCAATAAAGGGACTGCTGATACGCGATCGTCATTCAGCCCTTTAGGCGCTTAAGAAGCAAGGACTCATCATTCTATCGCGTTTAGGTTCCAAGTCGCTAGAGAATGGCAACACCGCATTAATCAGCTTTTATGATGCGTTGCCAGTGCTGCTATGCCTAAAGCTGTAGAAGGCATTACCAATACCGTTATGTCCAGAGTTGTGATGATAGGTTTAAATCACGGATTTGTCCTTGATCGATTTGAGCATTCAGCCCACATCTCAGTGGATTAGTCTTTGAAGTTGGATGTTTCAAGTTCTTCTTGAGCCGTGAGGAATCGGTTGAGTTATGGCACAGCGCTATGTCCGGGTTCAAGCCGCAGACGGACAAATTTACTACGGGTTGCTCCAGCTTGGGCGAGAGGTTAGTGTGCTCGATGCACCTCCCTGGTTAAACGGACAACCTATAGAATTAGAGTTGCCAGCAGAGAGCTACCAACTTCTGGCTCCATGTGCGCCCTCTAAAATCATTGCTGTCGGCAAGAACTACTCGGATCATGCCGCCGAAATGGGAACCCCTGTGCCAGAAGAACCGCTGCTGTTTATGAAACCGCCAACGGCTGTGATTGCGACAGATGGAGTCATTTTGGCTCCCGTGCAGTCGCAGCGGGTTGACTATGAGGGTGAGCTGGCTCTAATTATTGGCGATCGCTGTGTGGACTGCACTCCAGAGCAGGCGCAGGCCAAAATTTGGGGCTACACGATCGCCAATGATGTTACCGCCCGTGATTTGCAGCGCAAAGATGGGCAATGGACTCGCGCGAAAGGGTTCGATACGTTCTGTCCACTAGGGCCGTGGATTGTACGGGATGTTAGCCCAGGCGCACGGCTACAAACGTTTATCAACGACAACCCCAAACCTGTTCAGTCTGCCTACATTGATCAAATGGTGTTTTCACCTGATGTGTTGGTGTCTTACATCAGTCAGGCCATCACATTACTGCCAGGTGATGTTGTGCTAACTGGCACGCCTGAAGGGGTTGGAGCACTACAAGTGGGCGATCGCGTCCGGGTCGAGATTGAAGGGATTGGTGACCTCAACAATAGCGTAGCCGCGCGATCGCACAGGCCATCGCAACCAGAAATAGCACCAAAAGCATCAGAACGAACGAGAATAGCCCAAGCTGACGACGATGAAAATCACAGCTTGGGCAGTTAACCTGATCGTCGGTGAATCTAGCAAGACGATCGTTAGCGAACCTGGGTGTAAGCAGCATCCGAAATCGTCGGAATCTCGGCATAGCGCCCTAGCGCTGACTGTACGATTGAATAGCCGACCGCTGCAATGGTTCCTAAAAAGACTGTGTTGAAGAGGGTCTGGGTTAGCAGGCTAACCCCTAAAATCGGGCCGAGAACATACTGCCAAACAATGCCAATCAGGCTTAAGACAATGCTGATCAAAATCGCTTGCATAGCATTGAAGCGAATGAAGTGAGCAATCCCTTCGTTGCGAACAACGAGTAAAAATAAGGCAAAGAAAACAATAAAAGGAACGAAGGGTATGTAGTAGAACTGAATTAAAGGAAAACGCAGCAGAGAACTTAAGCTGATGCCTAAGAATTCATTCATGAATGACTGACCAAATGGCAATACATCCAAAAGAGGAACCAAATAAACCAGGGAAGCAAAAATTCTATCTTGAGCCGTGCTAGACCCGCGCCAAGTCATGTTGCGTTCTCCAGAAGTGAAGTGGTTCTTGATGCTGTAATACTGCTCAGGATAGCGCAATAAGCGGGGGGATGCCCAACTTTACAGTGGTGCCACTGAATCGCGCGATCGCTTATGCCGATCGATCTTGCAGCAGGCGATCGACAATGCCAACGAGTCGATCAATATTGCGCTCCTGCCGTTCTGCTGTTGCTGCCTGTCGCTCTGCTGCTGCTGCCTGCCGTTCAATCATCTCCCTAAGTTCTGTAAACCCTTCGGTCAGATGTCCCACCTGATCGGTAAGCGCATCAATTTTGTCGGTGAGACTATCCAGCTTGTGGTTTTGCTGGCTGGAAGACTGCATCAAAGCATCGGTGAGACTATCCAGCTTGTGGTTTTGCTGGCTGGAAGACTGCATCAAAGCAGTGGTTGCCTGAATGAGTTGATCGAACTGCTGCTGTGCTGTGAGGTTGGACATTTGGCGACGGTACGCACTACTGCTGAAGGAGCATTATAGCTTTAGCGAGTGAAATTGGTCTCAGTAAACTTGCCTGACCTGGATTCTGGCTAAGATGCTTCTAATGCAAGGGCTGCGGCGATCGACCTAGCAACAATCCAGTCGTGTTGCGCCTAAATATTTCGTCAGGTAGGGCGAGAAAACCTCGTAGATGAGGGTGAGGGGCTGCCCACGGTGCCAGAACAAGTAATGCCGTCCCCAAAGCGGCCCCGATTGCCCAAAGGCTTGCTCTAATGCTGCCGAATGACCGTAGTAAATGCCCTGCACATCTCGATACAGTTCCGTTCGCAACCGGGCAAGGCTCGCCCAAATAGGGAGCGATCGATTTTGCAGATACTCATCCACATGGCTGGCTTCCCACCAGGAAGTAGCATATGCCAGACGCTGCCCGGATGCCGTGCGAAGCCAAACCTGCCGCCGTAAGCGTGGCCCTGGCACCACTTGCAATTGACTAGGTGCGTGATCAGCATCCATCCCGATCGCCGACATGTCAATCACATCCACTTCCGTTGGTTCACCTGTTAACAACTGAAGGTGGCGAGTCGGAGAACCATCACCTAGCATCAGCATTTGCCAGGTCGGCGCGAGTTTAGTGTGGGGAAGCCCTTGCTGTATGACCGTCTCATCACCTTGCCAAAGAGGGTTGAGCGGATGCCAGGTCGTTGGCAGCGTCGCGCGATCGTGGGGTGTAACAGCGATAGTCAACTTTCTTTACACAACGTAACCTCAGTCCAATCATAGCGCTCTCGCTAAGAAAATTCTTGAGGACTGGAAAGACGGGAAAAGCATGCGGCGGCAACCCCATTCAAAACTTTCGCTGTTGCTCTTCAGAGCACCGCCTTCATCCCTCATCCCTCACCCCTCATCCTTTCTTCCCACCCCCGCATCTTACCTGGATTCAGCAGTCCATACGGATCAACCATTTCTTTAAAGCGCAACTGCTCTACATCCACCGTTTTGCGACCACCGTCTTCCAATATATAGGTGTGAGGATTGGCAATAAACGCACCCTTTTCTTCGTGGTAGCGGATGATGTCTGCCAGTCTCTCTGGAGTGGTATAGCGGACGATTTGCAAAGCGGCGGGAACCGCTTCCCCACCAATGCGAATAAACTCCAGGTGCATCATCACTTCATCGCCAAAGTGCTCATACATATGCTCCACCAGCTTCAGTTCCTTATCGGGTGGAAACATGGTTTGAAGATAGGTGAGAGATGGATCGACGCTGCGGGCGTGTAAGGTCGTGTGGTTCCAGGAATATTCCACTAACGTGGTGCCTTTGCTTGCCTCCTGAGCGCTCTTCTGTAGACAAATAGTGCCGTTGTATGCCTTCACCAATTCAGCAAACGGTTCCAGTGCAGAGTCTGCCACCATCACCAGCGCGCAATGACTACCAGCAGGAATGGCATGACGGAAGGCTGCGAAATAAGTAGGAATGGGATCAGCACAGATGCAGACGAGCTTTTTGATGATGCCATCGCTATCGCTGAAGGCTTGACCAAAGCGAGCCGCTGTCATGAAATCGGGAAACGCGACGATCGCCTCTGCCCACGCATAGGCAGGCGCAAGCGGAATTTCCAACTCGGTAATAATGCCGTTCGTGCCATATGCATGGGCGACTTTATACACATCGTCACCGCGTAGCTCGATGATGCGAGGCTCGTCTTCCATAGTGACGACACGTACAGTGAGAAGATTGCCTCGATCGCGGATCTGCCCATAGGTAATGGAGCCAATGCCGCCGCTACCGCCGCCAATAAAACCGCCGATCGTCGCAGTGCGATACGTCGATGGCAGCATCCGAATTTCCCACCCACTGGTACGGGCTTGTTTGTCGAGCGCAGCTAGCTTGACGCCTGGTTCCACACACGCTAGCCCTGGCTTGATCCACTTCACGCCCTGCATCCGCGAAAGATCGAGAATGACACCCCCTTGAAGGGGAACACACTGCCCGTAATTACCCGTTCCAGCACCCCGTACTGTCAGCGGCAGCTTATGTTTGACACACGAAGCCGCGACTTGCACAACCTCTGCTTCATTCGCTGGACGCACGACTAAATCACCTCGTTTGTCGCCTAGCAATGGTTGCAGAATGGGGCTAAAGGTGTAGTAATCCTGAGACAGCTTGGCGATTTGTATCAGGTCGGTAATGATTTCTAGCCCAGCTAGCTCAGCAACAAAGGGGTTCAGGTCAGTAGGCTGTGTTGTAGTGGAAGTCATGGGCTAAAGAGGCAAGTAGTAAAGAACGCCAAAAGCGCAGTCGTGGTTAGACTACGCCAGCACTTAGCATGACACAGATTCTTTGGGCCAAGCGGTAGTGATAGTAGCGGAATTCTGCTGCCCCTATCGCTTCTGCCCTTCTGCCGCCGCCACTCCTTGCCTTCTCTACTGCAACAAAATGATCAACAGAAAGCTACCGTCCTTGAAGAAACCGGACGAGACTAATGGCGATCCAGCCTAAGAGCGCGTAAACCACGATCGCCACCAGCACATTCAGGTCAAAAATACTGCCAGCATCCCTGGTTGTAGGACTAATAAAGAGGGTAGAAAACGGAGCAATAAAAGGGTCTGAGATATCGTAAATAACCCGAGCAAACGTATTTTGAGTGTTCGCTCCAGCAACGCGTAGAACAAACCTCAACACTAAAAGAATTTCTAATAGCCCCACTAAAAACGAAATACCATTAATAATCCACGCAAACGTTGTGCTCTTTCTAGCCGCTTCTAATCGCCCCTGCTCTTGCTGCAACCGAAAGGCTTCTTCCTCACGTAACAGTTCGCGTCGGCGCTCCAAATTCGCTTGTTCGTCTGGATCTCTGGTCATAGCAATTGACTCCATACTGTGATCTCTTAAGCGCTCACAGCTTAGTTTTTTTGCCTCTCATTGTCGTCTGCTATTAGGCAGATCTTGCCTGGAGAATAGATTAAAGCCATTGCAAAATTGCTAAGAAATCTTTCACAATCAGCCGATGATTTACCGCGTTCAAAATAGGAACGTGGACAAAGAGGCACTGACAGGCCAAAGAACGATCGGCTATGTATTGCAAGACCGAATAATAAAGAGCGTTACAAACAAACGCTCCTGCATCATGGCTAACGTGAGTCATGGCTAACCCTTCAACTAGACGATCGACATCAACAGTCGTTCTCAATACGGTTGCCTGATGCTTGCCATTCGCTTCAACAGTGAGGTGCGATCGTCGCTCTGCCATACCACAGCAAATAACGACATCAGGCTGCAAGGTCTCTATCTGAGCAGTGACGTGTTGAGGCGCTAGCTGAAAATCAACGGGCAACTTTCGCAGCAGTGTAATTTCTGCCGCTAAAGACGCTAGCAAATTTTGTTCAAGCAAGACATTCAGTAGATCATCTGAAGCGTTTGAACGGTGGTGGGGCTTCCAAATATCAAACGAGGTCAGCAAAAGCCTGGTTGTCATCGTTGATCGAAGCCGAAAAGGGTATCAACCACGCAGGCGAAGCAATTCTTGCGGCGATGCCAAAAGCTTGATCTTTGCCAGCAGAAGCTTGTTTTCAGTATTCAGAATAAACTGCCAGGAGACATTAACTGAAAAAAGCGGCGTTTGCACCTTACCTGTCACGTTCACTTCCTTACAGCCGTCGTTTAGTAATTGCACAACACCCTGCTGCGGTTGAAGCGTAAAATCTTTTGCTTCGGTTTGTAGAAAAGCTACGATCGCGTCTGCTCCCACCACAGGCCGTTCGAAAGGCGGCTGCATGGCTCCATCAGTCGCAAAAAGCTGACCCGTGGCCTCAAAATCCCCTTGGTTAAGTGTTTCAAAATAACGCAAAACGATCGGTTCGCTCATACCCACGATCGCTAACGTGGCAGACATCGGTTGTGCTGAAGCACTGGGTGAAATCACACTTTCTATGGTCATGACAGGTAGGGCGATCGCGGCAGAAGATTGATCGTCAGCATACGCAGAAAACCAACGAGGAGCATGTCTCTTCAGAAAGATTCCACCGTTAATGGCAGAAACTTCCGCTGTTCAGAAAGCGATCGCTTAAGGAGATTGGTTCAGTCATAAGGTTGGTATTGATGTCGTTCACTCACCTTAACTGAAGGAGATATTAGTTCGGGGACAGCGGTTTATTTTGCAGCAAAGTGTTTTATTCAGCTTGATTGGGAATATTCAACAAAGCCAGCCGTGCGGTAGGCAAAGGCATTTCTGGTCAAAATATTACTCGATACCAGCGATCGGGCTTTTTCATTAGGGACAGATTGGTATGGCGAAAAAGCAGGGGTCGTCGGTTCTGCTCACCTTACTAGGACTGGCTGGAGGCTTCATCGCAGGCCCAATACTAGTTCTTTCAATGATGTCGTCAGCCTCAAGGTCTGGTCATCCAGTCGGATACGAAGGCATTTTTTACTTGATGGTCAGTCCTTTTGCCGGAGCGGTAGCAGGCGGTGTCCTCAGCAATCTTTTGCAAAAGGGCAGAGACTTTGAAGATCTTGAGTAAATAGCAAATGCTACGGGTTAACAGGCGCTGTAGGGACGACAAAGGAACCGTTATTCGGCGATGGCGAAGGTGTTGGGGTCGGAGAAGGCAGCGGAGTCGGTGATGGGGTCGGAGTTGGTTCTGGCGTGGGAGTTGGGGTTGGGGTCGGCGATGGGGTTGGCGTTGGGGTCGGGGAGGGTATTGGCGTCGGACTTGGCGATGGGGTTGGAGTCGGAGTCGGACTCGGAGAAGGTATCAGAGAAGGGGATGGCGTTGGCGATGGAGTGGATGAGGGTGAGGGTGCTTGAGAATCGCTAACCACAACATAGGGCGATGGAATGGCTGGCAGTTGTCCAGCATCTACCAATGCCTGATAAACAAAAGCAGCGACCTCAGCCCTTGTAGCTGGGCGGGTTGGGTTTAAAATTTTCACGCGTGGGTAATTGATTACTAGCCGACGATCGGTTGCCGCCGCGATCGCCCCACTGGCCCAATCAGGAATTTGCGCCGCATCTTGATAAAACGATAGCGAATCGGTGCTGGTGCTGCTAAGCTTTAGCCCACTAGCCAGCGAAACCAGCGCTTCCAAGCGAGGAATTTGTTGATTCGGTTTAAAGGTGGTATCTGGGTAGCCTGACATAAAGCCTTTTTGATAGGCCGTTTGAATGGCCTCAGCCCCCCAGAAGCTGGGTTGGATATCCTTAAACGTGAGACTTTCACGCTGGGCAGATAACGACGCAAAGGCTTTGCTCACGATCGCGGCAAACTGAACGCGCGTCACAGGGTCATCTGGGCGAAAGGTGCCATCTTCAAAACCGCTAATGATTTTTTGAGCAGCCAGCGCATCAATATAATTCTTGGCCCAATTGGACTGAGTATCGACAAATGCCGTTAGTTGAATGCTGGGGGGTGCTGCATCGTTGGTCAGGTAAACCATCCCCAACTCCTTTTGACCATCAGTTCGTTTGGTTAAGCGCCAACCAGGAGACAAGTTAATTTTGATGAACTGCCCAGCAGGAGGCAGCCCATTTGCTCTCCCGACCTCAATGCGAAGCGCATCACGATCGGCCAGGTTAGGGGAGGCAATCAGAACCAAGTCATTAGCTTGTTTGACAAGGCTGAGTTGCAGCAGCAGCCCAAAGTCTCGATTCGCCATGCGGACAGAATAGCCATTGCTGTCTGTACTGCGTCCGCAAACGCCTGTAAAGTCGAACTTCAGCAGGAGTGGATCGACAATTGTGGGATTAGAGCCGCTCTCGCTCCAGCAAGGGCGCTGATCAGAAATTTGCTCCAGAATGAGCAGTTGATAGTCACTGGCATTAAACGGCGATGCAACCACAACAAATCTGCTTTGATCAACCTCTTTGGCGCTAAAGACCGCCGCGATCGCATTCTTTGTAAGAGGCAATAGGCTCACTGAGGCGATGCCTAAAGCGGCGGCTAGAGATGCGAGGCGAAATGGTACAAACGCTGTCATATAAGTAACCCTGTGTGCGTAAACGTATGAGAGGCAAGAACGATTCGATCGCTTAACAGCATACCAATCGATGCCCTTAACGAACGTATTTTTAAGAGATAAGCTCAACAAAAAATCACTTCTTACTAAGCATAGAAGTATGGGTCTTTAGCTCTTTTTCCTACAAGACTAGTCACGGATTTTTCCCTCTATCTAATGATAGAAAAAAGTAATTTAGAGTTAAGACACTATACATCGATTGACACAATTTCAAACACTAGATTAATGCTAATAAGAAGCTTGTCTTTCCAGGTACAGCAGTATGACTGCTAAACACTTAGAACAGTTCCAGCCGTTCCAAAACTCGCATAGGTTCTACGCGGCTAGTCGTTTTAGAGGCTGTTTTAAAGGGGATGGCTCAGAGCTAAAAGCTGTCAAGGCTTAGCAGACCCTACAGGAAGCAAGCTGTTGACGCAGGAAACCCACCGTCCATTTGGGTACCCGATCGCGAACCCATCCTGTAAACCATTAGGGCTATCAACTCAACAACCTTTTTAGCATCAACAAAAGATTAAGAAATAAAACGAAAATTAAGGGATGTTAAAGAGGGCCTTGTGGTTGATGAATCGAGGTTAAACAAATTTTCTTCGTCTGGTGGTTTTAGATTAAGAAGTCGTTATGGCTCCCGCATTACCAACGTAAATTTTTCTACCAACTGCCGTAACTAGTGCTATGACCTGATGTAGTGATGTGCTCATACCAGTTTTGCGTCCAGTCCTGCATCAGAAGTTGCCCCATGACTTTTTTCTCCAATCGAGTGACGATCGGATTCACAGGGTTAGCGATCGGGCTAACAACCGTTTGGCTCGTCAAAAATACTCAGGCCCAGGTACCGCCCGCTGGTACTTTTACAGCGACTCAAGCTTGCCCAGCGACTCAAGCCATCAACGGTAGAAATCCCGGCAACGTCAATTTAACCGTGGGCGTTCTCTATACGGCTGAAGGCTTTAATACACCACAACGACAGTTTGTGCGGTTAGAGGTGCCTGGAGCAACACCCGATCGACGCTGGGTGCGTGCAACCTGTGGTGAGTTTCAGGCCAGCGACGGCAGCACAGTAACACCAACCGTGTCGCCCGTTGCATCGCCAACTCCAGAAACCACCAACCAGGCCAACTCATCTCTACTACCGTTTTTTGATACAGAAAATAATCCTGTTGCAGTAGATTTTCCCCCAAATGCTCAGAAGGATATTTCGCCACCGCCACCCGCGTTGGAAGAGTTCGATCAACGCATTCTAGCCTTATGCGGAGCCGAGTTTGATGCACCTGTGAGTAGCAGCAAGTTTCGGCAATTAATGACGTTTTACCCCGATGTGGTTCGCAAGCTCAAACAGGTGACTGACGGTGAACTGAAACCCAATCGTCGTTCCGACAACGAGTTTTTAGATGATTTAACCGCCATTTGGTTTGAGCAGAAGGGCTTTAAGCACATTTTCTGCGGAGAAAAGGATGGCAAGAGCATCGGTGGGTTGCATTTTGTCGGTCGCTATCTGGAGTTGCAGCAAAAGGGCATGGCAGGCCGCATTCTTCGCGCTGGCAATGGCAGAAAGGCAACGCAAGAAGTGGTCGATGGAGAAATCTACACCTTTGGGGTCGCGATCGTGCAAAACAATCGAGTGATTGCAGACAATCCTGTCAAAGGCTACCCCTACACCCTCAATGCCCAAGAAACGCTACTGGAAGGCACACGCGGGTTCAAACTGTTTAAGTCTACGTCCAGTGAATCCAGGGGCTGTTTGCTGACAGTCGCAATACCAGGTACCACCCCATATCAGGCTGTGTTCGTCAAAAAAGCGGGCGCGATTCGCACGTTTTACCCCGATGCTACGCCCGACAATGACCGTAATGGGCCATGTGACCAACCCTCTCTATAAAAGCCATGCGAAAAAAAGAGACCAATGGCGCGATCGCTGTCCAGGCGATCGCAGGCTCCTATGTTGTCCTTCTCGGTATTGATCTGGCAGAAGCGAGTAGTGCCGGGGCGCTGGGGTTTGCGATCGAGCGCATTGACCACACCGAAGATGAACGCTACTGGCTCAAAGGCTTCCGTACCTTTGAAGAAACCGATCCTAGCTTGCCTCCGGGCAGCCTTGTTTCAACATTGGAACATCCCATTCAAGCGTTTCTCTGGGGCGATTTTACCGCCAAGCCGAACCATGACTACACGTATCGCGTGGTCGCGCTGCGCGGCAAACCCAAAAAGCTAGCACAAGGCGAAACGGTAACCGTCAGAATTGCCACAGAAGACGAGGCCGTGGGCAGTCATACGGTGTACTTTAATCGGGGTGTGGCAGGTTCGCAGGCGTATGCCCGCAAGTTCAACAATTTGCCACCTGACAAGGTGCCCAAAGGTCGAGCGTGGGCATGGCTATCGCGTGGACTAGTGGAAGCACTGCTGGCATTTATCAAGCAGGCGCAGGGAAGCCAGTACGAATTGCGGGCAGCGCTGTATGAGTTTCAGTACTTGCCTGTGCTGGAGGCTTTTGAAACTGCTCAAAAAACGGGAGCCGCCGTTAAAATCATTTTCGATGCCAAGCCGAACGGACAGAACTATCCCAATCAGGCCAACCGGGAGGCGATCGCCACTGCCAAAATTGAATCCCTTACCCTTCCTCGCGAAACCAACCCCAGTTACATCGCTCACAACAAATTCATTGTATTGCTCAAAGACGGTGAGCCCATTCAAGTTTGGACAGGCTCCACCAACATTACAGATGGCGGTATTTTTGGGCATTCCAACGTAGGCCATATTGTGCGTGATCCGGCAGTTGCAGCCAGTTACCTCGACTATTGGGAGCAACTGAGCCACGATCCGACGGCAGCCAAACTCCGTCCCTTCAATGAACAACACACGCCTGTTCCAACCGACGTACCACTAGCGGGAACAACGACTATCTTCAGTCCCCGTCCTTCGCTGAAAGCACTGGAGTGGTACGTCGATCGCATGGAAGCAACCCATACGGCGGTGTTTCTCACCGCTGCCTTTGGTGTCAATGATCTGCTAGCAGCGGTCTTAGCCAAGGATAATGATTACCTGCGCTACGTATTGCTAGAGAAAGAAGGCGGCAACATTGAAACGCTACGACGCGATCCAGATACACGCATTGCCGTCGGTGCGGTCAAAAAAGGCGGTACCTTCGATCGCTTCTTGCAAGAAAAGACGACTAATCTCAACACCCATGTTCGGTACATTCATACCAAGTACATGCTGATTGATCCCCTGAGTGACGATCCGATCGTCATCACAGGTTCCGCCAACTTCAGCGATGCTTCGACCAAAAACAACGACGAAAATATGCTGGTCATCCGGGGCGATCGACGCGTGGCCGATATTTATCTAGGCGAATTCATGCGGCTGTTTAACCACTACTACGCCCGCTACGTCACCACTCTCCAAAATGCAGCACCCAACGAGGCGCGATCGGTGTTCCTCAAACCCGATGATTCCTGGCTCAAGGGCTATTACGAAGCAGGCTCACCCAAGCAAAAAGAGCGTCTTTATTTTGCGAATTGAGGCAGTTCTATAAGAAGGCAGGGAAGCAGAGGAAGCAGGGGAGGCAGGAGGAGCAAGGGAAGCAAGGGAAGCAGGAGGCAGGGGAAGCAGAGGAGGCAGGGGGGCAATTCGCAACTCAAAACCTCTACGCTGACGGCTGATAGCTGAGCGCTAACCGCTTAATCACCTCAAAACTCAAAACTCTCCTTCGCCCCTCATACCAATTTGAATTGAAAATACGACACATCCTGTAGGGGCAAGGCATTGCCTTGCCCCTACCCACCGATTGATCTGTAACCGTCATTCTTTAAATCGATATCACTCCTCATTCCTCACTCCTTCCCCCTCCCCTAAGTTTGCTACGCTAATTAAGTTTGCTACGCTAATAAACATCGGCAGTAGACCAGGTGTTTGTCATGTCTTCTGTTCAAGAGCCAGTCATTGCTTTACCAGACGCAGACGTGCTGCTGCCACCCTGCGATTTATACAGCGACGAGCCACCGTTGAAAGAAGACAGTAAAACACCTAACGTCATTATTGAAGTGCTTTCAGAAAGTAAAGCAGCGGTCGATCGAGGCTTAAAAAAACAGCTTTATCAGAATGTACTTAAAATCTACGATTACTTTTGGTTCGATCCCGATAGCCTGGAATTTGCAGGCTTCTCACTGGTGAGCGGTCAATATTAATCGCTTCAGCCCAATGCTCAGGGGCAGCTTTGGAGCCAACAGCTACAATTGTTTCTGGGCCTTTACAATGATAAATTACGGTACTCCACGCCTGAGGGTCAACTGGTTCCCTCCCCGACTGAGGCCGCTTTGTCATCCCAGCAGCGCGCCGATCAAGAGTCTCAACGTACCGATCGCTTGGCCGCTAAATTGCGCGAACTCAACATTGATCCAGAGACTCTCTAAGCCTTCCTGCGATCGCCTCTATCCCTTATCCTTCATCCCTCATCCTTTACCCTTTCCATGTCCGACCCCTACTCTCAACCAAACCGCGAATGGTGGGCACAGCGCTGGATTGACGTGTTGGAATCCTTCGGCTGGGTACGGCGCTTGGCACGTGCTCGCACGTATGCTCGCGAAGGCAACGTCCTCAATATTGACTTTAAAGGTTCAAAAGTTACGGCTAGAGTGCAAGGCACGGCACCAGACCCTTATAAGGTGTCTCTTTCGCTTGACCCGTTTGGGGATGATCAATGGAGCTATGTCATTGAATCGATGGCGCAACAGGCGATTTTTTCAGCAAAGTTGCTGGCGGGGGAGATGCCCCAAAACATTGAAGAGGTCTTTACTGCAAACGGGTTGAGTCTGTTTCCGTTTACCAAGTTTGATATTCACAGCAAATGTTCCTGCCCCGATCCAGCAAACCCGTGTAAGCACATTGGGGCTGTGTATTATTTGTTGGGCGATCGCTTTAGCGAAGATCCCTTTGTACTGTTTCAGCTCAGGGGGCGCACAAAAGAACAAATCATCGAAGCGTTACGCCAGATTCGAAGCGCAGGCAATGCAGACAACGGCAGCACTCAGGATGAAAGCCTAACCACCTCAAGAGCGACCGAGCAAAGCCAAACTACCGCGCCTTTAGCTATTGATCGCTTCTGGGACTACTCAGAGCAGCTTGAGTCGTCGCTGGTTGTCATCGCGCCTCCACCCAGCAGCGAGACAGTGCTGGATGTGCTTGGACCCATACTGCTGAAGATTGAAGCCAATGCAGAGGCCGCGATCGCGCAAGCTGAAACTCAGGCAACAGCAGCATACCTTAAAACCGTTTACCAAGCTGTCAGTCAACAAGCGCTTCTGACTGCCATGAATACAGAAGGCGCAACCTGAAGACCGTACAATCCAGAGCATTCCCAAACGCATCAATCGCGCGTCAGGTACGAGTCAGCGTTGAGTCTGTTGGAATACAAAGCAAGTTGTCTCCCTGGGTACGAATCATGCCACGCTGGCGAAGTTTACCCATGAGACGAGTCACGGTGACACGGGTAGAGCCGATCGCGCTACCAATCTGAGCGTGGGTGAGTGGAAATGGCAAGCAATAGCCTTGCTCCGTTGGTTCGCCATACTCTTCGATGAGCAGCGTCAGAAAACCAAGTAAGCGATCGATCGTTCGCCGCTGCCCTAGTGTGCTGAGCCAGAGAAGCTTACGCTGATGCTGGTAGCGAAACGCATCCAAAACCTCTCGACGAAAATGGGGCCAGTTATCCAAATCATGCCAGTACATCCAAAGCACAGAGGTCTGATCGACGTGGGCATAACTTTGCAGGGTAAAGGGCGACTGAGCCACAATTTCAAAGGGTTGCCCTGCGCCAACAAATCCTAAGAAAGCTTCTTCGGGGCTAATGCGTGGCAAACGCGATGAACTGCTGCCAGTAGCATTCACCTGTGCGCTACCGACTAAGCGAACAGCACCACGTTGAACCAAATAGACAAGCCCAGGTCTAGTGGGCAGCTTTTCGTCTTTAGCAAACGTGCGAACACGGTAATGCTCCTGAGACCAATCAATAATTCGTTGCCAGGTTAGGAAAGGACGAGATGCCTCTGAATTAGATGTTACTGAGTACATAGGCTGGAGGCTATAGGATTTGCTAGGGACAGCAGGGAAAACATGAAAAGCACTCACTGCGACTAGAACGCCAGACTCTAATCCTTAAGCTGAGATCTGAGCACTACGACAGAACGGTATGATTTAGTTTACCTTCACATCTCTCTCATGATCGTAGCAAGTACATTAGATACATTAATTAAACTAATCACGCTAGCTTTAGCGTTGCCGTAGTGAAGACGTTTCTGTGACGAACAGTACCTCTAACAAAGCAACGTATCAACGCGCTCAATTTAAGTGTTCAACAGTCTACAGAACCGTCAGATGCGAATAGTGGCGACTTTAAGGAACAAAGCTTGATCAGAACTGGCACAAAATAGGCCAGCTTTTGCAATGCTATCACTGTTACGAATAAGACTGCATCATGCGATCGACTTGTGGAAAGCATCCCAGGCAGTTACAACAGCTAACGATGCTTCCTCTACCTGCAAGGAGCATGGAGCAAGTGCTTTGACGGCTCAAGCCATACCGATCAAGCGTGTCGGAAATGCTACGTCCTTGCGTTACGCTTGCGCGATCGCGCACCAACTTGCCACCTCTCCCGATCAAGCATCAACGATCGCGGCTCAACTGGTCGATACTCTGCGGCACGCTTTAGCAAAGGATCCAGACGCATCGTTCCAAGAGGCATTGTTCCAAGAGATAGGCATCGACGCTACGGCTACCGGGTTTATTCAGTTTGAGGTAGGCGATCGCGCGATCGCCACCTGGCTGAACTTACGGCTTGCCCACGCACAACCGCTGCCCCCATTGCCAACCATTCCATTAGGTGAAGCCGAGCGGCAACGCATGCTGCAATCCCCAGCCGTGTTTGACGCACAGCACGCCCACGCCCGTTGTTGCTCACTTTTACGCCTTGCCCACTATGAGGCACTCATTCACTTAGACCGACTGGCAGCATCGCCACAAGACTGGCAGTTTCGCAGCCCAGCAACGGTTCCCTGGCTCAAACACACCGAGGAACTGAACGTCCTCTATCCGGTCGATCGCGCTTTAATTGCTCAATTGCTGGATGCCCACGATCATCTGTTCGATGCATCCCGCCCTCGTACCCAGTCATCCGTGCTGCGATCGACACAACTCGTTGCACATGCTTTTCAAGCGTTTCATCGTGCTTATCCTCTATACGGAGGCAGGCCTGAAGATGCCGCTATCGTCGTAGTGAGATTAGGATTACTAATGATTACTCAGCGCGTTTTGCACCTGCTTTTGCATGATGGACTTAAGCTGTACCCTGCCGCAGAACTCTAGGCGGCTGCCTGCCCGCACCATCAAGAACTGTCAATGCTAGAACGCGCTTATATAGATTTTCTTGCTCAATAAAGGCGTAGACAAACAGGTTGCCTTCAGCTATAGTCTTAAGTGTGTGAGGAGCGAACCAGCAAGGGCACCGAGACGAAACACGGTCAGTCGTCGGTGCCCTTCCTGATTTTAAAGTGTCGCTTAAGCGTGTCGCTCGTTCCCACAAAGATTTTTACAGTCAGAGATTTTCATAGTCAAAGGTTTTCATAGAGCATTCAGCCTGATGCAACACAGGATTAGGACTTACGCAAAAGCGATTATCTTTCGCCCCCTAGCCCCCAATGCTGGGGGAACCGAGCTAATTAAAGCCCCCAGCATTGGAGGTTTGGGGGCAAATGCGTAAGTCCTAAGGATGAATTGAAACGACTCAGGATGTCTCCAACAGTTTCACCACTTTTACCCTGGACAATCAGATCTCGTTCTTTTGACTGGGGCGATCGCACCTATTTGATGGGTGTACTCAACGTGACACCGGATAGTTTCAGTGATGGCGGTTTATTCAACAGTCTGGAAACAGCGATCGTCCACGCGCGTACCCTTGTAGCCGCTGGTGCAGATATTCTCGATGTTGGTGGACAGTCCACACGACCGAATGCGGTTGAGGTTTCGCTCGACGAAGAGCTTCATCGTGTAGTGCCTATTATTGAGCAGATACGGCAAGAAACAGATATTCCCCTTTCAATTGATACGACACGGGCAGCGGTTGCTCAAGCGGCGATCGCGGCGGGTGCAGATATTGTGAACGATATTTCTGGCGCAACCTATGATGCTGACATGTTACCAGCCGTTGCAGCCCTGAATGTGCCCCTGATCTTGATGCATCTGCGCGGTACGCCTCAAACCATGCAGCAACTCACAGAGTATGGCGACGTAGTTGAGGACATCCGTGCCTTTTTGAACGCACGCCTTGAGGCTGCGATCGCCTGTGGTGTTGACCGTGCAAGTATTGCGATCGATCCAGGCATCGGCTTTGCTAAAACCTATCAGCAAAATTTAGAAATCTTGCGTCGCTTGCCTGAGTTGCGTTCTCTAACGTGCCCCCTTTTGGTAGGAGCATCGCGCAAAAGCTTTATTGGGCACATCCTAAACCAACCCAGCCCGAAAGAGCGAGTGTGGGGCACAGCCGCCGCCTGTAGTGCCGCGATCGCAGGTGGTGCTGATATTCTCCGCGTTCACGATGTGCGTGAGCTAAAGGACGTTTGTCAAGTTGCTGATGCTATCTTCAGGTTTTAATCAAAACGTTTCAAACACGTCATCCATCTGATGAAGACCGAGAAAGTTGCTGCACTTCGTGTTGAACGCTCATGCCAATTTTTAAGGCTTCGTTGAGTAATTCAACATACTCACTGGCCTGATTGTTTACCTCCAATGTTCTCAAGCTGATCAAGTTTGCCTCAATATTTGCCAGGAGATCGGCGCGACGTGCTAGAAGGCTACGATGTTGCCGCAAGATTTTTTCCGTCATAAGACCGCAAACCAAACTGTTGCGCGCGATCGTGAGGGCTTCGATCGCCTGCTGACGCTCCATCGTATGGGTGTGTAAATGGTCGATCGCATCCAGTCGATCGACCACAACAACAGCTTGCAGCACTTCGTTGTATTGATCAACTTCATCCAATAGCCTTGCCAATGGCAAAAAGGCTTTGCTGCGCCAGATCATAGCCACATTCCAGCCAATCACCAGAACCACTGTAAGGCTTAAAGTGATGGATAAAAACCTTGAAATGGTTGGCAAATCGCTAACAGTATTGGCATGATTCCGAATGATGAGTAGACCAACTGGCAGCGTCAAAATCAGCGTCAAGATGAGTACGAATACTTGCATCAGGCCAAACGAAAGCCAACGTTTAGGAGCGTTGAAGAGGCCAGGACGAAAGCCACCACCAATCATACTGCCGATGAAGAGATCATTGACTTCAAGGCCAGTGAGACGTTCTAGCTCTTTGGTTGTAATCGCTAAAGCATTCAATTCGGAGTTCATCTCGTGCAGCGCTAATATCTGGAATGTTTGAAATTCTGGAATGCCTGAGAGGATGTCTTAAAAGCAACAAAGCAGCGAGCAACGGATAAAGAACGGATGAATCGGATGGTAAATTTCGAGCGAGAGCCATTATCTATCCGTTTCATTCGGTATAAATCCGCTGATAATCATACTTCTCAGACATCCTCTGAAACTCTGGAAAGTCTGAATTTAAATGATTGAGGTTTTAGAAAGGCATAATATTCAGGTTAAAAGGCTGATGAGAGCATTCCAGACACCTGAAAAGAAACTTCCTTCTCTAGCGCGAAATAATTCAAACTGACCTGGAGAACCAAAGAAAGGGCGCAACGTCCACCCAAGCTGACTGCCAACAAAGCCATAAAGCACTAACCAAAAGCGAAGAATGTTTCTGCGTACTTTTATGCTTTGACTAGCACCATCCTCTTCGATCGGTTTCATCACCTGGTACAGAAAGGACACACCCAGCACACCCGTTAACGCAAAGATCGCTACATTTAGTAATAGGAAGAACGAGTAATCGTTCACAGTAATTAAGAAAAAGAGCGTTACTGGAGCAAAACCACACAAGAGGATGGCAATGACAGAAACGGCTGTCAATAAATAGGTGAAGTGTTGCCCGATCGTCTGCTTTGAACCAAAAAGCGCATTAAAAATATAGAGCGTCGGCAGACAAATCAACAGTGTTAGCAAGTACAAAGCTGGTAGTTTGATCGCTGAGGATGCCACTTGCGGCAAACTATGAAAGGCTCCAATAATGGCACCATAAAGGGCGAAAAAACAAGAGCTGGAAATGAGGAGCGCTGTGATTTTACTTTTGAGTCCAATCCCGTCGTAGATTTCGGCTAAGAAATCTTTGCGATCGCGTAGTAGCGCAATCACCGTAGAAAAATAGTTCATGGGTGAATCTCCTATATGCAGTAGGGTGAACCGGGAGCGATCAAACCGGGGACGCATCGTTACATACAGGTCAGTTCGGGTTATTACAGATGCTTTATAGAAACCTTATGGTTTGAGGCAAAAGGTAGAAGGTAAAAGGCTAAAGAAGTTGTTGGTTTTTAGAAGGAGGCTGGATGGTTGACGGCTGATCGCTGATCGCTAATGCCTGATGGCTGATCGCTGACCGCTGATAGTTCTTCAACTCAAAACCCAAAACTCAAAACTTCTACGCTGACGGTTGACGGCTGAGCGCTGATGGCTGAGCGCTATTTGATCAAGAATCAAGTCAAAGAACTAACGGGTTGTCGATTGCATTCGTCGCAATTGCCTATGATGAAGAGTGAAGGCGTTAGTTTCGTGACATGCAATTTATCGATCAGGCCGAGGTTCAGGTACAGGCAGGGAACGGAGGCGATGGGTTAGTGGCCTTTCGGCGTGAGAAGTATGTACCCGCTGGTGGCCCTTCTGGCGGTAATGGGGGCCGGGGTGGTTCCGTATTGTTTCGCGCGGTCGAAAATTTGCAAACGCTTTTAGATTTTCGCTACAACCACTTATTTAAGGCGGATGATGGACAGCGGGGTGGGCCAAACAACCGGACTGGCGCATCAGGGCACGATCGCATCATTGATGTTCCTTGCGGCACGATGATCTACGATGCGGAAACAGAAGCGTTGCTCTGCGATCTTGTCAGCCCGAATCAAACGTTTTGTGTGGCGACGGGGGGCAAGGGTGGCCTGGGCAACCAGCATTTTCTCAGTAATCGCAACCGTGCGCCGGAACGAGCTTTACCCGGCTTACCTGGAGAAGCTCGCTTTCTGCGGTTGGAACTCAAGCTGTTAGCAGAGGTGGGTATCATCGGGTTGCCAAATGCAGGCAAATCAACGTTAATTGCAGCCCTCTCGTCTGCCAGACCGAAAATTGCCGATTATCCTTTTACAACGCTGGTGCCCAATTTGGGGGTGGTGCGTAAGCCAACGGGCGATGGCACGGTCTTTGCTGACATTCCAGGATTGATTGAAGGCGCACATACAGGGACAGGTTTAGGCCACGACTTTTTGCGTCATGTCGAGCGCACGCGCCTGCTCTTACATCTCATTGATGTCACCAGTCCCGATGCGATCGCCGACTACCACACGATTCAACAAGAGCTGCATGCCTATGGACGTGGATTGCCCGATCGTCCTCAGCTATTGGCACTCAGCAAGCTTGATGCGATGAGCCAAGACGCTGAAACTGTTAATGAACTTGCGGCTCAACTGCATACCTTAAGTCAGGTGCCTGTATTTCAAATCTCAGCCGTAGCACGCACAGGGCTAGAACCATTGCTCAATCAGGTTTGGCAATCACTTGAGGTCTTGCAGGCAGAGGCATTAGAGGCAGAAGCGCTGCTGAAGGCTACGGCAGCAGAACCGGAGACAGCTTTGCCACTAGACGCGATCGCCTCTAATCAGGCAATACTGGATGCCGATCTGACCGCTCCGCTTTCCTGAGTCACGACACCAGAGACCTCTAGCCGCTATGGAGACGAAGTAACGGCTGTCTTTATCGGCACAGTAGAACCAAGGCTTGAAACATCACTATCAGCGACGGGAATTGACTGGCCCGATGATTCAGGCATTAGCGCCTGACTGCTTGGTGCCGTTGGTGTACGGTTGAGGTATTGATAGACGGTGCGAGATGCCTTTTGTACCAAGTCATACGCCTGATCGTCGTTGTACGATCGCTTCACTAGAACTGTGAGCGCATAACGCTTGCCGTTTGGCATATCGATCAGCCCTACATCTCCAATCATGCCGCCAATGTCGCCTGTTTTATGAGCAATGGTGGCCCCTTTCTCTAAGCCCTGTGGTAATTGGCTGTGATTGACCGTTCGCTGCATAATGTCTAACAGCCGATCGCGCGATCGCATGGAAACAAGCTCTCCCTGACTGATGCGGGTCATCAGCAGTGACATATCTTTGGGGCTTGTAGTATTTGTGCCACTTAAGTCAGGCAGCAAGCTGTTGATCGCCGTTGACATCAACCCCCAAGACTGAAAGCGTTGGTCTAACGCAGCCATACCGCCTAAACGAGCAATCACCATATTAGTAGCGGTGTTATCGCTAATGGTGATCATTTTAGTCACGGTTTCCAGCGCGGTAAACTGGCTACCAACAGGCATCCCCTGCATCTCGCCCGATCCACCCGCTACCAATTCTTTTCGCATGGTGAGCAATTCATCCAAGCGAATCTTACCTGCATCAACATCCTGAAAAAAAGCAACCAGAATTGGCACTTTGATGGTGCTGGCAGCAGCAAAGGAGGCACCACCATTTAGATCTAGATAGGAACTGGTATCGAGGTCAAATAAAAAGATGCCTGGCGTTAGTCGAGGGTTTTGCAACGCCAGAGTTTGGAGAGCCGCTTTCAGGGATGTTAGTTCCTGCCCCATTTTAGGTAGTTGCGTAGCAGAGGCGCTTTCTCCGCTGAGACCGCTTCCACCAAGATTGCTCTGAGAGGCTGTTGCAGATCGATCGCCCCTAGTGCTTTCAGTAGCATCCGCTTTCTTTGTCGCCTGTTGGGAAGCGCCTGCGGACAATCGAGCCGCAGGGTCTAGCACAGACAATATCGTACCGACCAAAACGCCAATGCCAACGCTCAAAATCAGCATTCGGGCTGCATAGAGACCTGCCGAGAAACCCCGCGATCGCGGCTGAGAAGCCGCATCTCGCCTACGACTTTGCATCCCTGGACGAGACTTCAGTCGCTCTGTGATTGTCCGCTCTAAAAGGTCTGAAGTTGTCTGCTGCTGGGCCGCATCCCCACGACGTGAACGTTCCCGCACCTCTCGTTTCAGCGCTAAGCCCCTGGCCTGAGCACGCCGATCGGTAGGAGAAGGCTGCAAAACTGTCAGTGCATGAGAGCCAAAACTTTGTAGGGTGGTTGGTTGCTTCATGCCGCGTCGCCAACCATCCTGTCGAGCTAGCTGTTTTCCTTTTGGTGGTGCAGCGTTGCTGGAGGCAGGCGACCAGCTACTCACCTGGCGCGATCGTCCATCAACCGCCTGCCGCAGTTGGGCTTCTGCCAGCTTAGAAGCCGCTTGTTCACGAGATACTGGTTTAGATGGCTGCCTCAACCGTTGCAAAAAATTGGGCGATGGAGTAGCGCCATTGGCAGGAATATCTTTTCGCCTTGCCTGCTGCCGTGCTGATCGACGCAAGGCACGCTTGTTGGCCTGCCCAAACACTATTTGCCAGAGTGTCTGACGCGGTTGTCGTGCCGCAACGTTTTTCACCCCAGAGTTTTTCACCTCAGATAATGGCGCTGTTCCTAAGCGTCTTTGTTCTGATGGCAACTGCCGCTCAGAGTTAGCATAATCGTGCGCCCCTCGCTCTGGTTTCGCCGCGCGAGCGGACGTTGACGAATCATGGCTGCGTGACCTGCGTGACAGACCGCCCGTTTCTGGCATAGCACACTCCGACAAAAGCTGAGGGACGAATCAGGATTGACGCAATAGTTTTCGCACACTTCTCGACAATGGGCAAGAGGCAAAACGGGCAAGAGGCAAAATCTTAAGCCCTACTTGCAATCGACGTACCCTGTCAACCAAGAGCTATCAGAATTGTAGACCAACCATTTCTAAAACGAACGTGGTTTCTTTAACCGCTAGCCTAGCTCCCTAATATATTTTCACCTCGATCGTTCTCTGCATCTGCCAGCACAGAACCACCTGAAGGACTACTTTTCCTTTCGTTAATTTTTTGTATCGCCCACTCAACCTGGCTTAAAATGCCGCGTAACATTGCGACTTCTTCACTAGAAAGCAGTGCGCGATTATACAACCGACGAAATTTTTGCATGCGGCTGGCAGCAGTATGTGGGTGGAGATAGCCGATCGCCAGTAGCAAGGCTTCGAGTTGGTGGTAATAGCCCTCCAGGACATCAAGAGGGGCGGGCGGGGAGTGGGGAGTAGGGAGTGGATGGGTTGAGTTTTGAGTTTTGAGTTTTGAGTTTTGAGTTTCAAGGGTTGAATCGAGATGTTCTTGTTCCCTCGCTCTCCCTACCACCTCTAACTCATCTACCCCTTCTACCCCCTGCCCTCTGCCTTCTGCCCCCTCCCCCCTGCCTTCTACCTCCCGCCCCCTGCCCCCTTTGCTCCCCTTACCCCCTCTGCCCTCTACCTCCTGCTCCCACTGATAGAGTTCATAGCAGCAAATAGCGACCGCTTGTGCGAGATTCAAAGACGCATAGGCAGGGCTAGAAGGAATGGCGACAAACCGCTGGGCATAGTTGAGTTCCTCGTTGCTCAACCCGCGATCTTCGGGGCCAAAGATGATCGCACTCCGTTCTTGAGACACTGCTTCGAGTAACCAGGGCAAGGCAGTTCTAGGAGGCTCTAACACAGTGGATACTCTGGGTCGAGCCGTTGTGGCGATCGCCCGCTGACATCCCTGCAACGCTTCTGGCAACGTAGAAACCACGATCGCCGCTTCCAAAACATCGGCAGCATGAACCGCCATCAACCGGGCTTCTTCTCCCACTGGATCGCACTTTGGCTTGACTAACACTAAATGCTGTAAGCCCATGTTTTTCATCACACGGGCGATCGCGCCTACATTTAGTGCCCCGGCAGGCTCAACCAAGACGATGCGGATCGCTGCCAATCCCAACTCAGTCATAATGTTAGAAGGCATGCTAGAAGGTAAAAGGCAAAAGGTAGAAAGACCGTGAAAGCCTAACCTCCAATGTACAAGCTGCGATCGCCATATTCGCCTTCTTTAGCCTTCATCCTTTATCCTTCACTCCTTACTCTCATGGCACGCGCCCGCTCCAAAGCTGATCTGCCAACCAAAGTTTGTCCTGTATGCGATCGACCCTTTACCTGGCGCAAAAAGTGGGAAGCCTGCTGGGATGACGTGAAATATTGCTCAGAGCGCTGTCGCCGACATCGGTCTAAGAGCGATTAGTTTTTGGTTTTTAGTTGTTAGCCATTAGCAGTTTCGATCGGCTCACCGTTGCTTAATGGTGTTGAAGGATGAGCTAGAGAGTAGTTTAAGCAGATTGCTGTACTGAGCCTTGCAATTTTAGAGCCATAGAGAATGCTAAGCTTTGTTTCCCCAGTCTTTTGGTGAAGGGGCTAAAGCACTTAGCTGCACTATTTTCTTACGTCAAGACCAGCAACTTTTCTGACATGCCCATAGGGCTTTAAACCAATCACTCAACACGTCTACAGCACAGAGGTTCAGTCATGTCAGCATCACGGGTGCAACCCAAACTGATTATTCACGGTGGAGCCGGAAGCTCCTTAAAGGGC
This sequence comes from Stenomitos rutilans, assembly GCF_059505485.1. Taxonomy (NCBI): domain Bacteria; kingdom Bacillati; phylum Cyanobacteriota; class Cyanophyceae; order Leptolyngbyales; family Leptolyngbyaceae; genus Stenomitos; species Stenomitos rutilans. Next base: position 168,063 of record NZ_JCACKR010000160.1, read on the forward strand.
AAGGGTGGTGTTGAGTCGGTGCGAAAATCGCTTTACCGGGTGATTGATGAAGTGTATGCCTTATTGCTCTCAGGAGCCGAGGCTCAAGCAGCGGTCATTCACGGCTGTCAGATGCTAGAAGATGATCCCCGCTTTAATGCAGGCACTGGCTCCGTCCTGCAATCAGATGGGCAAATTCGCATGAGTGCAGCGTTGATGAATGGGCTAACCCAACGGTTTAGCGGAGTCATTAACGTTTCGCGGGTGCAGAATCCCATCCATCTTGCCAGGGCACTGCAAAACTCTCACGATCGCGTCCTCTCGGATTACGGAGCCGCCGAACTACTGCGCGAACTAGAGCTACCTGCCTACGATCCCCTGACCGAAATTCGCTTACAGGAGTGGATATTGGAACGTCAGGGCAACTTTTCGCGCGAGATGGCAGGTGTGGTTGCAGAACGAGAATTGGTGGAAGAGACAGCGGGACGCGGCACGATCGGGGTCGTTGTCCTAGATGATCAGGGACGCATTGCCGTTGGCACCTCTACAGGTGGTAAGGGGTTTGAACGCATTGGGCGAGTCAGTGACTCTGCCATGCCCGCTGGGAACTACGCGACAGCACATGCTGCCGTAAGCTGTACTGGCATTGGTGAAGACATTATTGACGAATGTTTAGCCGCCCGTATCGTCGTGCGAGTGGATGATGGACAGTCGCTTGCTACTGCGTTTGAACGCTCCTTTCGAGAAGCACACCAACACCAGCGCGATCTGGGCGCGATCGGTCTGGATGCTACAGGTACGATCGCCTGGGGCAAAACTAGCGAAGTCCTGCTTGCCGCCTATCATAATGGCAAAAAAGTCGGCGACACACTGGAATGGAACGACGGCTTATTAGTAGGATGCATACCGGGATGACGTTTTGAGTGTTAAGCGGTCAGGGAGACGTTTTGAGTGAAAGAGCGGTCAGCGGTTAGCCATCAGCTATCAGCTTTTTAGCCTTTAGCCTTTTACCCCTTACCTTCTGCTCCCTAATTTCGATGATTGTTACTGTAATGAACTCTTGCACCCGCCCATTGCAGTTTCTCTCTCAGCGTTTGATAATACGAATAATTTTCTCGAAGAATGATAAACCTTGCCTGACAGTCGGCGGCGCGAATATCTACTCGCTGTCCAGGCCAGATGGAGGTCGCTAATACCCCATCCATCCACAGTTTTGTATTCAGTTCATAATCGGCTAGAGGCCAGATACTGATGACAGATCCAGGAGGCAGCACGATCGGGCGGCTCGAAAGACTTAGAGGGCAAATGGGCGTAACCACGATCGCATCCATACCGGGGTGAATAATGGGGCCATTGGCTGCTACGGTGTAGCACGTCGAACCTGTTGGTGTGGCGACAATTAAGCCATCCCCCTGGTATTGATCGACCACTTCACCATCAATTTCCATTTCCAAAATTGACGTGATCATGCGATCGGCAGAGGCAGGCTTGATGCACATCTCATTTAGTGCCAGATAGCGATCGCTCATCGGCTCCAAATTCGTGCGATTGCCTTCAAAAATACCTGCTTGCAGCATCATGCGCTGTTGCACCGCAAAGCGATCCTCTAGGAGGCGATCCCAGACTTGCTCAGAACGCTCAAAGTCATCAAGCGATTCGGTTAAAAAACCCAGATGCCCACCCACATTCACTGCCAAAATTGGAATGCAGTCGGCGGCTAGATTGCGGGCGGCTGACAGCGCGGTGCCATCGCCCCCCAACACGATCGCCAGATCGATCGGATGCGTCACCGAAGCAAGAAACACAGGATAAGGATTATCTTTAGGGCCACTAGGCCCCATCAAAACCTTACAATCTCGACTTTCTAGCTGTTTGGCACACGTTTCTGCCCAGCGACGACTCATTAAATCGTCAGCCTTGTGAGCAATGATGACCTGCTTCAGTTGCACGTTGGTATCGTTTTTAGTTTTTAGTCTTTAGCGTTCAGTTTATTACCAACCAACAACTAATCACTAACAACCAACAACTTCTATCAAAGCTACCACTTCAGCAGATTAAACTGCTCCATATCCACAGTGTCGCGGTTGCGATAAATGGCAAGCACGATCGCCAGACCAACCGCCGCTTCTGCCGCTGCGATCGCAATCACAAACGTGGTAAAGACCTGCCCTTTTACATCTTGCGCATCCAGGTAGTTGGAGAACGCCATCAGGTTGAGATTAACGGCATTCAGCATCAATTCAACCGACATCAGCACCCTCACAGCGTTACGGCTGGTGATCAACCCAAAAATACCAATACAGAATAGAGCTGCCGCCAGAACCAGAAAATATTGAAGTTGCATAGACTACCTGCCTCAAAGACTCTCAACCTAGTTGTTCTGTTCAGAGGGTGTACGTGCGATCGTGGCCTCTGGCGCACCTGGTCCAACTGCAACCAACTCACGGGGGCGCTCCGGCAAAGTCAGTGCAGGCTGCTGAAGAGGCGTTACAGCATCGTCGGGCAATAATTCACGTCGCGCCAGCATAATGGCTCCAATGAGCGCCATCAACAGTAGTACCGATGCCAGTTCAAAGGGCAGCAAGAAGTCAGTAAAGAAATGCTTGCCAATCGCCACGATCGAACCATTACCCGCTGCAACCCCCGTGGAGAACGCCCAGGGCGTAGACACCACCATGACACTGAGCAGCGCAAACAGCCCTGCACAAACCAATGCTGTTGCCCCCCGTCGAATCCACGCCCTCGACACAGGCACAAAGTCCTGGCGCTTGTTCACCAGCATGATGGCAAACAAAATCAGCACGTTGACCGCACCCACGTAGATCAAAACCTGAGCTGTTGCCACAAAATCAGCATTTAGCAACAGGTACAGCCCAGCGATACTAATAAACACGCCACCCAGCAAAAAGGCTGAATAGACGATATTTGACAGTAAAACAACGCCTAACGCTGCCCCGATCGCCATCAGAGACAACAGACCAAACGAAACAATCTGAACACCTTCAGCTAAATTCACAGTGAACCGTCTCCTTACATAAAAGCGAGCAGCATTCAGTCAAGGGTGTTCCCAAGCCAAAGCCCTGACCTCTGACAGCTATTTTTCGGTTTCAACAATTTCTTCAGGACGCAGACCGGCCCGACGCGAACCTGGCGGCAAATCATGCGGTTCCACAACGCCCTTCGGCAGGTAAGCAAACTCTCTTAACGGAGTCACCATTGGGTCTCCGGTAACTTTGTAAGGCAAGCGACCAAGAGCAACGTTATCGTAGTTCAACTCGTGGCGATCGTAGGTCGAAAGCTCATATTCTTCTGTCATCGACAGGCAGTTTGTAGGGCAGTATTCCACACAGTTACCGCAGAAAATGCAAACTCCAAAATCGATGCTGTAGTGATTGAGTTTCTTCTTCTTCGTCTCAGCGTTAAACTCCCAGTCCACCACTGGCAGGTTAATTGGACAAACCCGCACACAGACTTCGCACGCAATGCACTTATCAAACTCAAAATGAATGCGTCCACGAAAGCGTTCTGATGGAATCAGCTTTTCATAGGGATACTGCACCGTCACTGGACGGCGCTGCATGTGATCAAACGTCACTGCCAGCCCTTGACCAATATACTTCGCCGCCTGCACGGTCTCTTTGGTGTAGTCACTAACTTGCTTGAGAAACTTCAGCATAAAACTCTTCTTTGAAGGATAAACGGTAAACGGTAAGGAGGCATTACTGATGTTTTAGCCTTGAGCCTTAAGTCTTTACCCTTTCGGACTCAGCCACCGAAGGCAAATGGAAAGGCAAGTTTGAGTGCTGCCGTCAACAACAAGTTAACCAGCGAAATCGGCAACAAAAACTTCCAACCTAAATCTAATAATTGATCAATCCGCACGCGAGGCACCGTCCAGCGCAGCAAAATTGCCAGGAAGACAAGCAAGTAGGCTTTGAGCACCGTCATCGTAATACCCAACGAAGCCGTAACGACCTGGAAAATCGGATTAAACTCGTCAATACCCAGCACATTCGCAACTAGCGTCAGCGGAATCGGGAAATCCCAACCACCTAGATAAAGTACAGCTACTAGCAGCGCTGACAGGACAAGGTTGACGTAGGAACCCAGGTAAAAAAGTGCAAACTTCATGCCTGAGTATTCCGTCTGATAGCCTGCTACGAGTTCTTCTTCAGCCTCCGGCAAGTCAAACGGCATCCGCTCACACTCAGCCAGGGCCGCGATCCAGAAGATCACAAAGCCCACTGGTTGCCGCCAAATGTTCCAGCCCAGAATGCCATAGCCAGACTGCTGCTGCACAATGTCGATCGTGCTGAGTGAATTGGACATCATCGCGATCGCTAACACCGACAGTGCTAACGGAATCTCATAGCTAATCGATTGAGCAGCAGCGCGTAATCCACCGAGCAGAGAGTATTTATTGTTGGAGGCATACCCCGACATTAGCAACCCGATCGGCGCAACGCTCGACAGCGCAATCCACAAAAACACGCCCATACCAACATTGGTCACTAACAGGTTTTGACCAAACGGCACAATCAGGTAAGACAAAAAGACCGGAATCACCACAATCACCGGGCCAAGCGTAAACAGCAAAGCATCTGAATTCGCCGGCACCACATCTTCTTTAAAAACCAACTTTAAGCCGTCTGCGACCGGAGCTAATACGCCCAACGGGCCAATATACTCAGGGCCGATCCGCTGCTGTGCTGCCGCTGAAATCTTTCGCTCCAGCCAAACAACCACTAGCACGCCGACCGTCGCACCAACCAACATCAGCAGCATCGGCAAGGGCATCCAAATCGCCTTTGCAGCACCGAGGGGGAGTCCCAGATCAGTCAGGGACTGGATAAAAACGTCCTGTAAGTCTATGCCTGAGTTCATCGCTTACCTGATTTGAGTCCTTATGCAGTAATCCATCGTTAACGATTAACCAACGCTGCGTACTCAGTTAGCCACAGCAGCCCACTGGTTTCCCGTAACAAGGCTGTTACATTGCCGTGCGTCCTCAGTATATCGCTGGATCGCTGCTGCACGATCGAAAACCGCTATAGATAAATACGAGGTTAGGGTATAGACGAATCGACGGCAGGTTACTGCTGTGAAAGCAGGCATTGCAGACCCTGGCTCCAGGCAAACACCGCTCTAACCTGCAAGGTCGTACCGCACTTCCGCCGCTCAAGCAAAAAGAAGCCCTCAGACTCTTAGTTCTGAGGGCTGGAGTTCCTGAAAATCGTCACTGACAATATGGTGACAAGAGTATCGTTATCAGGCAAGAGGGGTGCCGCCCATCATGCCTACACGCCTAAACGTGCTTTATCTGCAAAACCAAGCACAGTCGCCCACTTTAACGGTGCTCGATCGACACATAGGTCGCTTCATGTAACCCCGTATAAATCTGGGTCGGGCGGAAAATTCGGTTCTCGTTGAGCTGCTCTTTCCAATGCGCCAGCCAACCAGCCGTACGAGAAATGGCAAACACAGGCGTAAACAGGTCAGACGGAATGCCTAACTTGCGGTAAACCAGACCGGAGTAAAAGTCCACATTGGGATAAATACCCTTATGTCCCAGACTCTCTTCGACCGCCTTTTCAAGCTCAACCGCCACATCGTAATACTCATCCCGCCCATACTTCTCAAACAGTTGTTCTGCTAAGTGCTGCAAAATCGTTGCACGAGGGTCTTTTACTTTATAGACGCGGTGACCAAAGCCCATAATCTTACCCTTCTGGGCCAGTTGCTTCTCCAGCCAGGGACGCACATTTTCAACAGTGCCAATCTCTTCGAGCATGACAATCACTTCTTCGTTAGCGCCACCATGCAGCGGCCCCGCCAAGGTGCCAACGGCAGAAGCCACCACCGCATAAGGATCAGTCAATGTAGAAGCCGTTACTAAAGCCGAAAACGTAGACGCATTAATCGTATGCTCTGCGTGCAGCATCAGACACACATCAAAGATGTGAGCAGGAAAAGGGTCTGGTTCCCGTTCATTGAGCATGTAAAGGAAGTTCGCAGCATAACCCAGGTCGTCGCGAGGCTGCACAGGGTCATTCCCCTTACGCATCAGCTGAAACGCTGCCACCATCGTTGGAATCTTTGCCAGCAATCTGACGACTGCCGCACGAATATACGTGGGGTCATCCAGCGCACGGCGAGAGTAAAACAGCCCCAAAGCCGCAGCACAGGCTTGCAGAGCATCCATCGGATGACCGCTTTCAGGAAAGCACTTCATCATGTCGCGAATCCGGTACTTCAGCCGCCGATGATACGTAATTTCATGCTCAAATAGCTCTAATTCTTCTTTCGTCGGCAAACCACCCCAAATGAGAAGGTAAGCCGTCTCCAGAAAATTGCCCTTTGCGGCTAATTCTTCAATGGCAATGCCACGATACTCTAAAACCCCTCGCTGTCCATCTACAAAACTAATGCTGGACTGAGTTGCGGGAATACCTTCTAGACCTGCCCTATATTCGCAGACAGTCATAGTGCTACCGTTTACTTACAAAAATGGGATTACTCAAGCTAACTTATCAGAAACTAGAAAACTGTATCCTTCTGAGCTGACTGCATACCGAGCTGAAGCAGACGGCAGTGCCAGTTTCTGTAGCTTGCAGACGTTTTTGTTTACAAGAATTAACAGGGTTCAGCGATTTCGTTTGCTCACAATCAGCGCATTTGAGCACTGTAAGGACGTGCAAAGTTTTAACGCTATAGCCATTTGCATTACCACAAAGCGAGCTTCCACAAGTGGAGTTTTACACACAAAGAATTGCCGCCTCAGTAAAAAATAGTTACTATTTAAACAAGCGCATTGCTACGACAGCAAATAGCCTGTTAGTTTTTCCAGCCAATATTCTTCCTTACTCTCCAGCTCTACAGGAAGGTCTGGCTGCTTCGGCCCATTCAAACTAGGAGTTTTATGACCCAGAGACGAGCTCGTCGCCAATCAAATCAAGAATCAAATCAAGAGTACAGTGCATCCACAACGCCACGCGAGATGACGAAAACGCTGCGAGCGCGCGTTAGCCGAGAGGACACTGAAGTACGAATGGCGAGTCAATCCCGTTCAACCCACTCAAGCTTAACCAACTTAATTGAACGCGATGCCCCCCTTCAAGCGCATAGCATGCTGGTCTTGATGTATGGTCCTTTTCAAGCCGAAATGATCCCGGAAGAAGGGCAGGGTGTTGCATCATGGTTAAAAGAATGCGTTCGTAAGCACGGCATTCCTAGCCTGCTGCGGTTCGATTACCGCCGCCGTGCGCAAGTGTTTCGTCGTGATCAGTTTCAGCCTTGGCTAGAGCCACTATTGACTCAGATTTCTGGCTAAAGTCATCTTTTTGGCTAGAGAGTAGCACTTTTTTCAAGAAGGGTGGTGCGATCGCATGTTCGCACCACCCTTTTTACAGTCTTGTCATGAAGCCGTCTTGCTGCTTTGCACAGACAGTTGCGTATCATTACAGGTAATTCCACCCAGTCCTGACGCATTCTCGCGGAGCAGCAAGCTGCTTGCATCGCTATTTCAACCTGTGTAAAGCGGCTTAAGTGAATTTTCGTAGCTTGCAATGCGTCTTTACTATAAATCTAAGAACAAGCTGGAACGGCTACGGATGATGGTGTGTCGTTGAAACTGTTACTAATGATGAAGAACTTTCTCTGAGTCTTATCGTGCTGTTTTCGACACTCTGAAGCTCTCGTAACCTATGCTGAGCAAAATTCTTGGGGGACGTTACCAAATTGTTCGCCACTTAGGTGGGGGCGGCTTTGGGCAGACGTATTTGGCCAGCGATTTGCATCTTCCTGGCAAGCCTCACTGCGTGGTGAAACAGCTTAAGCCCAGAATGAGCGATCCAGAGGCGTTACAAGCCGCAAGGCGATTGTTTGATACTGAAGCAGAAGTGCTATATGCCTTGGGAAGCCACGAACAAATTCCCAGGCTTTTTGCTCACTTTGAAGAAGGGCAAGATTTTTATCTTGTGCAAGAGTTTATCGAAGGGCAGGTGCTGAGTCAAGCCTTGAAGCTCCAACCACAGCTTGCTGAATTGGAAGTCATTCATCTGCTGCAAGATCTGTTGGCTGTTCTAGAGTTTGTGCATCAACAGCAGGTGGTGCATCGTGATATTAAGCCTTCCAATTTGATTCGGCAAACGAGCGATCGCCGTCTCTTTCTCATCGATTTTGGGGCAGTCAAGCAAATTGGCGCTCAGGTGCTAGACCCTCATGATGCCAGTATCACGATCGCCGTTGGGTCTTCCGGCTACATGCCGAACGAACAGTTGGCTGGCAAGCCTCGCTTTAGCAGTGATGTTTACGCGGTCGGCATGATGGGCATTCAGTGCCTGACGGGCATCTATCCTAAAAAGCTGCGAGAAGATCCAAAAACCAGCGAAATTATCTGGCGCGATCAGGTACAGGTGAGTTCAGAGTTTGCCAACATTTTGGATACGATGGTACGCTACGACTTTCGTCAACGCTACGAATCAGCAACGGAAGCGTTAGAAGCACTACGATCGCTCACAAGGACGGCTCCGGTTGCTTCGGTACTGGCAGAGCCAACAGTGATCAGTTTTGATGGTCATCTCGCCTGGTTGGAACGAGGTGATGATTTGTTTCAACGCCAACGCTATAAGGAAGCTATCGTTGCTTACGATCGAGTTATTCAAGCCAAACCGGATGACGACATCGTGTGGTTTAAGCGCGGGATGGCGCTCGAAAATCTCAAGCGCTTTGATGATGCCGTTGCGTCTTACGATCGAGTGGTGCAACTTCACCCAGAGGATTATCTGGCGTGGTACAAACATGGTGCGGCTTGCGTCCAGCTTCAGCACTATCAGGAAGCCTTGAACTCGTTTGAGCGCGTGGTGCAACTTCAGCCCGACAACTATTGGGGATGGCACGATCGGGGTAAAGCGCTGGAACAGTTGCAGCAGTCAGAAGCCGCGATTGCCTCCTACGATCGCGCGGTACAGTTAAAGCCCGATTTCCAATTGGCGGTTGAAAGCCGCAAGCAGCTTTTGAGCCAGTTGCGTCAGGTCGATGCTCTCTACCATCTCCAGCATTACGATGAAGCGTTGGCATCCTGCGATCGTGCTATTGAACTCAATCCTGATGACTCTCTGGCATGGTTTATGCGCGGGATGGCATTAGATAATTTGCAGCGTTATGAAGACGCGGTGCTGGCGTATGACCGAGTGGTCGAAATCCAACCAGATGACCATGTGGTGTGGTTTAAGCGAGGAACTGTTCTGGAGAAGCTGCTGCGGTATGAAGAAGCGGTGGCTTCGTACTACAAGGTCGTGCAACTCCAACCAGATAACTATTGGGCCTGGTACGATCGGGGACGCCTGCTAGAAGGCCTTCAGCAACAAGAAGCCGCGATCGCGTCTTACGATCGCGCGATGCAGTTAAAGCCTGATTTTCAAGAAGCAGTGGAGGGGCGCAGGCGCGTGCTGCAACAGCTTAAATCTGGTGATATAGCATCAGACGAGGACGATGCTACAGTTGCGTCTACGGAGCAGTCTGGAGTGCCAGCGCTCGATCTTAACGCACACGATCTTCAGCATGTGCTTGAAGACTACAAGCGTCGCCTGCATGCAGACCCCACTCCAATGGCTGCACTATTGCCAAAGTCAGAAGCAACTGTCATCAGTAAGCCCAGGTTTGTAGAAGCGGTGGCTGCTGTCCTAGCTGATACACCAGAGGACACAATCATCAGCATGCCAAGAGCCGAAAATCGCTCTGAGGAGACGATGATTACGGTGCCCCTGGCTGAACCTAGCCAATCTGCTGAAAGAAGCCGCGATGATTACGATCGCCTGATCTGGGAAGGGCGCACATTGGAGAAGCAAAAGCGCCATGCAGAAGCCTTAAAAGTGTATGAACAAGCGCGTTTGTTGCGAGCAGATGATGCCAACCTTTGGCGGTGGCGAGGCAATGTTCTCTATGGCTTAGAACGGCATGAAGAGGCCATTTGGTCTTACCAGCAAGCGCTGCAACTCAAACCCGATGATGTTGATATTTGCTGCTGCTTGGGTGGTGTCTTTGTGCAGTTAAAGCGCTACCGGGAAGCAATCACCTGCTTTGAACAAGCCATTCAGCTTAAAGTAGACAGCCATACCGCCTGGTACTGGCGGGGGCGCGCACTCTATGAATTAAAGCAGTATACAGATGCCATTCATTCATTAGAGCGTGCGCTTACCATTAAGCCTGACTTTCAACCAGCCATCAACGATCGCAATCGCATTCAGAATCAGCTTAGAGCCTTGGAGCTACAGAAGTGAATCCCTAGCGCACCGCTTCGGCAGCGGTAGGATCAGATACATCAACCCCAAGCTCGGGCTCCGCTGCTTTGCCAGGATTAACCGACTCGGCCTGAGAGGGTTTGAATGCCTCTTCGGATTGCGGCAGGTCTGAAGAGGTTTTGGCGTTAACAGGTGGTGTTTCCGGCATTGTCTCTGCAAATGGGTTGGGAAGCTTAGGCACCTCTTGACCCGGAACACCCGCGATCGGACTGGGCTGAAGTGCTGGGCTTACCTCATCTAGCGGCTTACGGCTGTCGTGAGTCTCTTTATCCTTCTTGTCGCCATAGATTTCTGCCAGAGCTTCACGCATTTCTTGCAGCCAGCCTGCGTTCTCGGTTTGCAAGACGGCTTCGGTACTGGCAACCAGGGTTTCAATATTGACCCGTTGGGTTCTGGCTTCGGGAGAGAGGGCGTGCCACCACACTCGAATGTCGTACAGGTCAGCGGCTGAGATATTGCACGACACCACGTTTGTCTCAACGCGCCTAAACTCTAGAAAAGCCGTGACTGCTGCCGCCAGTGCACTACTGACGGCGATCCAAACATCGAGTCCCAACCCAGCGAGCAAGGTTCCCACAGCGCTTAGAAAAAAGATCACCTGTTGAAAGCGTCGCAACCCTTTACCCAGTCGAGCCGCTTTTTTTTGGTAATAGTTGAACTGGTCATCAACCCGCCACGCAAGGTACTGCTCAGCGGTCAGGTCACTAAAACCATCATCTCCTTCAGGCGTACCGTCCTTGGGTGGAAGGGTTTGTTTTTCGTAGGCTAGCAGATCCGTTTGGTTGACTGGGGTCTGCATCAGTCGCTTGCTAACTAGCTTGAGGGCACGTGCCAGGCGAATATCGCGTGATTCAGTTGGCGTTAGCTTTGCGGGGTTATATTCGCCAACCTGCATTCGATAGCGGTAAATCTCCTTTTTGATGGCTTCAGCGCTGCTGCGAAGCATGACCCAACTGATGCCCATGTTGAATTTCACGGAGATCGCGACCAGTACACCGAGAATAATCGGCACGGCTAGAACTGGAAAATGCAGCAGGCGCAGAAATTGCTCCTTTCCCATCCCCTGCGGCACAAGCCAATCGGGTATTTTTCTTTCAACAATAGAGTAGGTGACACCCAGCGTTGTGGCTACAACTCCCAAGATCAGGATCCAGCGTCGTTGATGGATGAAGCGCTTTTGAGCGATGGATGCATTTTGGTCGTACTTGGCAAAGCGAAGCCAGGCATCTTCAAGAATCTGGTTCCGACTGGGAGGTGTTGGGTTGGGTGCGGTGTCCGACATGTCAAATCCCTGCTAGCGATCGCCCGTCTGGGAGCATATTAGCTTTTAGCCGCAAAAATGTCCTCAATAATGGCAGCAAGGGCATCGGCTTCCGTTTCGAGGTCGATCGCGCGCACCAAGCCAGAAGCCACCAATGGTTCTGCTCGCTCATCCGCAGAAGGGCCGTAGAGAGCCGATGCCAGTACATCCGCTGTACGCCCAGTGCCTGCGATCACGATAATTGAGCGATCAGCCTTCACACTTTGGGACGCATCTTTCCACGTAATCTCGCCGCCATTAATTAACACTGTAACTGAAGCGGCATCGGCGATCGCGCTAGCAATTTTAGCAATCCACATTGATTCATCGCCCCAACTAGAGCCAGGTACCAGAATGAAGTGGGTATGGTGAGGTTCTAACGGTGCCGCTTCTAGCGCTGTCGCGGCCTTGGCAGGCAATGTCGCAAGCCCTAATGGTGTGACCCCAACGAGTGGAAAGCTGGCACCAATGGTTGATCGCGCCTGCCCCATCAAACGCATCACCCCCGCATCTGTGCCACCATCAATGACTACAGCCTGCCACTTTTGCGCCAGAGGTGCTAACACCTCAATGAACAGCCGTTGCAACCGATAAAAATCCGCTTCACTGAGCTTACTAGCTCCACCGATCAACACTAATGCTGGGTGCCGTCCCTCTAACCCCAACTGATGCAGCCCAGACGTAAGTTCTGCTGGTGTTTTGAGCCGAATTGACTCTGCAACTAAACCGTTGGAGAAGCTGATTTTAGAGGATTTTGCCATAAGAAGGGCTTGCTTGGTAGAGAAACCAATGAATCACAGCAGTAGGAGCACCCGCCCCTTTACAGATATTCTCACTCCCCACCCCTTGCCCGGATGAGGGATATTTGAAAAGGGGTAGAGAGGGATAGCGTAGTCGAAGATGCCTGCAATGAATAAGCTCGCAGCTATACATGGAGCTATCTTCTTACACGAATGCTAGACCTCTCACTACGACAACGTGTGAGCAGCCAGCTTAACCAATTTCTACAACTGCACTCTGATGATCAATAGCAACTCTCAATTGCACTTAATATACCCGACACCGCATGCGAACGCTCATCTGAGGGTACCAGTCTTTCCGTAACAGGCGTCTGTTGGCTACAGGCAATGTCTCAGTACAGCCACCTAGAGTTGGATGCCATGAGCTAAATGGGGCTAGAAAGTTGCCTGGTGGGTGCTTATTAACCCACGTACCTTACGTTTGATGTAATGCCTAGCTGTAGCGTTGGAATGAGATATTGCGACAGGGTGAGGGCATCAACGCCCAAGAGGGTTCGCTCTTGCATGGCGAGTATGCCTGCTTGAGCATGCCACCAAGCGCCAGATTGTACACAATCCAGTATCGAGTCTGTGGATGACGGGCCAGCAGCTACACATTGAGCCACCAACCCACCCAGTAACCCTGTCAAAACATCCCCACTACCGCCACGGGCAAGGGCAGCCGTACTGTCGGGATTGACCCAGACAGCACCTTCGGGGCTGGCAATCGCCACTCGCGCCCCTTTGAGCAACACGATCGCTCCAGACGTAGCCGCAGCCCTTTGAGCAGCAGTGATCCGACAGGGCATTGGATCGGCAAGATCAGGGAAGAGACGTTTAAATTCTCCCTGGTGTGGCGTGATGATGGTTGCCGCTTGTCGTGCCTTTAAGGTAGGAACAGAACCCATTTCGGCCAGAATATTTAAACCATCTGCATCCAGGACGATCGGTTTTGTTTGACTCAAGACCTGTTGCACTACAGCACTTGCATCTTTCGTTAAGCCGGGGCCACAGGCGATCGTGTGATAGGCGCTTAGATCAATCTCATCCGGCAATTGGGCAATGGCACCCGTGTCTAATTCGGGGCAACCCCATACTAACGCTTCAGGTAGCTGCGCGGTGAGAGTGGCTTTCAGCGTTTGGGGTACGGCGATCGATAGCATACCAACACCACTGGCACGTGCACCAAGAGCCGTCAGCAAGGCACCACCAGCATAGCGACGGGAGCCACAGATGAGCAGCGCGTGCCCCATCTTGTACTTATGCGTAGCAGCGGGACGGGTGAGCGGAAGGTGAGTGATCGCTTGCTGTGAGGTGATGCGTCTCACTGTTGGGGGGTTGCCCAGTACAGCCCACGCGTCTGACAGAGGCACATCAAAATCGACTAACTCAGCCTTACCGACATAAGCAAGCGCCTGATCTTGCAGCAATCCTTGCTTCCAAAGGCCAAGGCAAAGGGTATGAGTCGCGCGGATAGCTGTTCTCAGGACTGCACCTGTATCGGTGTGTAAGCCTGAAGGAAGGTCAATGCTCACAATGGGCTTTTGCCACTGGTTGATTTGGCTGACGGCATCCGCAATTTCGTCGCTAGGCGATCGCTCCAGCCCAAACCCAAACAAGCCGTCAAGCAAAACATCACAATCCTGTAGCGCCTCTAGGGTTTCAACCAAAGGCATTCCCAGACTTTGGCAGTAACGCTGATGCTGTGCTGTCAACTCTTTGAGCTTGGGAAACGGGTTATAAAGCGAAACAGCACAGCCTCTGAAATGCAGTTCTCGCGCAACCACTAGAGCATCGCCACCGTTGTGACCAGGGCCAACCAGCACGCCGAGATGCTGTCGATCCGGGTAGAGTGCTTCGACTCGGCGCGCAATGAGTCCCGCGACTTTTTCCATCAGGGCTTCGATCGGCATCCCCGCTGCAAAGAGACGCGCTTCGATCGCTCGCATTTGAGCAGCTGTGACCACAATTTGCTGAATGGCTTGGGTTCTTGCTAGCGCTGTCAAGGCTTCAGTCCTCAGATGATGCAGCACGATGCATCGTGGATGTGCAACTCACCACGACTGTACAGTGCCTCCCTAAAGTGGACGCAACTGACCAGAGATAGAGGTATCGATCGCCCTCTGCTGTGACCATCGGTGCTGTTCAGCGGCTGTTAATAATCTGCTTTTCCACCAACTAAACCGACTATACCGCTGCAAAAGTATTGCTAGACAGCGTATGGACTTGGAGTAACAGACTGAATTTGCCTATCGATAATTAGCGATAGAGCTTTACGGGTCATCTCCATCGGCATAAATGGTGATTCTGCCCAGTACTTGATGACTTGCTCCGGCAATGCTGGAATATGAACGAAACCAACCTTCATATTAGGTTTATAAGTTTCCTTCCAGTGAAGAGCGTGATAAAAAACTTGATTGCACAGATGAGTTCCACAGTCATTTGAAACTTTGGCTGGGATATTGTGGCTTTCTAGTAAAGTAACTAAATTATCTTGCTCCAGCAAAGAATGCCAGTAGGCTACAGGAGCATTGGAGACAATTGGTTCTCCCTTGGGTGCATTACCTGCTTTATCTAAGGTCACGAAGTATCTTAAATTCTTTGCCATTCGCTCAAGAGCAATTTTGTTGTACCCTCGTGCTTGACCAACCCCAATGCAAATATCAGGTGCGACTGCTTTGAGAGTTTCATCTACTATTTTCCCAAGGATGTGTGTATTACCGGGCATAATCTTGAAGTCAACGTCATTGATGTACTGATTAAGCTCTTGAGTGGGGTTATCACGCAGCGAAAGGACAACCAACTCTGACGCATTTAAACCATCATCATTCGGCTCAAAGCCTGTGATTAACACTCTCATCTCAAAGCACCATCGCAGCAGCCTTAAAACTGAATTTAATCTTAAACATTTGCAGATAGCTTTTAGGCAACTGTCATCGCCAAGCTCTAGCGGTCTAACAACGCAACGATCTAACGAACGACTTATCGATTGTAGTAAACCAGCGAATCAAGCCCCCCACCGTTGAGGAACTGACTAATCTTCTTGGCGTCGCTGTGTTGTGCGAATGGGCCAATCTCAAGATGTGGCCCAAACGGTGCGCTTTTCTCTTGCACTGCTTCTTGACGAATACCCATCCGAATGACCCGGTCTGCCAAGCCAGGAAGGTCGTTTTGGCTACCTGGAATGACGACGACGTAACGGCTGGTTGGTGCTGAGCTGGAAGGAGTTGCATTGACGGCTGCATTGGTCGCTAGTTCGGCCATAATGCCTTGAGAGTTGAGGGCAGTAATTTGCCGTCGAGCGCTGGCTTCGTTATCAAAGGTGCCAGCTTGAATGACAGACTGCCCTTGATAGCGTTGCACCGAGGCGCTGGGTTCGATCGCCCGCACTTGCTGCAACAGGTAAGGGCTGTCTCCATTCACATAGACGGTGTATTGACCGAGCGTTGCTCCCGAACGGTTGACAGGGGCCAAAAATACCGTTTCGCTACCGGGTAGCGGTGTTGAGTTGAGACTGTTAGGAGATGACAACCCCGGCACTGATACGGTCGGTGGCGGTGGTAAGGGGACAACTTGCTGCGCCTGGCTTGAGGTGGCCGTGAGGGTGACGATCGCCCAACCACCCAACCCCCAAGAGCCTGCAATGCCTGATCGCAGCACAGCACGGTAGTACGATGGCACGACGAGCGCTCGTAGCCAGGTGCTACCTGAACTCTGTCCAAATTGTGTCCATCGATCCAACTGTCTCATTGCCATAGTGCAAAGCCTTCGCAGCATGATTTGATGTGAGCCATGTTATACGCAGAATGCGTGAATGACACATAAAACGGTACAGGTAGCTGCAACAGCCTGTTTTTTAGCTGTCAGTCGTCAGCGTTCAGCTATCAGCTTGCTTTCAAGCTAATGGCTGAACGCTGCTAGCCAGCCCAAGCACAACCTGCTCAAAAGTATTGCAACAACAGTTCTTCAAGTTCCCGGAGCGCCACTGGTTTGCTGAGGTAATCGTTTGCACCAGCGGTAATGAATTTTTCGCGATCGCCTGCCATTACCATTGCCGTAACCATGATGACAGGAATGTGACACAACTTCGGCTGGGTACGAAGTTCAGCGAGCAACTCTAGCCCGGTGCGACCGCTGCCTAGCTGTACATCCATCAGGACGAGATGGGGCTGTAGGTGCTGAACCATTTCTAAAAAATGATCGCCATCGGTCAAATGCTCGACCTGATGTCCAAAGGCGTGTAAGTAATCTTGCAACACGATCGCGCTACAGGGATCGTCTTCCACGATGAGGATACGACGAGAAGACCAGGACTGAGCGTAGAGTTCTTTGGCTGTGGGTGAGGCGACTGGGGCTAAGGGCGAAGGCGTTTCTACCACTGGGGGATCGGGCAAGTAGAGCGTAAACCGACTGCCTGATCCCAAAATCGACGTGACCGTGATGTCGCCATCGTGCAGTCGGGCAAGATTGCGGGAGAGTGCCAACCCCAGGCCCGTACCTGCATATTGACGATTTAGCTGGCTGTCTAGCTGTGAGAACGGCATGAACAAGAGCGGGAGCTGTTCGGCTGCAATGCCAATGCCAGTATCGGCGATCGTAAAGGCCGTACCGTGAGAACGCTTCTCGACAATCAACGAGACGGTTCCTGCTGGTGTAAATTTGATGGCATTTGACAGTAAGTTGATCAAGATTTGCTTCAGTCGCCGTTCGTCGGCAATACAGGTGTTCACCGCGTGGTCAAACTGACTGTTAAGCTGCAAGCCGCGATCGTATGCCTGTTCGCGCACAAGGGTCAGGCAATAGCTACAGAGGTCTAAAACATTAATGGAAATCAGGTTCAGGGTATCCTGTCCCGATTCAACTTTTGCCAGGTCTAGGATGTCGTTAATCAGCAGGAGTAGGTGTTCGCCGCTGGTGTGAATATGGTTAACGTATTCAGCCTGCTTAGCGTTTAACGCCCCAAAGATTTGCTGCTCTAGAAGTTGAGACAAGCCCAAGATGGCGTTGAGAGGCGTGCGTAGCTCATGGCTCATCGTCGCCAGAAACTCGCTCTTCGCCCGGTTGGCTGCTTCAGAGAGCAGTTTTTCATGCTCTAGTTCCTGCGTCCGTTCTTTGACAAGGTGTTCTAACCGTTCGTAGCTTTGAGCATTCGAGATGGCGATCGCGGCTTGATCTGCAATCCGTTGGAGCAATTGAATATCTTCATCGGTGAAGGTGCGATGAGATGTTGTCGTCTGTAGCGCGATCGACCCAAACAACTGACCATGAATCAAAATTGGCGATGCGAGCACAGAGACCGTTTGTCCCTGTTCCATCTGCTGCTGACGGACTTTAGTCCACTGTACCTGGCTGTAGTCGGGGGCATGGAACACCCGACGCTGGTAGAAGTCTGAGTTTGCATCCAGCAGGTCAGGCCATTCTGACAGCGGTGCCTTGAGACTGAGTTGAGAAATTACCTGGTCGTTGGCACGCCATTCGTTCCGCACATAAACTTCGTCTGCAATGGTCAGAATCAGTACGCGATCGACCTTGAAAGACGCGCCAGTCAGATTTGCGATTTCCTGCAAAATGTAGTCGGCATCAAAGCTGGAGTTGATGGTTTGACTAATCTGGTTAAGCAGTTGTTCGCGCTGTGCCTGCTGCTGCACCTGGCTAAACAACTGTGCCTGCTGAATGGCGATCGCCACCTGGGTCGCCAAGGGTTCTAGCAACGCTATTTCAAAGGGCTGCCACTGGCGCGTGCTGGAGCATTGATGCACAGCCAGGATGCCCCACAGTTGATCGCTTTGCATGATCGGCACCACGACCTTGGCCTTGATGTGTAACCGCTGCATGATCTCTAAATAATCAGCGGACAGTCCTAGCTGAGCTGTATCGTTCACGATGTGGGTTTTACCCTGGTTGTAGAGCGCGGTACGATCGTGATACCAGACGTAGTGCGGACTGTCTTCGGTATGAATATTCCACTCTGGTGCAACGGCATCGGCGACGAGCGCTCCTTCACAGCCAGTCGCAAAGTGGTAAATCAGCACTCGATCGATCTGTAGAAACTGACGGACTTCTGCCACTGTGCGCTGGAGTATTTCCTCCAGGTCAAGCGATTGGCGAATGTGGAGTGCGATCGTGCCAAGCAAGCGATCGCGCTCTGCTTGCTGCCAGAGTCGGGCTTCGGCTTGCTTGCGATCGGTAATGTTGCGCTCGATCGCAAGCACTTCATCCTTGCCACAAACCACCATGCGTGATTCTTGCTCGCGCCATTCGCCGTTGATTTCAATCTGGTATTCAAAGGTTTGGAGTTCGCCTGTTTCTAATGTGCGTTCGATGTATTTCAGGCGCTGTTGTGCCAACGCGGGAGGTAAGTATTCCTGAAATTTTCTACCAATGAGTTGATCGATCGGTAGCGCCAGTTCACTAGCTGTATCGGTCTTGCAATCTAGATTCGTGCCATCCCGGTGGTGTCGAATCCAGAAGTCGGGGATGACATGGAGTAGCGCACTATTTTTTGCCTCGCTTTCCCGAAGTGCCTGCTCGGCCTGCTTCTGCTCAGTGATGTCTCGTCCCGTCGCTTGAAACTCAATGACCTTTCCTTGTTCATCAAACAAGATGCGATCGGTCCACTGATGCCACCGGACTTCCCCATCTGGCGTGATGAATAATTGGTCTGACGTCACGGCTGGACAATCGCGATTCAGCGAGGCGATCTTGCGGCGAATGCCCTCTCGTGCATGCTCAGGTGACAGGAGAATAAAGTTTTGCCCAATGAGTTCTTCGCGCGTTTTACCATGACAGCGGCAGTATGCATCGTTCACAAAGGTGATGGTGCCATCGGGCAGAAAGCGATCGATCATTTCTGTCTGGTCTTCAACCACCGCACGATAACGGGCTTCGCTCTGCTGCAAGGCAAGTTCTGCCTGCTTGCGCTCGGTAATGTCCTCACTCGTGCCTTCGTAATACAGCAGTTCGCCTTGTGGACTATAGACGGCGCGCGCATTCTCTGAAACCCAGATGGTGCTCTGATCTCTGCGATACACTTGCGACTCAAATTTCGCGACTGTCCCATGCCTCTGTACAAGGCGGCTGAACTCAGCGCGTCGAGTGGGATCAACATAAAGCTGATGCGCAATATCGGTCAAGGTTGCTATCAGTTCTTCTGGCGAGGCATAGCCATAGAGTTTTGCTAGCGCGGCATTGGCACTGAGATAGCGTCCATCAGGTGTGGATTGAAAGATGCCTTCGATCGCGTTTTCAAAGATGCTGCGATAGCGGGCTTCGGCTTGCTGCAAAGCTACCTCTGCTTGTCGTCGTTCTGCAATTTCTGCTTGCAACGTCACATTTGCCTGCGCCAATTCGGCTGTGCGTGCGATTACCTGTGCCTCTAGTTGCTCGTGGGTGGCTTTGAGCACGGCTTCAACCTGCTTACGCTGGGTAATGTCACGGCTCAGCTCCAAAATTGCCATTGGGTGACCGTGGTCGTCTCGCTGTAATGCCCATCGACTTTCCACCACGATCGATGTACCGTCACGCTGCTGATGGACGATTTCGCCTTCCCAGTACCCATGCTGTTGCAACAGCGCTTTAATTTGCTTCAGCGGTTGAGGCAGTTGAGTCTTCAAGAGGGTGTGAATATGTTGTCCGAGCGCTTCGATCGACTCCCACCCATAAAGCTCACGGGCACCCTGATTCCAAAACGAAATTGCACCGTTGAGACTGAACGTCACGATGGCATCATTAGCCAAATTGAGTAGCTGTGTTTGCGCCTGTAGCGTCTCTGCCTGCATTTCTAGCAGAGCCTGTGCCTGTTTGCGTTCGGTAAGATCTACCGCAATGCCCACAAAGCCGATCGCGTGCCCGGTGGCATCACGCAGCAGGGTGTTTGTGACGTCTGCCCAAAACTGCCTGCCATCTTTGCGCTGTAGGAGAAGTTCTCCGCGCCAGGGGTGAGCCTCTGTTGTGCGAGTGAGAATTTTGCGAGCCGTTTTTTGACCGTTTTCAGGCACCAATAGCTGATAAATGTGTTTGCCCATCACCTCTATGGACTGCCAGTGAAAGAGGATCTCTGCATAGCGATTCCAGTGAGTAATCTGCCCCTGTCGATCCGTGGCAATGACGGCATGACAAACCTGGTCAAGCAGGGATGCCTGAAAGAGAACATGTTGTGAACAGTCATAGCTTTCGGGCTGTGTCGATGCTAACAGCGTTTCAAGCTGTTGCTGCTCACCTCCGAAGAGCGCTTGCAGTAAAGCTTCAAAGGCAGCATCGTCTCGACAGTATTCACGCAGACCCTCGAATCGTTCTGCTTTCATGAATGGTGCTGAATGAGGTTCATTTAACCGTAACAAGCTAGTTGCATCACTCCTGGTATCACTGAATTGAGACCAATGTGCCTCAGCTTCAAGTTTTGAGCTTTACGTTTCAGCCTTCCCACAACAGCTTTAAGTGGCACGTAGCGATCTCTGGATTGTAGGAGAACGAAATTGTGCTAGCGACAGATGTAGTAGTGTATGCATTCTATCGGTGTAGATAAAACGGTGTACTGAAGGCGAGATGGCACCCTGTGAGTTCAGCGGCTGGTGCTTTGCAAAGCGTTGTTTCAAATTTGTAGGTTCAAATGGGTCGATCGAGCAACTTTGCAAGCGGTACGCTTTTGTATAGCATGCCCTGATCTAAAAAGTCAGCCGTTAGAGTGCTAAGTCCCGACAAGTATTGCGGATGACTGCCTGACGCGATGTCGTCGCGCTGACCGGCTTCTATGCCCTACACGTTTCGGCTAAGTTTCGTCAAATGCCTGACGTGATCAATGGCATAACTGAATGTCAGAGAGCAACGAACACAGTCCAATGGCCTTCGCGTTCTTCCAAGGAGTTGGTGATTAGGGAGAAGCCATCGGACATCTGGCACTGCTGGTCTGCAAAGGCTACGGAGCTACAAAGAACTGGTAAAAAACAATGAAGCCGACGACAAAGTGCAAAAAGCTTAATAAATTGCCTGATGGCTGTTGCCTGGTGGATGCGGGTAAACCCTGGAAGGCAATAATTCCAGTTTAATATGAGTCTTATAGAAAAAATGTCCAGAAAAACAATGATTGTTAGCCATAATGCCTCAAGTTCTCTTGCCTGAGTTAGCTGCCAAAGCTCGCACTGGTGAGCATTTGGTGAGTTTTCCTACCGATACTGTGCCAGCCCTTGGGTCACGACCCGATCGAGCCGATTTACTCTTTGCTGCCAAGCAGCGCGACCGGGCAAAACCGCTAATTCTAATGGCAGCCACGATCGCAGAATTGTGGACATATGTCACTGGAAACTCGACAGAACGACAAATCTGGCAGCAAGTCGCCGATCGCTACTTACCGGGAGCCTTAACGCTGGTATTACCAGCCAGCGAACGAGTACCACCAGCGATGAACCCCGAACAACCCACTACGATCGGTGTGCGTGTACCTAATCATCCCGTTGCGATCGCCCTTCTGGCGCAAACAGGCCCCCTTGCAACGACCAGTGCCAATCGATCCGGAGAACCCGCGCTGCAAACAATGACTGAGATTGAAGCAGCCTTTCCCCAGGTTTTTACCTTATTGCCATTGGAGTTGGGCGCGCTGTCACACGTTAGCAGCAAGGCGATCGCCTCCGGTGTGCCCTCAACGGTCATTCGCTGGCATGGGCGTGGGTGGGATGTTTTGCGGCAGGGGGTGGTGGATGTAGGGGGGCGTAGGGAACAGGGGCAGTAGGATTGGTTGGGATCAAACTTGCACACTGTGAAAAAGCATGAACTGGACTGATTTGGCTTGGCTGGGGGCGGGATTGTTGTTGGGGTTGAGTTTTCATCTGCGATCGCGCCAGACGAACTCTGCTGAAATTGTGCCGTTGCCTAAGCAATCACTTGAACAAGAGCCAGAATCAGCATGGCAACCGCTGCAATTGGCTTATCAGATGGCAACAGAAATGAGCCAGTTTAAGGGGGGCTTTTTAGCCCGTACATCCCATGAGTTGCGATCGCCGCTCAACGGCTTGATTGGGATGCAGCAGTTGATTCTGCAAGATCTGTGCGACAACCCTGAAGAAGAGCGCGAGTTTATTGCACAAGCGCACGAATCAGCGTTGAAGATGATCAAGGTGTTGGACGGCGTGGTAGCTGTGGCGAGGCTACAGCACGGCACCACCAAAATGGAGCTTCAGCCACTCCAGCTCGCAGCGCTGCTTCAGACGGTGTATGACTTGACATACTTACAAGCGGCCGATCGCAACCTAAAATTACGCTTGACACTGCCCGATCCCGACCTGTACGTGCTTGCTGATCCCCAGCATCTGCGGCAGGTCTTACTGTATCTTATTGACGCTGCTATTGATGAGATGGCAGAAGGCAACATCCACGTCTCGGTTCCAGCAACAATGGAAGCAGGCTGTGCGCGCATCTGGATCGACTGCGATCGTCTCCTCAGCTTGTGTGAAGCAGTTGATCTTCTCCAAACGCCTTCCAAACCTGGGGCAACAATACCATCACCAGGACTCAATGTAATGACCAGTCAGATTCTCTTGTTGCTGATGCAAGGCACGCTAACCGTAGTCGAAGCTTCAGACGAGGATGTGCAGACACGCCTAGAATGCACAGTGCCTCTTATTGCGCCAGAGCCGATCGCCTAAAAAAGCTCCCTCTCCTCTACCTTCTATCCTCTACCTTTGCCTTTTATCTTCTGCTAACTGCCCTTCATCCCTTCCCCTGATAAGCCTCCTCCGCAACCCGCTTCAAGCGACGAAGTTGTGCCTGCATATCATCACGAGTCCAGGTGGCGGCAAAGGTGTTAAACCCAAAGCGAATGAGGGGATTGGGAATGGTGAACTCAAAACGATTGAGCAAGCGGGTGCCTTGCAGTTCGGGATTACATTCCCAGCGATCGCGCCCCTTAAAAAAGCCGTTGAATTCCCACACAATCAAACCAGGTTCGCGCTGCACCACTACACTATGCAGGGCAGGCTGCAAGACAGGAGTCTGGATGACAAAGCGACTGCGCCCGCCCAATTCAGTAGACCATGCATCGATCGGTTCGCAACGCAGGGCAGGGTTGAGCCACCGATGCATTAACTCGCGGTCAGTGAGGCAACGTTCGACAGTAGTGGCACTGGCGCTAATTTGAACGGACTGTTCAAAAACCTGAGGCTCAGACATATGCTTCTTTGAAGGCGTTTTTCTGCATAATGTTTTTCTGTACAAAGAGGGATAATGCGGTAACCGATGCCGTGTAATCTACTCCCACTTGTTTTGTGCACCTGGTTGGATCTGCGTCTGCGATCTTTCGGGTTGGCATCTTTGGTGTGCGCCTGCACCATTGTTAAGAAAAATAAACTCTTTAGAAAGCCAAATCGTTTGTTGTGCCTGTTGCGTATCGCTTGCAGATAATTGCGTCATTCGCAAACAAAGGCTCAGACCTTAACGATTATGCGGTATATCTCTAGTCAGTTACCTTACAAAAGGTTGTTTTGCATGTTTTCTGCTGAATTTGAGGTTGATTGAAGCAGTCATGAACGAAATTTTGCAGCGCATTAGCCACTCATCTGGGGTGCAGACATCAGCGCTAGTCAGTAGTCTGCTGGCGCAAGCACCACCGCCTGCACCCGTCGATTCAAGCCCGGTTGTTTCTCCTATCACTCAATTTTTAACCGTGCTGGGATTGGGAGCGTTGGGGCCTGCCGTTTTGAACGTGGTCGGGGCCATTCTAATTCTCATCATTGGCTTAATCATTGCTTTCGTCGTTAGCAAGGTTGTGGCCGGTTTACTCAAACGAACGGATATCGATAACCGCATTACCAATTCTGTTTTGCGGCAGCAACCAGGGAGTGAGCCGTTTCCGATCGAGAAACTGATTGCCAGTATTGTCTTTTGGATTATCGTCATTGTCACGGCGGTAGCGGTGCTGGATGCGCTGAAGCTGACAACCGTATCGCAACCGCTGAATAACTTTTTAAATCAGATCTTTGCTTACCTGCCTAAACTGGGTTCGGCAGCCATTCTAGTGGCGATCGCTTGGTTGCTGGCAACGTTAGCAAAGTCGGTCATCGTTCGCATTGCACAGGGCTTTTCGCTGGATGAACGGTTTTCGCAAACAGCGCCGCCGCCTGAACCTGGTGTACCCGTCACGACAGAAGCCCCCTTCCTGCTAAGCGAGACGCTGGGCACCGCGATCTACTGGCTG
The DNA here is from genome assembly GCF_059505485.1 of Stenomitos rutilans. Classification (NCBI taxonomy): domain Bacteria; kingdom Bacillati; phylum Cyanobacteriota; class Cyanophyceae; order Leptolyngbyales; family Leptolyngbyaceae; genus Stenomitos; species Stenomitos rutilans. The sequence continues at coordinate 192,606 of NZ_JCACKR010000160.1, forward strand.
ATTTTTCTGTTTTTCTTGCCGCTGATTTTGGGCGTGCTGGATTTGCAGGGGCCACTTCAGCCCGTGCAGAATTTATTGAATGATATTCTGGCGGCCCTACCCAAGATTTTGAAGGCCGTACTCATTGGGGTAGTCGGCTGGGTGATTGCGAGGGTTGTGCGCGGCATTGTCACCAATCTGTTGACGGCTACCGGAGCTGATCGCTTGGGCGCACGCTTTGGCTTGAGCCGTAGCACGGGCGGACAGTCGCTTTCCTGGCTGGTTGGCACGATCGTCTATGTGTTGATTCTCATTCCAACGGCAACGGCGGCACTGGATGCCCTCCAGATCCCCTCGATCTCTGGGCCAGCCACAGCCATGCTGAATCAGATTCTCAATGCCCTACCGCAACTCTTCACGGCTGTATTGATTCTGGTCGCGGCCTACGTGCTTGGGAAATTTGTGGCCGATTTGGTGACGAACATTCTGACTAGCGTTGGCTTCAACAACATCTTTTACTGGCTGGGCATTCAAACCACGCCCTATACGCCTGCGCCTCCCTCGATTACAAATGTACCGCCTCCCCTGGAAGGACAGACGACCCTCCAGCAAACAGGCTTAGCAACACCACCTACACGCACTCCCTCAGAAATTGTGGGTGTCGTAGTGCTGGTAGGCATCATGCTGTTTGCCGCCGTCGCTGCGATCGATGTGCTCAACTTCCCCGGCTTAAAAGCCGTCGTGCTGGGCTTGCTTGCCATCTTTGGTCGTGTACTGGCAGGGCTGGTTGTGTTTGCGATCGGGCTTTACCTGGCAAATCTTGCCTATAGCCTCATTAGCAGCTCCAACACGTCTCAGTCCAAAGTGCTGGCCCAAACCGCGCGGATTGCGATTGTCGCTCTGGTTTCGGCTATTTCGCTGGAGCAGATCGGCATTGCACCCAACATCGTGAACCTGGCGTTTGGGCTGCTGTTGGGAGCCGTCGCAGTGGCGATCGCGATCGCCTTTGGCCTTGGCGGTCGGGATGCAGCAGGCGAACAAGTGCGAGAATGGCTGACCTCCTTCAAGCAAAATCGGCCACCATACTAACGATCAAGTGGTTGAGTGAAACCGCATGATGGGTCGTCAGCGCCCATTTTTTGTGCTGAGCGCTGACGATGCAACGGTTGAAGATCAATCACTAGACACGCCTGACCTCTTATCCTGGTAAAAGGCACACAGGTTCAAGATGGCAATGGCAGAGATGAAACCGATTCAGGTGATTGGCGGCGGGCTAGCGGGCACTGAGGCAGCATGGCAAATCGCGCAGGCAGGGATTCCTGTGATTCTGCACGAGATGCGACCTCAACGGTTAAGTCCAGCACATCACTCGGAGCATCTGGCAGAGTTGGTCTGTAGCAATTCGTTTGGGGCGCAGTCGAGCGATCGCGCCTCTGGTCTGCTGCATGAAGAGCTACGCCGCTTGGGCTCGATCGTCATTGGCAAAGCAGATGAACATGCCGTGCCAGCAGGGGGAGCACTGGCGGTCGATCGTGCTGTCTTTAGCCGCAATCTGACGGAAACGCTGGCGAATCACCCGCTCATTGACCTGCGACGAGAGGAAATCACCGCCATTCCAACGGAGGGGATCAGCGTCTTGACGACAGGGCCGTTGACCAGTCCGGCTTTAGCTGAGGATCTCCATTGCTTTACAGGCATGGAGTATATGAGTTTTTTTGATGCCGCCAGCCCGATCGTCGTGGGTGAGTCGATCGACTTTGAGGTGGCGTTTTTGGCTTCTCGGTACGATCGAGGCGAAGCTGCGTACCTCAACTGCCCGATGAATCGGGAGCAATATCTGCACTTTCGGCAGGAACTTTGTCAGGCAGAGCAGGCAGAATTGAAGGACTTTGAGCAAGAAACCGCCAAGTTCTTTGAAGGCTGTTTACCGATCGAAGAAATGGCGCGGCGCGGTGAAGATACCATGCGCTATGGGCCATTAAAGCCCGTTGGCCTCTTCGATGCCCGGTTGGGCGACTTTCGTGATCCCGAAAACAAAGCCAAACGACCCTACGCGATCGTGCAACTGCGGCAAGAAGACCGAGCCGGACAACTGTGGAACATGGTCGGCTTTCAAACCAATTTGCGCTGGGGTGAACAAAAACGGGTGTTTCAACTCATTCCCGGTTTAGAAAAGGCTGAATTTGTGCGGATGGGCGTGATGCACCGCAATACTTTCGTCAATGCGCCAGAATTACTCCACGCCACGCTGCAATTCAAACAGCGCCCGTCACTTTTAGCCGCAGGGCAATTGATCGGCACCGAAGGCTATACGGCGGCGACCGCAGGCGGTTGGCTGACTGGCACCAATGCAGCCCGCATTGCATTAGGACAAGCACCGATCGCCCTACCCGTCACAACCATGATGGGTGCTCTCTTCGATTTCATCAGCTCTGCCTCGCCCAAGCACTTCCAGCCCATGCCGCCCAACTTCGGCATTCTGCCCGAATTGCCCAAACGCATTCGCAATAAGCAAGAACGCTACGGGATGTACCGCGATCGTGCCTTTGCCGATTTGTCAGCCTGGATGCAGCAGCTTCGCACAGCAGCATGAAGTAGTTTTTGGTTGTAAAGCCTGCGGCATGGCTTCGCTAAAGTTTTTAGTTTTTAGACGGCATTATTTCCGAGCTAACAACCAACAATTATAGAACTTACGCATTGACAGAAGTGGCAATGTCTGAAGTCAGACAACAGCCGAT
>NZ_JCACKR010000161.1:0-14350 GCF_059505485.1 Stenomitos rutilans
GCTAAGCCGCAATCACTATGATTTCCGGTTTTATTGAATCCATAATCCTAAGTGACCAACAAGCCGAGCGTATTAGCCGGAAAGTGGAGTTGTGGCAGGATGTTGCGCCCTTCTGATGCTAGGACGGAACTTTGCCGAAAAGGATGGTTGAGCCATTGCTTGTAGTACGGCTAAAAACCCTACTGGGAAAGAGGTAGAGAGAAAAACTTTGCCGACTTATAAGCATTTTCGGCATTGTTTCCCCCTTTATCTCCTTATCAAAGGAAAAGTTTTATCTCTGCTTGATTAAATAACCCTTAAGAGTGAACCTCTTAAACCCAAAAAGACAGAAAGTGGGAAAACAGTGTGCAAAGAGAAAAAGTCACCTATCTTTAGATAGATTTTGGTCAAGACAAGGCACTCAAAGCCAGGGGCTGTTAGACGTATTGTGAAAAATCAAAGCGACTCGAGAATCACGAGCTGAGGGTTAGCCCTCACTCGAAGCTTTGCGACACTGCGCCCATACTTCCTCAACAAAGACTACTTGTTCCGTCAGACCGAAGCAAAGCGTAGCGGTGAACAGAGCCGTCCTGAAATCAATGGTATAAACTCACGGGCCAAGCCCCGGTCGGTATTTCGCCCTAAGGGGCGGGAATGAACCCAAAGAGATTCAATCTATGAGGTAGAGCATGAAGCTTGAGGATATCGTTAAGAACGACAAAGTCATTGACTTACAAACGCTTAAAGCAGACCAGGAACTCGTAACAGAGATTCAAACACAACTAAGTCGGTTGTCGTTGTATCCCAGTTCTGATATTGATGGATTATACGGTCAGGTCACAGAAGGAGCATTAACGCTGTTTTGCGATGACTTGCACCTTAACAACATGCAAATTGGCAAGTTTGGTAGAACGTTTGCGAGTCAGTTACTGACCGTTCAAGAATTACCTCAACATAAGTTACTGAGCGATGCCGATTATCAACGTGCCGCTAGTTTATTGGGTATTGAGGTCGCAGCGATTCGAGCCGTCGTCTCTGTAGAGGCTTCTGGTTCGGGCTTTCTGTCAGACGGACGCCCGAAAATTCTGTTTGAGCGTCATTTGTTCTGGTCCTTTACACCCCTACCTGTGAGCCAAACTCGCCCTGATCTAAGCAATCCCAAAGCTGGCGGCTATCTTGGCGGCGCTGCTGAGTGGGATCGGTTGAATGATGCCATTAAATTTGATCGCACCGCTGCCCTGAGAGCGGCCTCTTGGGGTTTAGGGCAGGTTCTGGGTGATAACTATCAGGTTGCTGGTTATAACGACGTTGAAGCTTTTGTGCGAGCTATGTGTGTAAGCGAGGGCAAGCAGCTTGATGCCATGGTGAATTATATCCGAGGCAATCATCTAGACGTGGCGCTACGGCGGCAAGACTGGACCAGCTTTGCCATTGGCTATAACGGACCCGCTGGTGCTGGAGTGTACGACGTCAAAATTGCCCATGCTTACAATCAACTCGCTGTGGCATAGCAGCACTGACGTCATTTTCGGTTCTGATCTGCTGCGCTTCTCTACACCTCGGGATGCCAGCTCAGTCAGTACCCAGTTGTACAATGCTCAAGTAATTTTGAAATACAACAAATGGAACCGCTAGCGATGGGAGTGTCAGGCTTAAGTGTCGTGACGCTTCAACAAAGACTCAAAGAACTCAAGCTTGACCCGGGACCGATCGATGGCAAATTTGGTGGGCAAACGCAACTCGCTGTGATTCAGTTTCAGAATAGCCGTGGCCTGCTGGCCGATGGCATTGTTGGTGCCAAAACTTGGGAGGCTTTAAGCCCAGCACCGACTCAAGCACGGCAAGTCAAAGCGCCCTCTGGTATTGTTTTTGATCTTGTCGATGGCGCGACTAGCAATAACGCTCGGCTCAAAGCATTCCGCCCCACCGAGCCGATTAACTTGGGGTTAAGTCTACCCCGGTTTTATTTTGCCATTCAAAAGTTTGAGGAGTTAAACCAACCGCTTACCCAGCATTTCAGACTCATCGAATTCATTTCTGATGCCGAAATCAGCGATGGTCTAGAGTTTCCATACTATGTACCGGTTGCCATCATTCGCCTAGCCCAGACAGTAGAACAGCTGAGAGAGAAGTTAGGTCATAAAGCACTCAAGCTGAGTAGTGCTTATCGCTCACCCTTTCACCCCCTCTATCAAGCGGATCCAGATAAGGCAAGTGCCCATCGCTTCGGCACCGCCTTGGACATCATCGCTCTCAATAACCAGCCCTCTTCGCTTACTACCATGGAGACAATCAACTCTGTGGCTTTTGATCAACCGCCCATTACTCCGAGCGATCGCCCGTCTGGTGGGAGCACTTTAGGCTTTGAATTCACCGAGTCATTAGCTGAAATGGGTGGCAGTCCTGACCATTCGCACTTAGATATGGGTTACATCAGTGGCGTAAATGAGTTGACTCATCTTGGGGGGCTGCTTCTCTAAAGCTGGTGGCGATCCAGGCGCTCACAGGCTGTAGCAGCTAGTAACGATTCAGCAGACTACTACTAGAGCCAAGCAGAGTCATTGCTGAAAGTAGCGAGCATGGAACGGACCTGTTTCGTAGAGGAGGAAGAATCAGCTTTAGCTTTTGCAGTCTCTACAGCACGAGCTTGCTGCGTCAAGTCCTTTCTCGCGGGCCTTGACGCAGACATCTAACGTCTTTTGCAGAATCAACTTAAATTAAAGGTTTAGTCGCGATGAATTTGCCGTTCGTTCTGGATGTTGCGATCGGGTTAGCGTTTGTTTACCTCATTCTCAGCCTCTTAGCCTCTGAGATTCAGGAGCTGCTCACGACGCTGCTGCAATGGCGGGCTGCACATCTCAAGAAGTCAATTGAGACTCTTTTAACAGGCGGAGAAGGTAGCACTAACGATCAGAGAGTCAAAACCATTGTTGAGTCGCTTTACAGTAATCCACTCATTAAAAACATTAGTCATGAATCGAAGGAAGGCATTGAGGCATGGCTACGGCAGATCACTCGTTTTGTCATTACGTTCGGTAGAAAGAAAGAAGACCTCACGCTGAAGGGCAATGAGCCTTCTTACATGCCTTCGGAAACCTTTGCCACGACGTTGCTAGAGAAGCTTAACCTCTCGCAGTTGGCAAAGAAAATGACAGCGCTTAATCTCAGGCGGTTGGTGAAAGAGGAGATTTTAGAGAAATTGGAGAGCTGTCTTACCCAGCCGGATCTTCAGATTAAAGCGGAAACTCGTCAAAATCTGACGGCTGATTTAGGTACTTTGAAGCCAAAGTTAGAGGCTATTTGCACAGATTTTTGTGCTGAAAAAGCAACACTGCTCACCTGCGTTAATCGACTGAGAGACGAACTGAGTGCCTTTATTGAAACAACTAAACTGCTTGCACCCTCAAGCACGGCGGAGCCTCAGGGTGAGATTGCAACGGCACAACAAGGTGACCCCGAGGTTGTCAAGCTTATTAGTCAGCTGAAATCGCTGAAAAATGGAATCTTCTATCAAGGGAATCCCGATGCTAACAACACTAACTACAACAACACAGACGAACTGATCCGCCGTTTACAGCCTAGTCTCGCCCAAATCTTAGATTTAATGGTCGGAGAATTCAGGGATGCACAGACAAAAATTAAGAGCGGGAGTGAGACTTACAAAGCGATGCAGGCTCAGTTTGGTCATCTTGATAAGAATGACGAAATTTACAAAGCCTATGCCGAAATCATGGAAGACGTTGAGGCAATCGGGCAAAAGCTACCCCCAGCAGTGCGAGAAAGTTTTGCGGCTCTGTCACGACGCGCTCAGATTAATGTGAAACGGGTACAGGGGCAGGTCCAGTCTGTAGAAGATGAGCTCTACCAGTTTAAGAGTGAAGTGCAAATCTGGTTCGATCGCTCGATGGACCGTGCCTCTGGTGTTTATAAACGTAATGCCAAAGGGGTGGCGTTTCTGATTGGTTTTGGCATTGCTCTGACTGTCAATGCTGACACCCTTCATATCGTGAGTCGGCTTACGACAGACTCCACCCTGCGGGATGCCTTGGCTAAAAAAGCGGAGGTGACGGCAAACAGCGACTGCCCCTCTGGTCAAAACGATCAAAGTACTAGCAGCCAACTGGAGTGCCTCCGCACTCAGGTCAATCAATCGATTCCCCTACCGATCGGACGCGATGACACGAACCTGAAGCAGCAGACCGAAGAAAGCAAAGGCTGGTTTTTCCCGCCGCTCAGATCGTTTTTGGGCTGGGTGATTAGTGGACTGGCGATCATGATGGGTGCTCCGTTCTGGTTTGAATTACTGGGTAAATTTATTAATGTCCGTAATGCAGGCAGTAGACCGGTTTCGACAGCGAATCAAACCACGGCTAACCGAAACACAGTGGATCAAGTCATGGTAAACCAAGACTCCTCTAAGTAAGTAGGGCTGGTCCTTTGCGCTTAGTTTTAGCAGCTTGAATCTTGTACCAAATTTAGTGGAAAGAGTTTATTTGCAGCTGTTGCTTCTATAAGCCGAACTGCCCTAATCGTCGGGGTCAACACTTACAGCCGTTTTCAATTGCATTCGCCACACCTCAAACCCGACGCCCCACACCCGTCTTGATCGAACTGTGGCTTACTCGATTGAGGCTCTCTGTATCAGTGTGATGGGTTGCTAAATCTATCAGCACCTGCCAATGATGCGGCGGCGATCGATCCGGTTTTGCCCCTGATAGTCAGTGATGGACTTTAGTAAATATTCAGGGGTCACATTTCCTTGAAATGCTATCTTCGGATAAATTTCCTCTTTCTTCTTACTCCTCAGCTTTGCCAATATGCCAACTCCTAAATTTACTCCAGAAGATGTTTTGGAATGTACCCGTTCCATACGGCCTTTCCTGCCATCCCTATTGGGAGCAGAAGCCGAACAGATTGATCAACAACTCGCTGGGTTACTAGTACAAGCCCAAGCTGGAGAATCGGTCGATATCCAAATTTTGGAACTGCTAAAAAGCAATCCTGATACATTTCAGTGGATAAAGGAGTTTTTGAGCGCAAAACCGCTCTCCAGAGGATATGAACGGCTCCCTGGCGGCAGCGGTGCGGTCTCCGCCCAAAAGTATCTCTGTCCCCAAGGCGATTATGTCTGGTATCGGCGATCAGCTGGCATTCCTATACCAACCTGCCCCACGCATGGTGAACTTGTCCCTGCTGAGGGAGCATAAAAATTATCATGCCAACCAAACTGTTAGAAAGTCTGGGCGGAAAACTAGCAGAACAATGGGTAGCTAATCTGCTCACTCCAGCCTTTGTCTTTTGGTTGGGTGGATTAGCTGCATGGATTCAAAAATTTGGTTGGCATCCACTAGAGCAATGGTTTACCCAACTGGTCGAACCTCTCCAGATCGCTATTTTGTTTGTGGGGTTGCTGGTCGTTTTGGTCACTGCCTTCGCTATTCAAAAGCTGGATCTGACAGTGTTACGTTTTTTTGAAGGCTACTGGTCCACCTGGATGAATCCTCTACGGCGGTGGCTTCTCAAACAACAACGCAAGAAGCTTGTTCGCCTTGACCAACGCTGGCAAGCACTGGCAATCAAGAGAGATCAGTTGCGCCAAGCTCAACAAGACCTGACCCTTGAAGACCTGGATGAGTTGCTTGCGATCGACTGGCAATTGCGCCAAGCCCCTTCCCAACCCGAACGACTAATGCCTACCAAGCTGGGCAATCTTTTAAGAGCAGCTGAGACTCGACCCACAGAAAAATACGGACTGGACGCAATAATTTGTTGGTCGCGGCTGTGGTTAGTTCTCCCGGATACTATCAAGAAAGAATTGCAGGAAGCCCGTGCTGATCTCAATACAGCAGCACGAATTTGGTTGTGGGGAGTTTTGTTTTGGGTTTGGGCGGTCTGGGTATGGTGGGCAATTCCAGTCGGGCTGTTAGTGGCATGGTTTGCCTACGTCTGGATGTTGGAAGCTGCTGCAACCTACAGCGATCTGCTCGAATCAGTGTTTGATTTACACCGCCTAACACTTTACAAATCCCTTCAATTCCCTGTTCCCAAGAACCCTGCTGAAGAGAAGCAGTTGGGGCAGGAACTTACTGAGTATCTATGGCGAGGGAGCGATCGCCCCTACCCGGAATTCACACAGCCTCCCAAATCGTAACTTAGGATCAATAGCCTCACTACCTGAGAGAGTAACTCGAAATATGAGCCGAGATGCATTGGTTGTCGGAATTAACGCCTACCGCCATAAGGCACTCAATACTCTAGAAGGAGTACCTGCCAAAGATGCAGAAGCGATCGCTCAGATACTCGAAAAATACGGTAAATTTCGAGTTAGGCGACTTCCCGAATATATTGACAAATGGGGAGACAACGCTCGTCGGGTTGTTGCCCACAACGCAGAAGTAACGGTCAAAGGGCTTCGTACTGCTATTCAGCAACTCTTTTATCCGCAAGGAGATCACGTACCAGAAACAGCGCTTCTCTATTTCTCAGGTCATGGGTTACGGCATACTTGGGCGGGAGAGCAGATCGGATATTTAGCAACCAGCGATGTTAATCCTGAAGAAGAATTACTCGGCTTTGAGTTAGCTTGGTTACAAAAAATTATGAAAGCTAGCCCAATCAAGCAGCAAATTGTTTGGCTAGATTGCTGCCATAGCGGAGAGTTGCTTAGTTCATCCGGAATCTTTGCTGACTTAACCCACAAAAGTTCCCTCACCGTCAATGAAAGCTTACAGGATATCAATCCAGACACAGAGGGAGACTACGATCGCTGCTTAATCACTGCATCGCGTGGATTTGAGTTAGCGTTTCAGCAGGTTGATAACGACCACGGTGTTTTGACAGCGGCGCTTTTGAAAGGACTAGACCCTACACAGCGATCTGACAAATGGGTAACTAATACGACCCTAGCTGATTTCATTAAGCAATCTCTGTCCCAAGAAGTTCAGTGTCCTTTATTTCTGAACTACGGCAAACCTATTGTCTTGACTACAGCTGTAGCTCAAAAGACAGGAGATAGTGCTGAGGCAAATATTTGTCCTTACAAAGGATTAGCATATTTTGACCTGGAGGATGCCGAATTTTTTCACGGACGCATCGCTCTCACAGATCGACTAATCAACAAAATTAATCAACATAACTTCCTGGCTGTTATTGGTCCCTCCGGTAGCGGTAAGTCGTCAGTCGTTCGAGCCGGGCTGCTGTATGAATTGAAATTAGGACAGAAATTGTCAAGGAGTGATCGCTGGCAATACGATTACAAACCCTTTACACCTAGTGAGCAGCCCTTCAAAAAGTTGAAGCAGGTACTGGGTACGCGATTGAATAATTTAGCGAAGGTCATTCAAAAGGATGAGCATGAACGGGTTGTGCTGTTCATTGATCAGTTTGAGGAATGCTTTACGCTTTGCCAAAGTGATAAAGAGCGCCAGCAGTTTTTTGATTGCTTGCTAGACACCTTAGAGCAGACAGTAGGAAAGCTTTGCCTAATTATCGCAATGCGAGCAGATTTCTTAGGCAAATGTGCTGAATACCCTCGTCTTGCTAACAAAATTCGGGCAAAGGAAAGCCTAGAACTAGTTGCTCCAATGAGTGAGAAGGACTTAAGGAAGGCGATCGAGGAACCAGCGAAAAAGGTTGGATTAGAAGTTGAACCCCTGTTAGTCGATCGCCTGATTGAGGATGTCGAAGGTTACCCAGGTAGCCTACCTCTACTGCAATTTACGCTAACTGAGCTGTGGAAAACGCGAAAAGAACCTTATCTCAACTCACTAACACTCCTTGCATACAACAATCTCAAAGGCATTAAAGGTGCTCTTGAAAAAGTTGCCAATGAAGTTTTTCTATCTCTTTCAAAGCAACAGCAGGTTGTGGCAAAACGAATTTTTCTAGAGCTAATTCAACCCGGACAAGAGACTGAAGATACACGTCGGCGCATACTCAAGCATAGTCTTGTGAACGAGCAACAATCAGAAGCAGTTTTGGATGAAGTCATTGGAAAATTAGTTGACACGCGGCTAATTACCAGAACCCTAGTAGACACGGAAAATCCAAAGTCTCCAGTCATTTTGGATGTGGTTCATGAAGCATTAATTCGCCACTGGCAAGAATTGAAGGAATGGCTAGCGCAATACCGAGACGCCATACGGACTGAACGCAAGCTTGAGGATGAAGCAGAAGAATGGGAAAAACTTGGCAAGCCTGAAGATCCTGCTCATCTCAGGCAAGGAGCGCGCTTAACTGAGGCACAGGACTATTTGGAGAAGTATGGAGAATTAGGTTTACTTAATGCCCTGGCTGAAGAATTTATTCAAGTTAGCCAACAAGTGCAGAAGCAAATTGATAAGGAAAAAGATGAACAGATTCGGACCCTAAACAAAGCGTTGACTGAATCTAACTTGCGAGAGCAAGCAATGAGGGTTCAAAATTTGCTTCCAGCTAGACCAGTAGAAAGCTTGCTTCTGGCTATTCAGACCATTAATCTGAACCTAGAAAGATTGCAGGAAGATGTGTTGAGTCCAGTGTTGGATTGTCTTCTCTGGGCAATGAGTTATGTTCATGAGCAGAATCGCTTAAATGGGCACAACGCTGAAATTTGTGCAATCTCCTTAAGCCCCGATGGGCGACAATTTGTTAGTGCTAGTTTTGACGGAACGCTGCAACTGTGGGATTTAACAGGCAGCCCTACTGGGAATCCCTTTCGTGCATCTGAACAAGACCGAATTAATGCTGTTGCTTTCAGTCCTAACGGTGAACAAGTTGTTAGTGCTCATATAGAGTACGATTTCAATTCTGTTTCCCAGTTCGATGAGTATGGACCTTTTGGTATTACTCCTAGTGTAAAAATCTGTCTTTGGAATTTAGAGGGAAAGCAGGTTAGAGAACCTTTTCAGGGACCTAAAGATGAAATTAACTCAGTTGCCTTTAGCCAGGATGGAAGGTGGATAGTTGGTGGCTGCTCTGATAGTTCTTTGTGGTTATGGAGTGTAAAAGACAGTTCAGTTAGGCATCAGCTTCAAGGGCATGAAGCTCCTGTTAATTCAGTTACCTTTAGCTCTAATGGGCAACTAATTATAAGTAGTAGTCGTGATGGAACAATCCGATTATGGAACTTGCAGGGCCAGCAGGTTGGCAAACCCTTCCGAAGCGGCAAGGAAGACATCATCACAACAATTGTCGCTAGCTCTAATGGGCAGTGGATTGCTAGCGGAGACCATGATGGAAAAATACATGTGTGGAATCTACCTAAAAAACGCTTACATGTATCATTTCAAGCTCACAATGCAAGCATTAGCTCCATAGCTTTTAGCTGTAATAACAAGCTAATAATTAGCGGTGGCGTAGATAAAGTAATCCACATATGGGATTTGGATGGTAACCGAATCTGTCGTCCATTACAAGGACATGAAGATGTAGTTACTTCAGTTGTTTCTAGTCCTATTAACGAAAAGCTGATTGTCAGCGGTAGTGGTGATAAGACTATTCGTATATGGAACTTGCAGAATCTACAAAGTAATCCACTTTGCGCTCATCAAAATAGGGTTAATTCAGTTGCCTTTAGCCCTGACAGTAAAATGATAATCAGTGCTACCGATGAAGGAATGCTAGGACTATGGGACTTACAAGGCAACCTGTTAGTACCACTTCTTCAAGGGCACCAAGAGAGTATTACATCAATTGCCTTTAGCCCTGATGGAAACCTGATAGTTAGTGGCAGCGCTGATAGAACACTATGCTTGTGGGATCGTCAAGGTAAAGCAATCGGTCAACCATTTCAAGGGCATGAGGATGTTGTTAACTCCGTTGCTTTCAGCCCTGATGGAAATCTGATAGTTAGTGGTAGCGCTGATAGAACACTATGCTTGTGGGATCGTCAAGGTAAAGCAATCAGTCAACCATTCCAAGGGCATGAGGATGTTGTTAACTCCGTTGCTTTCAGCCCTGATGGAAATCTGATTGTCAGTGGTGGAAACGATGGCGTGATTCAACTATGGAATCTGCAAGGAACTTTGGTTACCCCACCATTTCGAGGGCACGAAGGAGGGGTTACTTGTGTTGCCTTTAGTCCAATTAGCCAATTCCTCATAAGTGGAGGGATTGACCGAACTTTGCGCTTATGGGACTTAGAGGGCAACAAAATAACTGAGCCTTTTCAGGGACATGGAGGATGGGTTAGCTCTGTTAGCTTTAGCAGAGATGGTAAACACATCATTAGCAGTAGCTATGACTATAGTCTAAAATTATGGGATTTAAGGGGAAGTACAATTGGTCCACCATTCCAAGGACACGAGGATGTAGTGAGTTCTGTTGCTGTCAGTCCTGATGGTAGGTGGATCATCAGCGGTAGTTATGATGGAACGTTAAGACTTTGGGATAGCAGTGACTGGAGCGTGCGCCTCCGATTAGCCCATCAACGTCTTCAAAATCATTCGCTGATGGTCAGTCAACTTCAGCTTACTAACGGGAAAATGAACCATAGAAATCAATTACTTGATTGAATATAGTTAGCCATTTGTTTTACCGCAAAGATTTAAATAATTTTTAAGAAAGATTATTAAGCTTTTGTGCGTATAATAGACTGTGAGGCTACATGTGATCAGAGAAGCAGCCTCAGCATGTCCGTTGAATGATTACATATCGCAGTTATTAATCAACAATGCAACTTCTATTTGAGGAAATCAACCTATGCCTAAATTTCCGAAATCGTGGCTTATTTTATTAGCTTCAATCTTAGCTACTAGTTTAACTAGTGTTACATATGCTCAAAATAAAACTATTTTATTTCAAGCAGAAGAGGTAGAAAGTACTTCTCAATTGAAAGGGCTTCCCAATGTTATTGATGACTTTGCAGATGATTTAGCTCGGCTTATTAGGAAAAGTGCTAAGGTTCACGTTCCTCCTTCGGCATTAGATACTGCTCAGATAGCAGTGAGAAATTTGAGAGTCACAAGAAAACCAACGGTATCTAACGGTCAGTTGAAAGGGATATTCAACAACTTATTCCGCAATCAAAGCTGTTACGGAGTAGTTTCTTGTGGAATTATTGCAGAGAGAACTGGTAAGATAGGCTCTGTTGGCTACGTTAACTTAGGAATTCAAGAACAAAGTAAGTTAGGCTACTTGATTCAAAATGGAGCTCTAAGTAATTCAGACCGCCAAGCAGCGGTTCAAGTCTGGAACGATCTTAATTACTCTCTCAATGTACGGCTCTAATGGCTCTGCCGCAAGAATTTTTGATGCCAAACGATCTGTATTATTCACATTTCTCTATACAGTGATTCCAAAAATTGATTCGTTGATCTCCGGGTCGGAGACCCATTCGTGCAATTTGGTATCACGATGAGTTGCAAAAGCTCTTGCAGCAGAGCTTTCATTGGTTAACTGCCGAGCAAGCAGAAGCGATTGTGTTAAAAGTCAAGCTTCTTCGACCAGATTTGGTTGCCAAGGCACCCCAGTTTTCACGATGGCATTCAGGATAATCAACAGCTTGTGCATGCAAGCGGTCAAAGCCACTTTCTTCAACTTGCCTTTCTCGCAGAGACGTTCATAGAAGATTTTGATGATTGGGTTATGGCGCGTGGATGCCAACGTAGCCATATATAGTGCGGCTCGCACTTGTGCCCGGCCACCCCAGATCATGCGTTGCCCGCGTTTTTTGCCGCTGTCTCGGTTGAGCGGAGCAACCCCGACGAGGCTACTAATTTGTTTGTGCGTCAGTGTGCCCAGTTCCGGCAGGTTCACCAGTAAGGTGCTCGACAGGACAGCACCGACCCCTGGCACGCTTTGCAGTAAGTTGACGCGCGCTAGCCATAAAGGACTTTGCTCAATGCTTTGCTTGAGTCGGACTTCGAGTGCTTCTAAGCGGGTTTCGAGCCAAGTAATGTGGGCTTGAATCTCTTGCTGCATCGCACCTCGGACAGTACCTAACCGATTCTTCTCAGCCGTCAGCATTTCCACAAGTTGCCGCCGTCGGGCGACAACTTCGGCTAATTGTTGTGACTCTTCATCAGCTAGTGGACGCACTTCAGGTTGTACAGCGTTGGCAAAATGCGCCAGTACCTGAGCATCGATCGCATCGGTTTTGGCGAGTTTCCCAGTCGCTTTAGCAAAGTCTCGCACTTGTCGTGGATTGACAATGGCTACAGGAATTTGAGCGGCACCGCATGCGGCGGCAGCAGGGGTTTCTAGTCCTCCAGTTGCCTCCATCACAACCAAGGCTGGTTGCAGTTGTTGTAAGCGTTGTACCAAAGCAGCAATGCCTGCTTCCGTATTTGGTACTTGAAACGCTGCACCTGTCGGTCGAATGTGGCCATCGAGCTGGGCTTTCGAAACATCAATGCCAATCCAGTACACTGTTTGATTCATGGTTTTTGGGAGTAAACAGCACCCTTGCAAAACTCAAACTTGCACGATACGGAATCGATGTTCCAGGCGATTGTCCGAGTTCAGTTGTCAAGGTGTGTGGTGACCCAAGCTTCTGCTCGGCTTCTAACAACCCAGTGCAAATCGGTCTACCACACACTCTCAACATACAAGTGCTGATTCTGAGCCTCACTTCGATAGATTCTCTGAAACTCAATCCAAATAAAGTTTTCCAGCCTATGTTGCACTTTTTGGACCATATGTCGGCTCAGTCTCAGTAGCTCAAATCAAATCTTTACAGATTTCTGTAAATCAGCAAAAACAGAAAGGAAGATTTAAGTGGAGAGACCGATGAAATAAGAATCTCGGCACAGTTTGAGCTATCTTTGTTTCTGTAAGCCTGTAAAAGTGTAAATCAGGTTTTCTGTAAATAATGGCTTCTGTGAATAATGAAAATTGCTATTCAAAATCAGAAAGGGGGGGTGGGCAAGACGACCCTTGCCATCCATATCAGCCATGCGCTGGCGCTTAAAGGAGCAAGAGTCCTACTAGTTGATGCTGACCCACAAGGTTCTGCCCGTGACTGGGCTGCCGCTCGCAGTGACAAACCGCCCTTCTCAGTGATCGGACTTGATCGCCCTACGCTCCATCGGGATTTACCTCCTCTTGCAAAGGATTACGACCACGTAGTGATCGATGGTCCACCCCGTGTTTCAGAATTAGCTCGCTCTGCCATCGTCGCAGCGGATTTGGTTGTTGTCCCCATTCAGCCCAGTCCATATGACGTGTGGGCAGCTGATGAAGTGATTAAGCTTATTCGAGAAGCTTCTGTATTTAAGGAAAGTCTGAAATCTGTATTTGTAATTAATCGTAGAATCGTAAATACAGCAATTGGTCGGGATGTGGGCGATGCATTAGCAGAGTATCTGATTCCTGTACTTAAGACGGTGATCAGCCAGCGTGTAAGTTTCGCAGAATCTGCCGCTGCTGGTGGAACTGTCCTTGATACTGACCCGAATGGGGCGGCGGCAAAGGAGATTCTCGCCTTAACTGAAGAAATTTTGAGCTTAGGAGTTTAAGAGAATGGCAGGCAAAAAAGTTAGCTTTGGTCGCAAGCCAGGTGCCGTAGAGAAACCTGTAGATATCGAAGAATGGGTAACGAACCGAGAAGCACTGGTTGAAACAGAGCACCCACTTGTATCGGAAACAGAAACGAAGCCAGAGAAAATCAAGCGCCTCACCCTGGATATTCCTGAAAGCTTGCACAAGGCGATCAAGCTGAAGGCAACCACCGAAGGGGTAACGATGGTGGACCTGCTGAGAGAGCTGTTGGAAGAGCATTATGGACATCAAAGCTAGACGTATTTACAGAATTCAGTATTCACTTATTTCAGTATTTACAGAAATACGGCGCAAAAATGGCTGATGGACTTACGCTCGACCTCCTGGGAATTCCATTTAACGAGGTTGAGTACGGTCAGATTCACTGAATTAAGTAAATAAAGATTTGCAGAAATCATTAGACACAGAAATAAGGAGAATCGGGTGAGTGAGTTGGTCGCGGAATATGGGCAACTGCTGGGAGAAATTAAGCAGCGGATTCGCTCTGCCCAATACGCTGCTCTTAAAGCGGTCAATAAAGAACTAATCGTCCTGTACTGGGATATCGGCAAATTGATTGTGGAGCGACAACAGGGTGAGACATGGGGCAAGTCTATCGTGGAGCAGCTTGCCAAAGACTTACGAGCAGAGTTCCCCGGCATCAGTGGTTTTTCATCTCGCAACATCTGGAGGATGCGGGATTTTTACCTGACGTACCACGCCAACGAAAAACTGACACCACTGGTGGCAGAAATTAGCTGGACCCATAACCTGATCATTTTAGAGAAGTGCAAAGATGACCTGGAGCGGGAGTTCTACATTCGGATGACCCGCAAGTTCGGGTGGACAAAGAACGTTTTTAGAACTTACGCATTGACAGAAGTGGCAATGTCTGAAGTCAGACAACAGCCGA
>NZ_JCACKR010000162.1:0-13942 GCF_059505485.1 Stenomitos rutilans
GCTTGCCGTTGTGGATTCTGCCGTTTTTGACTACATTCTTTGAGTCGCAACTGGGGCAGCAAGGGAGTGTCAAGGGCATGGCTACTTTAGAGGGCAACGTACTAGGTTTAACATTCCAGCCGCCAGCGCTTTACCCTGCTCAAGCTAGAGGTTAGCTATCCTTACACCTTTAGGACTACCCGGCAAGCAACTCGCTTAGAATGAGAGGCGTTCAAGAGTGCCAATTCACTGGAGAAGCAACTCTCCAGAGGCTCCACCAGCGCCGTTACTCTTTCCCCTTAAGCCAATCTTCAAACAGCGATGACGACTGATGCCATTCAACATTTGATCGAGCCGCATATTCAGGATTTGGGCGGCTTTCAAGCCCGTCGCCTGTTGCCTTCGGACACGCTCCCCCTGGTAGGTCCGTTCATCTTCTTTGACCATCTGGGTCCAGCCGTGTTTCCTCCAGGCAAGGGCGTAGATGTCAGACCGCACCCGCATATCAATCTGGCAACCGTCACCTACCTGTTTGAAGGGGTTCTGCTACATCGCGATAGTGTCGGTAGCGTGCAAGAGATTCGCCCTGGTGCCGTGAACTGGATGACTGCCGGACGGGGTATTGTGCATTCTGAGCGTACGCCTGATGACGATCGCGCTAAAGAAGCAACCCTGCACGGTATCCAAACTTGAGTCGCCCTACCGGATGAGCATGAGGAGACCGACCCCTGGTTTCGACATCATCCGGCAACTGACTTGCCAACCTGGACAGACAATGGCGTTTCCTTCACGCTGATTGCAGGTGCAGCTTACGATCGCACCTCTCCAGTACAAACTTTCTCACTGATGATTTACCTGGACATTCAACTGTCTCCTGGTGCCCACTTCACGTTGCCACATGCTTACTCTCAGCAGGCAGTGTACAGCGTCACCGAAGGGTTGCAGATTAACGGAGTGGCGATCGACCAACATCGACTGGCAGTCCTCACTTCTGGTGCAGCAGTAACCGTTTCGGCTGAGCAAGCGGCGCGATGTATTGTAATCGGCGGTGAACCAGTGGGCATGCGGCATAAGTGGTGGAATTTTGTCTCCAGTCGCCCGGAGCGCATCGAGCAAGCCAAGCAGGATTGGCGTGAGGGACGATTTGCCTCAGTGCCGCAGGAGACAGAATTCATTCCCCTGCCAGAGGAGCCACCCCGTCCCACAGAGCAGCCGATGTAGCGATCGCTTAAGGGACAAGCGTTATTTCGCTGGAGCGATGGCTCGTATCGCTGGTTTTGCTAAGGAGTAGCCCAGTGCAGAAATCATTGCGGTAGATGTGACAGCGATTCCACCTTGAGTCTATGCAGGAATTTGATTACTCACTCGATTTCAAGGCGATCGACTTTCGCCAGCACCCAGAACTGTACCGAATTGGTCGAGGCGAACAGGGCGTTTTGCTGGTTGAACCCTACAAGATCGAAATTTTGCCCTCCTGGAAGTTCAAAACCCCAGACATTGCCCGTCAGTCTGCCGACAAGATCTACAGCCTGTTTCTTCAGTACAAAGCCGAAGGCGATTTCGTTGGCATGGACATGGCGCGAAAGTTTTTGCAGATGGGCTACACCCGCTCTCGCCGCTATGCCAATCACAAGTCAGGACGCAAGTATGCAGCAGGTTCCAAAACGGTTTTGCCCCGCGAAGAAGATCCAATCAAAGCGCAATCTGCCATGATTTTCTATGAACAGTGGCAATTGGCAAAGACTGACCCAGAATATGTGCGATTAGCCGCACGCCACCGCGAGCAGTACGAACGCTCTGAAATCGCTGCCGCCAAAAGTCTAGGTTTTTAACAGGAGTAGAGGTGTGAAATTCTCGAATCTGAACGGCATTTTTGCTCAGGAACAAACGAGCCGAGGGCTATTGGTTATTGGTTTGGATGCAGAAGGGCGACAAGTTGAAGTGTTCTTTGACATTACCAGCGAACCAAAAGCCAACTGGGAAGCTGTGAATGTGAGATACCTGTAAGTGGATCGCTCCACCAACTTGAACGGCTGCAAACTATTCATTTGCCCCAGTTTCTTTCCCTAAATATACGCTTTTCAATCCCTTCGTTCCCTTCTTGGTCACACCCCAATAGCGCAAGTATCGGTAGGGTCCATAAGTCTTACCCGTTTTCGCATCAGGAATCAGCTTCAACTCAATGTGCCCTCGACCGCCATGTCGCCCCAACGGTGTGCCATCCTCCCGCCGCTCTTGGGAGACATCCGATGCTTTCCTTTGTTGGGCTTCTAGCAACCCCGTGATCATGGCTGCTAAATCTTCCAATTCATCATCACGCCAATCCTGGAGTTCCCCAATCAGATGTTCTGGTCGGCTTCGGCGTGGCATCCTGGTATCCTTGCTTGACGACTTAGGGAAAATTTATTCCCTAAAAAGCAACAGTATTCCCTAAAGTGGTCAATTGCCCAAGATACAGGTGTTTCAGTCTCTCCAGCTAATCCTCACTTAGGGAATAAAAAGAGGGTTACCTGGGAACTCTTTTCCCTAAGTCCAAAGCTGTGCCAGGGTTAGATCCTTCTCCACCCTGTTGCGCTTAGTCTTAATTACATCTCTCAAAATTAGGGAATAATTTGAGTAAATTTAGACATTTTTGTTCCCTAAATTTTCAGAATAGTGCCCTTTCTACACCAGTGGGACACTCTGGCAGGGTGGGTGAGGTGGTCAAAGGACGAAGTATCTCGCTTGTTTGAGGTAGCCTCAATTCTTGATAGAGTGAGTGCCTTCCTTCTTAGAGTCGCACGCAGCAGAACTTAGGCAAAGCTGGACGCGATTTTGACTTTTCGTTCAATTCCTGATGCCAACTCCCATCTACCACATCACGCATCTGAGCAACTTAACCTCCATTTTGGCGATCGCTGGTTTGTGTTCAAATAGCACAATGCAGCAACAGGGAATTGGCTATACCAATTTGGCAAATCAAAGCATTCAGTCACGTCGAGCGAGAGTAACGGTGCCCTGCGGCGCAGGGGGAACGTTGACTGATTACGTGCCGTTCTACTTTGCGCCCCGTTCTCCGATGCTGTATGCCATTCATCAAGGTAATGTCCCAACCTACCTTGAAGGGCAGGAGAGTGTAGTCTACCTGGTTTCTACGGTTGAAGCTGTGCAGCAAGCCAACCTTTCGTTCGCCTTCACAGATGGACATGGGATTATGGCACTGACCCAGTTCTTTGATGATCCGCCGATCTAAATCAGGTGGACTGGCAGGTGATGACCCTCAAATATTGGTTCGATACTCCGGAGGACAGCGATCGTAAGCGACGGCGGCAAGCCGAGTTTCTAGTGCATCAATTCTTCCCCTGGCAGCTCATTACCGAGATTGGTGTGATGCATCACTTGGTCAAAGCCGAGGTGGAAAAGTGCTTACAGACAGCAACCCATCAACCAGGAGTCATCCTGCGACCCAATTGGTACTATTGAGGAAACCGAGAAATGGTGATTATGCTGGAGTCCTGTTTGGGGAATTTACTGGAGACAGACGTAGAAGCCCTGGTCAACACCGTCAATTGTGTCGGTGTGATGGGGAAGGGCTTGGCGCTGCAATTCAAGCAGGCGTTTCCAGAAAACTTCCAGGAGTATCGACGGGCGTGCCAGTCGGGTGAGGCGAAGCCAGGGCAGATGTTCATTGTGCCCACAGGTCAGCTAGCAAATCCCCGCTACATCATCAACTTCCCTACCAAACGCCATTGGAAAAATCCATCCCGCATTGAAGATATTGAAACTGGGCTGTTGGCACTGATTGAAACGGTCAAGCGATTTGGAATTCGCTCGATCGCTATTCCACCTTTGGGTTGTGGCAATGGTGGGTTAGCGTGGTCGCGAGTTGCTCCATTGATTGAAGCAGCCTTTGCTCAAGTGCCAGAGGTACGAGTGTTAATCTTTGAACCCCCAGCAGCGAAATCAGAAACAGTTACGGCAAGCACCTCTTTTCCACCATTCACCCGTGCTCGTGCCTTGCTAATTGCGCTGATGGAGCAATATCTGTCGCTGGATTACCCGCTCACAACGCTGGAAATCCAGAAGCTAGCCTATCTGCTTCAGTCAGCAGGTGAACCATTGCGCTTGCAGTTTATTCAGGGAGAGCAAGGACCTTACGCCGCCAATTTACATCCGGTTCTGCGCCAGTTAGAAGGACATATGATTGAGGGCTACCGCCCTGACGATGAGGGGGCAGAAATTAGACTTCGACCAGGAGTTGCTCAAGCTGCCCAGGATTACTTGGCGGATACTCCGGCGACTGCCATTCTAAATCGAGTGACTCGTCTAATCGAAGGTTATGAGAGTCCTTATAGTTTGGAAGTGCTGGCGATTGTCCACTGGGTGATGCAAGCAGATCCGCAGGCAGCGGCGAGTGTCGAACGAGCGATCGCTGCGGTTGAAGAGTGGCAACTAGGGCAACGAAAATCTTTTAAGCCACAGCACGTTAAGCAAGCGTGGCAGCGGTTGCACGAGCAACGGTGGCTCCTGACAGCGGAGCCTGTCTAAAGAATGCGCTCTTGGTTGCCTGATTCGGAAATACAGCTTCGATCCATCAACTGCCGATACTAATTCCCACTGACTACCTTACGGAGATGTGGATCTCCCCAACCAACTTGCGATCGCCGTATCAAGAGAGAATAAGCCACCCCCGTTGGTCAAGAAGAAGCTAAACCACAGAGCATACAGAGAAGCCGTTTCCAGCGGAGGGATATGCCAGCCGTCTTTCTTGAGATGAAAGAATATCGCAATCAGCATGGTGAATAGCAGGATCAAGGCATTGAGCCGAGAGAATAATCCAACTGCCAGCAGAATCGAACTCACAATTTCAGCGTAAGCAGCACAGTAGGTCAAGAAAACTGGGTAAGGCAAGCCAATAAAACTTACAACCCCGCTCGCAAAGCCCTGTACGTCCGCCAGTTTACTAAATCCGTTGTGGATCATCAGCAAGCCCACCGCCACTCGAGCAATTGTCCAAGCCACCTGGGCAGGACGGTTCTCGATCGCGGTAGATTGCAGAGTGGCACGCAGTAGTGTTGGTTTCGGTTGAATTGCAGTCATTACTCGGAAGGCTTCCAGTGAGGTTTTATTGATTTTCACCCATACTGCCTAGCTGATGCTATTGTCCCAAGAGTCTTGGCGATTATTCACTGTGGGAAAGAACAGGTAACGACAGATGCAGGATGAGCGATTCCACAGTCAAATGCGCTCACTCTCAACAACAGGCTCAAGACAGCAGAGGCTTGGGAGCACAGCACTGATTGCATAAGCTAGGTTAACTCGTAATCGCGAAAACGACCTATCTAGTCCGACTCATCCCATATTTGAAATCCGATGAGATTTAGGGAATATTAGGGTGTTTTGGAGACTTTTTTATTCCCTAAGCTAACCAACTGCAATCTGGCAGCCTAAACGGTACTAAGATGGCATTTGAAGACTGATTTGGCTTGCGATCGAGACGACCACGCCCTTTTTCCGTAACTCACCCAGGGCTTTGTAGAGGTCGCCTTCGTCCAGTTCCCAGCGATTGCAAAAGGCATGAACGTCAATTTTAGGGTTCAGTTTGCCAGGAAAATCAAGCTGGAGGGCAAAGAAGATATAGTCGTGATCGCTTGTCAATAGTTTCAGCTCACGAATGCGGAATAGTTCCTCTCTGTTCAAGGTGTAACAACCTACATCAGTCTGTGCCATCGCTTCCTCTCCTGGTACAACTGTTTGGATTTAGCGTAGCGGATTTCTAGATGAGCCTCAACTGATTCAGGCAGTTTTTAGGGAATGCTTTTGGTTAAACTAGCTTATAACCATTCCCTAATTCAAGCAGAGATTAACTCCCTCTAAGCTGTTAATACTGAAGTTTCGCCCCTTTTCTCCTAATGATGTTTCTCTAACCATGAGGCTACAGCTTGCTGTAAAGCTATTTCTGGGGCAATTCCCATCGATTCACATTTCTCGATTAGCACCTCAACCTGATCTTGAATTCCTAGCCAGAATTCGATAGCCTCCTCAACCCCTTGCTGCTGACTCATTTCGCGTTTAGCACAAGCGACATCTAACGCTATTTTCTTGGATCTAGGCAATCTCCCACGAATCTCCCTTTTTTCTTCATCCGCCATAGCAATTGCAGCCTAATAAGCAGGCTCAATTTTCGCATGGCATTTTGAGCAAATAACATTTTGCGATATTTACCATTTTGCGGCAAATGTCGTATACTATTTTAATAAATACAGCTAGCGGAAGCAACTTCTCGATTCATGTTTAGTCACCAACCTCCTTGGACTCCTATCTCCGAAGAAGAGGAAACAGTACAGACCCCAGCCAAGTTTAATATTGGCGATCGCGTCTACTGGTGCCATGTTCCTAGTCGGGATTTTGGCATCATAGTAGAGCGATTTTACGGAGCGGAAGGTAGTATAAAGGCACTGGGATGGCACTACGCCATCCAGCTAGACCCGATAGTCCCTCTTTTGATCACTGCAAAACTGACTATGGCTTTGAGGATGATTTGTCCTTGATGGGGCGTGGAGGGGCTGATGCGGTTGAATGAAGCTCAGGTTCAATTGCTGGAACAGTTTCTGGCGCTACCGCTGCTCCCTCCCGAGGCTTTCGCTGCTCGCTGGACCCTTAGCTACAGACAAATCAGCCAAATTTGCCACTGTTCAACTTCAACCGTCGAGCACTGGTTTAGCGAGGGCGCAGGAAAGAGGGCACCTGCCGAGTGTTATCAAAAACTGTTAGCAATCGTTGATTTTCTACTCACTAACAGCGAGTCTATTCGTTATTGGCAGCGGCTTTGGTAATAAGTTAAGGAATGTTGCATTGGAGGTTGTCAGAATAACAGCCCATTTGTCGTCTCAACAGGGATTCTTTGGGTGTTGTTCTCCCTGACGCCCAAGCAGCTTTTAATAACGACAGGCGTGTTTCATCGTGCTGTTATGAGTGACTCTAATCAACAATCATTTCCCCCTTTGCCTCTTCCTATCTATTCCGATCCACAACTGGCTATCACCTCCATTTGTTTCCCAGCGTATCTGCCAGAACAATTTGCATTGCCCAGGTTTGGGATTGGACAAAGGGTTATGTGGTCACAGGTTTCGAGCAATGGGTTTGGCAGAATCGTTGGACTTGTGTTTGCCCAAAGTGTTTCCGTTGTTGCAGTTGGCTACCATTACGCGATCGCTCTGGATGAAGACAGCCCCTCACGGGCTGACTGTGTAGCAGACTGGGCATTTGAGGATGACTTGGAACTTGTCTCACCTCACATCCACTCAGTCCATAGTTAGGTGAATAAAGTATGTACCCAACGACGGAGCAGTGGCAACTATTTGAGCGTTACAGGACCTGTCCACCCCCCATGTCACCCCAAACGTTTTTACAGAATTGGGAGATTGACTATCCTGATATTGCTCGATTAGTTGGTGTGAGCCGACATACTGTAGCGCATTGGTTTAGCACGGGAGCCGGAAGCCGTCCTGCTCCAGAACACCACCGTCGTCGATTGGCGACGATTGATTTCCTCTGGCGCAATCGCGATCGTATTCCTTACGAGTTGCTGGATGAATGGTGTGGATTGCCAGCAGAGCCAGAGATACTAACAGAGCCAGAGACAACAGACGAACCGTCAAAGTAATTGAGAAAGTTGACAATCACCGCATAACTACTCGACAAATCGATGTCGTGGCGACACAGATCGATTGCTGGATGGCAACCAGTCGAGTTCAATGAACAGCAGCTAATTTTTGCAACTGCACTCTGAGCCTTATTTTTTCCAGTTATGAAGCAATCCAAAAGATTCTCCTCCCCTGAACTATTTCCTGAGGACCCGCCTGAACTGCCTGACCTGGAACTACCTCTCGCCTGTTGCACTGCTCAAGAAATTGTCGCGGCGCTGATGTTACAGCATCACAATACAAGGTTGATGCAGCAGGTGCTCACTGACCTTGAAGCGAACGCTCATACGTGGGACGCATTCCTTCTGGCACCATCCTTGCCAACAGTCGATAGCAGCGCCGATCGAGGAAGTTTGATGTGTCTGCGAGACTTACAGACTTGCTGGAACGCAGATACACTTTACATCTTGGCTCGAAATGCCAATACTGCAAGATCGCTTCAAACAATCGCTCAGGCATGGAATTGCTCAGATATCACCCTCTATCCTCCCAAACGGATGAAACGGTTAACAGGGGTAGAGGGCGCAAAGCGCTTAATTTCGACGCGTTGGCATTTCCCAGAGAATATTGAGACCAGGATTGATTTTGACCAAATCCCTCATCCTGACTCTCCAAAGTGGGTACTAGATGAAATGACTGTCTTGGAAGAGTGTTCACCTCAACATCTGATGGCAGAGTTAATGATAAAAGCCGACTCTAAATGCTTCCACGCACAAACAATCCTAAAGGAACTGCAAGATTATTCTCATTGGTGGCGCAGCTTCGTGCTGGCACCGCCACTCCCTGACACAAAAACAGGCATGACTAATCGTTTAAATATACTGCAACAATTGCCCACAGCCTGGCGTGATGATTGCCTTTACATCTGGGCATGGGATGACACCGCTGCCAGAAATCTGCGATTGCTAGCTCAGAATTGGTATTGTGGTGAGGTTACAGCGATCGCTGGAGATGAAGCTGCTCGATTGCTGAATGTCCCAAATGCCTCCCCGATTATAGTAGTGAGGTGGCTGTGAGCATTAGCTTGCAAGTGAGTGGCTGCCAATCGCCACCAAAAGGTAACTGGGCTTTGAGCCGGACAAAGACTCCTTTTTCGGTTTAGCCAATGTCCTAGAATAAGGAATAACGTTTGCTCGGTCTTCCATTATGGACCAGACACTAACTAAACAGGAGATTCCACCTCAGTTTCCTGACCATACCCAACTGCCAGATTCGGATGGGACGTTTGTGAAGAATTTTCAGGAGCATCCGCAAAGCCTGATATTGACCGATTCGATCGCGCCCGTTCTGCAACGCTTGCACCCCGATGGACAGTACGCGATCGGGCAAGACTGCGGCATCTATTGGCGGGAGACAGACCCACCGGAACGTGGGGCAGAAGCCCCCGATTGGTTCTATGTCCCGAATGTTCCACCTCGGTTAGGCAGTCAGATTCGGCGTTCGTATGTGCTATGGCGAGAGTACATCACGCCCATCATTGCTTTAGAATTTGCATCGGGAGACGGCAGCGAGGAACGAGATCAAACCCCACTATCCCGCTTTGAGGCGAGAGAATCTGGTAAGCCTGGTAAGTTCTGGATTTACGAACAAGTGATGCGAATCCCGTACTACGGCATTTACCTGATCACCAGTGGTCAGTTTGAGTTGTATCACTTAACTGACACAACTTATCAACGGATGAGTCCGAATGAGCGAGGTCATTACAGAATTGCCCCAATGCAGGTGGAGTTGGGCGTTTGGCAAGGCGTTTACCAGAATCAGCCCGAACAACCTTGGCTGAGGTGGTGGGATGGGCAGGGCAATCTGCTGCTAACGGGACAAGAAGCCGCTCAGCAAGAGCGCCAGAAGCGATTGCAGTTGACCGAGAAGCTGCGATCGCTCAGTTCTGAGCAACTGGCAGCATTGGGCATTACTCCCGAGGACATAACTTGAGCGGTGTGGCGTGATTCGGAAGGTGATTCCTTAAAACTGCACAATGTCTATTAACTTAGGGAATGTTTTTGTCGGGTTGAGCTTGCTTTATTCCCTAAGTCACTACCAACAGAGGGGTAGAAGCGACTCCAGTACTACTGCGCCTCTCCTTCAGAACGGCGTGGTTTCGAGCCAGTTCGTTGGGTCGCTTCATTTTCTTCAACGTATTGCTGAACGAACTCTACGATCGCCTCATTCATACTCGTTGCGTTTAAGGCACAAGCTGCTTTGAAGCGATCTCGCAAAGATTTACTGGGCAGGTAAACCTTGAGAATAGCTCTCTCTTTTTCTTCATCTGTAGACACGGCAACTCACAGGTCGTGCACCTATTACTGCTTTAGGTGCAATTATCCTCTTAAATTTCGATAGTTTTAGTTTTAGGTGTATTAGATGCAAATGCATCTAATACACCTAAGAGATATAGTTAAGAAGCTAGTCTAACTTGCATTGCCAACTTAAAGCTTGTACAGGAGAAAATGCAAAATCGAGCTAAGCCAGCACAATCCCTAACGGTATCAGACAACAATTCGTTGCAAGTCCCTAGATTTAACCTAGGCGATCGCGTTCGCTGGTTTCGAGTGCCAACCCAAGATTTTGGGGTAGTGCGCGATCGTTTCTATTGCTTGGAGAGCAGTGTGCAAGCTGTAGGGTGGCACTACCAAGTTCAGCTTGATCCTCATAGTCCTTCCTTTGCTCACTGTAAGTTGGACTATGGTTTTGAAGAAGACCTTGAATGCCTTGAGCAGAAGAATTTAAATGAGGCTAACTGAGGCTCAATATCAACTGCTGAGGCAGCTTCTTGATCTGCCGTTGTTGTCGCCGGATGCTTTCCTAGCGCGGTGGACTTTAACGTATCTAGAGGTAAGCCAGATTTGCTGCTGCTCAGTTTCAACCGTTGAGCATTGGTTTAGTGAGGGAACTGGACGACGATCGCCCGCTGATAGTTACCAAAAGCTACTCGCTGTAGCTGACTTCTTGCTGATGCACGGCGAGACAGTGCAGCACGTTTGGCAGAGTTAGCCGCAGAAGTTAAGCAATGTAACGCGAGTAATTGTTCATTTGACAGGTCATCTGTCAGCTTAATAGCAGTTTAGCTAAACCATCCGCTCACTTCACAAATTTGTGCCGTAACAACAGAACTTGCTTGCTTGAAGAACAATTTGTCACCAGAATCTGAAAGATACAGATTCATGAAGGGGAGAATAGTTCAAGGGAAATCCATGCGCGTTCAACTCCCACTCCCATTAAAGCAATTCGTTAGAAGCCAACCCTACCTTTACCAAAAGCTTTGCTTCTGGGCAGGCAAACGAGGGGTAGATGACCCAACTGAACAGGTGAATCAATACCTCACCCAATTGGTGCTTCAAGCCGATATCGAGGGTGATAATGCCGCCATACTCCAGGAGTGGGCAAAGGTGCTTTCCCCTCAGGAGCGGATCACTCTGGCGCAACTCAGTCCAATTCTAATCAGAGATTATCCAGGTGGCTCAGGCTGGTACGCTCTGCAAAAAGGCGAGTACAGCGTCATGGGCGAACCTGTACTGCATGAAATTTGTCATCAAGGAGTGCCACAGGCAATCATCACCCGTAACCGCTACGATTGCTTGATCCTGAATGCTAGGAACTTGCTGATTGTCGATGTAGACATTGGAGGTCTAGATCCGGCTGACTATCCAGATTGTGCGGCGAACTGTCAGATTGCCATAAGTGTGCAGCAAGCTCTTGCAACTCTGGACGCGATCGTTCAACAGTTCCCCCATTTAGGGTTTCGTGCCTACCGAACCCTAAATGGCTTGCGCTACCTCTGCACAACCCGACCCTTCGACCCGTTAAGCCGCACAACCCATCGGTTGATGCACAATCTTTACGTTGACCCGTTGTATGGTCGGTTGTGCAAATTCCAGGCAACCTTTCGAGCACGCCTGACTCCCAAACCGTGGCGAGTGGAAATGGATGAGGGGACAGGACGGTTCACTTACGATCGCACCACAGGACTGGTGTTGCCAGAACAAACCTCTTACGCGGTTTGCCATTTACTCAAGATTGTTGGACAGATGGCAATTCTCCCGCAATTTGAGTCAGCGATCCAAGTGCATGATTCTTTTTGTCGAGTCGAACAGTTAGATCTGGATCTGGCATGAAATACACCGACTTCACAAATCCATGTCGCGGCGACAGAGATGGGTTGCGTCCATCCTGACAATTCTCTTCAATGAAATGCAGCCCCGTATTTGAGCTGCACCATCCCGCATGAATCCATTCCAGAAACGAACCCTCTCAGACACAGGACTTGATGACATTCTCAATCTCCAAACCGACCTCGTTCATTGCACGGCTCAACAGATTATGGCGACCCTGATGTTGCATCATCCTGATTCCCCTACTATGGGTCAGGTTTTGAGGGATTTGAGTCATCAGCCGAATTGGTGGGATGCGTTTGCCATGGAACCTCCACTTCCCACAACTAGTCAAGCCGCCGACCCTGCCGCTTTGGTGTGCTTACGGGATTTGGGTATGGAGTGGAATACCAATACTTTATATGTGCTGGCACGCGGTCATCAGTTCGCGCGATCTTTAAAAGCGATGGCTCAAACCTGGAACTGCACCCAGATCACCCTTCTCCCCACTCAGTTGACCGCGCATCTACTAGGCAGGAGGCGCAGGCAGAGTCTGATTGTGGCATACTGGCAGCGCTCCAGATTTATGACAGAGGAGATGGATTTCGCCACGACCTATGATTTGACCCAACCCCCTCAGTTCGATCCGCTGCCGCAACTCGGTGAGTGTTCACCGCAACTGCTGATGGCAGGATTACTGCTGCGGCATGGCTCCCAACGGTTCTGTGCGCCGACCATTCTGCAGGATTTACAGACACATTGGCAGTGGTGGTATAGCTTTGTTTGGGGACCGGCTTTGCCCAACCCGGAAACCGGATTAGCTAATCGATTACAGGTGCTATGTGGGTTACCCAACGTTTGGAGTGGGGATTGTTTGTACCTCTGGTCACGCAACCGTGATGCAGCTATTGGGCTGCAAAACCTGAGTCAAAACTGGGCGTGCAAAACCGTCACGGTTCTTGATAGCCCAGAAACTGCGCGCTTGTTGGCGATACCCAAAGGACCTCCTGTCGTGGTGGTGTCCTGGTGACGGAGAGCAGACACCTGCCGGTGTCTTGCCCCGGAATGTGGTGGCCTTATGAGGCTTTAATTTCAATCACGGGTATCTAAAAAGTCGGGGAGGAATGAGAATGCCACTGTTTGCTATACTGCACTGCAATTCTGAGGGACTGCACCCCGGTAGCTGTACCCTGATTGCGGCTCCCTCCCTAATGGCGATCGCCCAACACATTCTGGATCATCCCGCTCCCTGGCGACCACTATTAACCGATGCCCAGCCTGCTGACGGTGATCGGCGCAGTGTCTGGCATCGGATGCAAGCGGATGTCCTCACACCCGAGGCACTCTTGGCACTGCTGAACCAAACCACCTTGGAAGCTGACTATGCTGAGATGCTGCGAATTGAGTCGATCGAGATTCAATCCCTGGATGCTTTCCAGGCTAGAACCCGTTGGGTTGGTTCAGAGGATGAAACGCCAACGGCAGTAGCAGATGTCAACGCCACAACTAAATTCGCCATGGGGCAAGGACTGGCGGCGCATCTGCAACAACAGCTTGCCGAACAAATGCAAGGAATTCAGCACCAGAAACTGGCTTTTACAAACGCTGAAGTAAACTTCCTGAGTCATCTCCGCCTTCTTCTAGCAGCAGATGCACGATTGCTCTTGCAAGGACCTGATTTTGCAGCCTTTGTGCGATCGATGTGCGATCGCATCGCTACCCAAGAAATTGAGTTTCCAGGCTCATTTGACGTGGCTCCGAGTCCTGCTGACTGGCAATTGCATCGCCTTTCTACTCCGCTGGAATTGCACATTCTTGAAACCATTGAATCCGATCCGGGTGAGTCTGCAGCAAATTCCGTTCACCTTCGAGTGAAACTAGGAACTTGGCAGCAAACCCTCACTATTCCCACCCTCCCGACATCATCCAGTGTAGATTCTGACGACCAGATTACAGGGAGGGTACAACAATGGCGGCAGATTAGGAATCAGTTGCAGACAACCATGGCACAACTTCCGATAGCACCTTATTCACAGGTTGAGTTAGAAGAATTGGCTTGCCTCCTGACATACATTGGCGACCTATTTCACATTGACCCAGTCGTCAATCCCTTTTATCAGATGACAATGAGGATGGGCTCTTCCGAGCTTTTGGTGAAACGCTACAATGGAAGAAATAGCATGAGAGACT
>NZ_JCACKR010000163.1:0-13769 GCF_059505485.1 Stenomitos rutilans
AGCATCTTAGTCTATGCTTCCTCGTTTTACCTCCCCGCAACACCTATTGAGCCACAATTTATACGTTATGCCCAGGCGCAATTACCAGAGATTTTTGATGGTCGAGAGCCACCCGTGTTCTCCCTAGAGAGCCCTGAAGATGGCACCTATGCCTATGATTTCAAACTACAAACGCTGTTAACCGACAAGCAGCAACTGCTGGGCGTTGACCGCAAGCAAAACCAGCAGCCAGTTTTTGATGCCCTCATTAGCCCCGATGAGGAACCAGACATTCGACTCTGCAAAATGCCAGCCGAGCTGCTGGCATCGCTGGTAGACAGCGTGCAAGCAGAAGAGCGACAGCCCTCCGCTCCAGCACGCGAAACCTCATCTCAGCCGTTTGAATTGGCTTGATCCTGCACACCTCACACAACACGCATGATGAATAACAAGCTCTCCGTCACGCAACGCAAACCATACAAGTTGAATCGCATTGATGGTTTGTGCCTCCTGCTTTGCCTTGTTGTAATGGTCTATTTCGTGGTGAATCAACCTGTTACACTTGCCGTTTTTGGCTGCGCCAGTCTCATCTTTCTCAGCTCCTGGCATCTTGCCCGCGCCCTGCCAATCGTCGAACGCTGGGTCAAGGCGAAAGTTCGCTTCTGGCATATTGTCACAGCCATTATCACCGTCACCGCCTTTTGTAGTCTCTTTGCCCAGCCTGCCGATGCCGTCTTCCTGAGTGGCTTGGAACAGTTTTTCACTGAATTAGCCGCTCAAGCACAGTCTGGTGGCAGCGGTGAAACGGTGAGTCCAGAAGTCATCAAACTCATCTTCAACCTAATTCGTGGTGTCTTTCTGTTGCTGGTGGCAGCGGCAGCCCTCTTTGCCTACAACCAGGCGCAGCAAGGCAACGACTGGCGACCGATCGTGACGCAGGTGGGCTTGGCATTCGCGATCGTGATTGCGATCGATGTGGTCACCTTCCTCTTTATCGGCAACGGCACTGGCACCGCTGGTGGTTAAGGAGGACAAGCTGATGTCACGCAACCCCGACCATTTCATCAAATACAACACCATTCTGGGCAAAGAGGCCTCGATCGGTCCCATCCCCGCCAATCAATTAGTACCCTGGATCGGCTTGGTGTTGGTGTCTTACCTCCTCACCAATGGGTGCTTCAGTCTGGGTTTAGGGTGGTTTTTCGGTGGTGCCTTCTGGCTCGTGGTCAGTTGGTGGCTACTCACCGGCAGCCGACCGTATCGATTTCTCAACCAGTGGCAGAGTCCACCCGGTAAAGACTGGTGCAACGGCAACCAAACCTATATCCCCCTTTTACCCTCACAGCGTTCGCGCTTTATGCGCCAAAAGTATGGCGATGGTGTTGTCCGTATCAAACTCAAACCACGCCTTGTTCCAACCCCACAGGGAGGCAAACAGCGGTTTATGCCCTTTCAAAATGATATGAATCTCTGCTGCCTTGCCGAAATCAAAAAAGAGGGACGGTCAGTCAGCGCCTTCCTACTTGAAGTTGGCAAGCACCAATACCAGTTTGTGTTTGCGTTTCAACTGGAAGGACTACACGATCGGTTGACCAACAATGAACTGATGACAATGGCTGACACCTTAGAAGAAGGCTTGAAATATCTGCCCGCTGGAGAGCGGATCACGTTCTGCACGGGGTGCTACAGCGACGATGCCTCACGTCAACAAGCGCTGGAGTCACTGGCAGACACCTGCGGCTTTACCCCGATCGCTGTCTTACTCCGCAATGAACAAAAGCGGTTGCAGGCGTTGACCGCAGCGGGCAAACGTCAGGTCTGGCAACAATATGTGTTCTGCACCTGGACGGCAGACGACACGGGTGCAGCGGCTCACAAAGATTGGTGGCATGGGGTGCAACACTGGTGGCGCGACCTGTCCCAGATCACGCTGGGCACGATCACTGGCAACACTCGCCTCTACCAGGAACAGTTCTACCAAAAGTTGCTGCTGCGGGCGTTTCAGGAAGGGTTTACCAACTGGGAGATGCTGCTCACGACAAAAATGGGGCTGAACCTGAAGTCCTGCAATAAGGACGAACTCTGGCAATGGTTGTGGCACCGCTTTAACGATGGTGTCCCTCCAGCCGTGCCGCAGGTGCTCAGCCTGGAAGAGACGGAAGATGGCTTCACGCTCGATGAGCACGCCACGACTCACAAACATAGCGTCACGGTTTTGATTGAAGGGATGCAGGGGCAGTCTGCCTGTCCGATGCACCAGCAGCGGGACGACACGATTCGGCTGCCTGGTCAAAGCCAGAAGCAGCGGTGTGGGGTGTTGGTGATGGAAGAGCCGCCAGCCGGATGGTTAAATACCCGTGAACAACTGCGCTGGCTCTGGCAAGTGTTGTCTGCTGGGTTTGTGCATGACACCGAAGCCTGGGTCGAAATCAGCCGTGCCAATGACTACCTGATTCAAGACAACCTGGCACGGCAGGCAAAACAGTCCCGCTCTGCCAGTACGCGAGCGTTCACGAAAGGGCAGGGTCGTGATGTGGGGGCAGAGGTGAAGCAGGAAGCATCATTTGAGGCACAACGGCAACTGTATGAAGGCGTCCGGGCAGTGCATTGTGCAGCGGTGTTTCTGGTTTATCGCGACACGCAACGACAGTTAGACCTCGCTTGCCAGACGCTGGCGAACAATTTTGATTCTGCCAAAGTGATTCGAGAACCGCATATTGCCTGGTCACTGTGGCTGCAAACCTTGCCCATCACCAATAAACGCCTGCTACAAGACAACAATGTGATCAGCAGCGAACGACGGTTGACACCCACGACGCAAACAGCGGCTGGCTTCCTGCCGCTCACCGTACCCAAAGATCTTGATCGGCAGGGCGTGGAATTCCTTAGCGATCGCGGTGGTAAACCCATTTACATCGACCTATTCAGTCAGGAAGCCAAACGCGTGCTGATCACAGGCACCTCTGGTTCTGGTAAAAGCGTCTTGGGCTGGCGCTTTGCGCTGGATGCCCTCGGGCAAAACATCCCCGTTGTCGGGATGGACATCTCCTCTGGGGGTGATAGCACTTTCAAAACAGCGATTCGACTGCTGGGGGATGAGGGTGCCTACTTCGACCTTACGCGCGGTTCGTCCAATCTGCTGGAACCGCCTGACCTGCGAAAGTTTGACAAAGCGGAGCGGGAGCGGCGGCTAGAAAGTTGGAAGGAGTTGACCCTGCGTGCGTTGATCGCGATCGCGATGGGCAAGGTCAACAACCCTCAACTGGGGCAGCGTGTGGAAGCACTGCTCCGAATGGCACTCGATGTCTTTCTCCGTGACCCAGACATGATTGAGCGGTACAATCGCGCCTTTGAGCACGGTTGGAAAGCCAATGCATGGCAGCAAATACCAACGCTGCGGGACTTTGTTCGCTACTGCACGCGTGAACGCTTAAATTTGCGCTCGTTTGAGGATCTCGATCGGGCGGCTCTCAACCAGATCACCACCCAGATTGAGGCTTTGTTTCGTTCTAACGTGGGACGCGCACTCAGTGCCCCTAGCTCCTTCTCGCCGGAACCCGCGATGAAGTTCTTTGCCCTCAGTGGACTCAACAACGATAGTGGGCAGGATGCTTACCTAATGGCGATCAACGCCCATGCTGCCTGTATCCGCAATGCTCTCTCTTATCCCAAAAGTTTGTTTATTGGCGATGAACTATCGGTGTTGCTCAAGCGTCCTGGCTTTGCCCAGATGGTGGGAGAGACCTGTGCGACCGGGAGAAAGGACGGTATTTCCGTTTGTCTGATTAGTCAGGACCCGGACAGCATTTATGAATGTGCGACAGGTCCACAGATTCTACAAAACATGAGCTATCGCATCACTGGACGCATCACTGCCGCCGCTGCCAACTCGTTTCAGAAATACCTGCACTACGACCCTGCTATCATCAGCCGCAACGCCAGTGATGCCTCTTTGCCCAAAGCCAGCGAACTCTACTCCTACTGGCTCTTAGAGAAAGACGGCCGGTTCTGGGTCTGTCGCTACTATCCCGGCGAGATGACGCTCGCCAGTATTGCCAATAACCAGGAGGAGCAAGCAGCCCGTGCCCGTGTGATGGAGCAGTTTCCCGACACCTTGATTGGTAATCTCGAAGCTCTAGCAGCCTTCACCCAGCAGTACATTCCTGCCCTTAAAGAAGGCAAGGGACTGCATCACATTGGACGTGTCTCAGATCTCATTCATGCTGAATTGCCCAGTTCTGAATCGTCCAGCATCAGTAATTCGCTGCAAATCATTGCCACCCGTTTGTAAGTTATTCGGAGGAAAGCCATGAGAAAATCCACATTACTCGCATTGCTAACTGCAACCAGTTTTATTTTCAGCGTTTCGTACACTCAAAACGCCCAGGCACTGACCCAAGATCCCATCGCGGCTGGGGCGGCTGTCAATCAACCACCATTGCCCAATCAACCGTCCCTGCCCACTGCCACCGGGCAAGGCAACACCACGGTGCTCTCTGTCCCGAACCAAATCAATCAGGTGAGCAGTCAGCTTGGCAATCAGGTGAGCAGCATCTTTGGTGGCATTCAGAGCTTTGTGACGAACTTACCCAGGACGTTTGAAAGCGTTCTCAATGGAGCGTTGGGTGCTTTTGGCATTCCCGACCTCAAACAAACAACTGACCAGGCAGGCAGTACACCCACCAGTAGCAATGAGTCTGCCGCACTATCTGAACAACTGGAAAATCAGCAGGGGGGGCAGGGTTCCTATGCCATTCGCCACGACATCGCCGGGAAAGCGTCCCGTGACACCGCGTTGGGCATTGCTTACGCTGCCACGCTAAGTCAATCCGCCCAACAAGCGCTGGCGCAACGGGCGCAGCAAACCGCGCAACAAACGCAGGCAAATACTCAGCTGGGGCAGGAGTCGCAAAGCCTGGATGTCACGCAGCAGATTCTGCAAAACCTGTCGCTTCAGACTGCATTGAATGGGCAGGTCAACCAGGAAGTGCTGAAAGAAGCCCAGCAGGGGCGGGTGGATCGGGCGATCGCCAATACTCTCAGCGCTCAACAAGCCCGTGACCTTTCGATGATCACCACAACCGATCGCCGCAGGGGGATTGCGGCTGGCAATGCTGCCACGCAGCAGACTGGCTTAATGACCTTGCCTGGTGGGTTTTATCTGGGATCGGAGACCAGCGATCGCTAATCGATGACAGACAGTAAAGGCAGGAATGATGATGTACTACTACCTTGCTCAAACCGATGGCGTGTTTACCTCCTCAGGCGGAGAAAATCAGGCGCTGGGCATTGTTAGTCAGGCGATCGACCTGTCGCGACAAACGATCGAAGCGTGGAACCTTGCCTGGAATGATGTCATTAGTCCGCTTGACGATGGCTTATGGACTGGGATGGTGCGTCTGGGCTTGGTGCTGGCGGCGGTCAGTATCCTCTACCTGGCACTGGTCAGCGGCAAAGAAATTCTGGACAAACAGTCCTGGTCAGAACTGGCAACGTTGTTTGTCTGGCCGCTGGTGATTATCTTTTTCCTGGGTGGGAATGGGAGTCTGCTGGCACAGACCACCCTCCTCCTCCGTAACTTCGGCTATGCCCAGGTGCAGAATGTGTTGAATGTGCAGCTGGGTGAGTTGACGTATCGCGATGCAATTACCCGCCTTGGCATTAGTGCCGCCGCTAAAGAAGCCTTGCAAAATCTCTACAGCGAGTGCCAGGGGCTGACGGGTCAAGAACTGGTTGCCTGCTGGGATGAGAAAAAAGAGCGTGCACAGGCAATCATGCAGCAGGCAGAACAGCAAGCCAAAATGCCGTTAGATGGACTACGTACTTTTGGTGAAGCCTTAATCAATGCGGCTGGAGCAACCACGATCGGCACAGTTGGTCGTGCTGTCTTTAACCCCGGTGGCTTTCTGCGAGACAATTCCTTGCCCCTCATCCGGTTCTTTCTCTTTAGCTTGCAGTGGGCATTCGTCAACATCCTGGAAGCGGCGTTGCTGCTGACCGCGCTGTTTGGACCGATCGCGATGGGGCTATCGCTCTTGCCGTTTCAGGGACGCCCTATCTTTGCTTGGTTGACGGGTTTCCTCAGCTTGATTGGTGCTCAACTGGGTTACAACATCCTGGTGGGTCTGGTCGCTGCCGTAGTAGTGCGCTCCGGTGGCGAGATCGTGACCGACCTTGCCTTTGCGGCGTTCTTGAGCCTGTTTGCCCCGGCTCTAGCCCTGCTTATTGCCCGTGGTGGTGGTCTTGCGCTCTACAACGGGCTTGCCAATAACATCAAAGCCCTGCTTGATTTTGCTAGCAACGCGGTTGGCGTTGCCAGTAGTGTCGCCCTTACTAAATTCCTGCGATGAACATTGGACGTTTCAAAGCCCTTAACCGGACGAACCTTCTGACCGTCGAGTCAAAGAACTTGCTGGCTTTGCTCCAGATGGGGATTCTCGGGACTCAACTGCTGCTGTTATTGGGGCTGCTGTTTCTAGCTGCCAAACAAAATGTGCTGGCAAGCCGCCGCCCCACTATGGCACAACTCGTCAACGGCGAGACCGTTTACATCTCTGAGCAAGACCGCAACTTTCGTTATCCCCAGGTGCTACGCAAAGTGGTGAGTGATTGGACCACACTGACCTTCAATTGGGACGGTACCCTCACTGGCACTGACCAGCGGGATGAAGGGGTACTGATCAAAGCAGCCAAAAAGAAAGTACCGCTC
This sequence comes from Stenomitos rutilans, assembly GCF_059505485.1. Lineage (NCBI taxonomy): Bacteria > Bacillati > Cyanobacteriota > Cyanophyceae > Leptolyngbyales > Leptolyngbyaceae > Stenomitos > Stenomitos rutilans. The sequence continues at coordinate 6,689 of NZ_JCACKR010000163.1, forward strand.
AACACCTGGTTTGCTTCGGTCATGCTGGAACCCACGTTTGCGGAAGCTTCGCTTAAAGAGCTGGCTGATCTGGTACCCAGCACTGTGTTTACTGGCAAAACTCGCGCTGTCACCGTCATTAACTACCTCTCAGAACCCCGCCAACTGGCACCCTCGAAGTGGCAGGTCGATCTGGTTGCCACGCGCATGGTGATGGATCGTCAAACGGGTGCTAGCGAGCGCCTGCCCTTCAATCGCACGTTCACGTTGCAAACTGTGGAAATACCGCGCTCGCCCCTGGGTGATCAGGCATCACCGGTCGAACGCAAAATCTACGACTTGCGTGCTGCTGGACTGCAAATCACGGATATCACCCCCTATGACCCCAATGGTGGTCAAGCGGGTGGTGCAACCAAGTCGCCTCAGTAGTTCATCATTAGCTGTTGGAAACTATGAAAGCACCTGAATTATTCCCTCCTGATGCGGCTCAATCCGCGATCGATCCTGAGACGCAAAAGCAGTTGGCGGGATTAGCCTCGCCGACGGCTCAACCCTTAGTGCCAGAAGCGTTTGCTTTGGCAGAACAGGGTAGTGATGTGACGGAGCCATCGGAGCACCTGGCGACGGGTGCCTCGACCGGGACACCAAAGCCGCTGCCCAAGACTCTGTTCACGCTAGTGGCCACAGGCACTGGCTTAGGGGTTGTGGCTGGTCTTGCCTTCGGCGTTTTCCCGCGCACCGTGGCGCAGAAGCCCAGCCAAGCCCCTGAGTCAGACAAAGCACCGCCGCAAATCGTCCCAGACGATGCGGCTGCGCTTCGCAGTCAGCTTGCCTTTCAGGATCAGAAAAAAGTTGTTGCTGCTGCCAGACCGGAGCCACCCCAGTCCATACCTGTAGCGGCTGGCAAAGCAACGGCAACAAAACCAGCCTCAGCGCCAGTGCCAGCGCCTGCCGCGATCGCGCCACCGCTGCCAGCGCGTACAGCCACACCTGTCGCACCAAGAACTGAACCACCTGTTGACCCCTTGGCACGCTGGTCGGCTCTGGCGGCGCTGGGTAAAGCAGAGGCAACCGTTGATCAGCCGACTGCTGCCGCTGCCACAGTTGCCACCAACCCGACCACGCCCTCCCCGTTTCCAAGCGTGCAGCTCGGAACTTCCGTGCCAACTCTTGTAGCCGATCAGAGTCCAGAGGCAATGCCTCCAGGTGCTGCCCCAACGAGTCTGGAAAGCACTGCGAACGACCTGACTCCAGGCACTTTGGGTATCCTCAAACACGCAGGTATTGCCGCTCCGGAGCTGCTGTTGGGCGATCGCTCTCTTACTGCTCCGACCATAAGCGTTGCCACCGCTCCAGAGCCAGCCCTGAATGCTCTCGTGCCAGTGCCATTGGGCACGACGACACCAGCAAGCGTGACGATACCGCTGGTTTGGGATACCAGCAGTGGTAAGGATGACAAGACTCAAACGCCCAAGGGTCGGTTCCAGGTAGAGTTGACTGAGGACATGCACACCAGTGATGGGGCGGTTGCCCTACCGCAAGGCACCCAACTGATGATGCAGGCAACAACTGTGAGTCCAGACAATCAGTTGGTCTCTGCCAGTGCGATCGCGGTTCTCTATCGCGGTCGTGATGGTGGTTTCAGGCAAGAGGTGGTTCCTCCCGGTGCCATTCTGCTTCAGGGCAAGCAGGGAGCACCACTGGTGGCTCGCAAGCTCAATGATCCTGGCGCTGCCCTTGCCAAGCAAGACTTGCTGGTGGGTGGGTTGAGTGCTTTGGGTCAAGCAGGAGCTTTACTCAACCAGCCGACAGAAGAATTTAGCAATGCGATTAATTCAGACAGCTTTTCCAGCACTACCATTCGGCGATCGCGCCAACCCAATCTCTTACCAGCCTTGCTTGACGGCTTCTTCAATACCACAGCACAGCGCCTCAACCAACGGTCTGAGCAAGCAACTCAAGAGTTGATCAGACGCAATACCGTTGCCGTTCTTCCAGCTGGTACCGAGGTTTCTGTAGTCATTAACAGCTTTTTCCGTGTCAACCGCTAATTCGATTGAACAATGGAGGTTTCTTTGATGAAGCGAATTTTTGTCGGTGCTGTCCTTAGTTTTAGTCTAATGAGTCCGATAACTCTATCAGCCATGGCAGCACCAGCCTATCGGGTCATCAGTCGTGATGTGGCGAGGCTGAGCACAGTGGATGTGCAAGTGGGACCGGGACGCGCCACTGCGATCGACTTTAGCCAGGCTCACGAGCACATCACGTATGTTCTGCTAGCCGATCCCTCGCGTCTGGTTTATGCTGCGAATGCTTCGATCGACTCAGGACAAGCTAACACGCTCTTTTTACGCCCCATTCGTCCCCTAAAGTTCCCTGGTGCCACCACCACCAGCATCACCAATCTGAGTGTTCAAACCCTTGATCAGGCAGGACAGCAGCGACTCTACAACTTTAATGTTTACCATGTGGCGCAACCCCAATACGTGGGCGTGATGCTAAGCCCTTATCAGGTGCAGCCACCACTTACTAACCTCCAACCAGCTTTTGGTTTACTACATATAGACCGGATTGAACAGGGTTTAGAGCTTGCGATTCGTCAAGGTTATACCCCTGCGACTGATCCAATCGTTGCCAGAATCAAAACGATGTTGACGCTGGTGCGAGGCAATCGCCTAACCATTGCCCAGGCGGCAACCTCAGCCCAAGTGCCCATCAACGTCCTCAAGGCTTTGGAGCGCTTAGGTACACCATCTAACGAGTCGCTTGAGTCAGATGTTGTGCATCCATCACTGCCAGCTAAGTAAGTGGTACTTACATCCTCAGGTTTTCAATCATTTTTGGGAGGGTCTATGAATTTTTCGACCAGCGATGCCATTTTGATCACCAAACAAGAAGCGGCAAGAATTTTAGGCATTCATCACACTACACTGCGGTCTTTGAGAAACAAGGAAAACTCAGGCATCATCGAAGGCTTGCATTGGGTCAAATGGAACTCACGCGCCATCCGCTACAACCGCATACTCATTGAGAATTATGCCTTGCATCGTGGAAACCTCATAGAGCATGAACGCTTTGTCGAGCAATACGTGAAGCAACTTTCTACGAACAGCCGCAGGCGCGATAGTAAGGTGATCTAATCCTTAGCCAAGTTTGGCTGGCTCTACCTAACCCCAGCGTAACTGGGGTTCTTTTGTATGCAAAGTACATGCAAAAAGATATGTAATTCTACTTTTATATTTACCTTTATATTGTTGCAAGCCTTCATTGAATGTATATCAACGATCGTTCTATAGGTCAGGAACAGTAACATTCTCAACGGCTTTAGCGTAGCAGCGATCGATCATTTGTGCTGAATTGCCTGCCCACTTTGAGATTTGGATACTGGGAATATTCTGCTCTCTACACAGACTACAAAATGTATGTCTAGTTTGGTAAGGGTTTCGATATGCAACATCTGCCAGTGAGTTAAGAACGTTTTTCCAGGCTCTGCCTGTAAAATTGTGCCAGTCAATAAACTTACCTTTAGGGCTGGGGAATACTAGCGCTGAAGGATCACAGTCTTCTGGTTTGATTGCTTCAATTAATGTAGTCAATTGAGCATTGATGGGGAACCTCCTTGCTTTCTGAGTTTTTAGTCCATCCTTTAAGACTAGCCCTTGCCCATCATAGATAACCGCTTGCTCAAACGTAATCACAGCTCGGTTAATATGTTTCCAACGCAGTGCGATCGCTTCTGATGGTCTACAGCCTGTGAAAAAGAGAAATTCGACCAGTGAAGCATAGTGACGGTAGTAACGACTGCTTTTGAACGCTGCAATAATGCGATCGCGCTCTTCTGTAGTGAAAGGAAAAACTTCATCTTCCTCAGTGCCAGCTTTCTTAACCTTCACTTCTGATGCCATGCCCTCAAAGGGGTTTAAGTCTAGAGTGCCTAACTTTCTCGCCCATTTGCAGCAAGCCGATAGGTGCATTAAAACTCGCTTAGCCGAGTCAGCGGGGACATTTGCATTGATCCAATCAAAAATCGCTTGAGCTTCAATGGGTTGCTTGTAAGGGCATCGCTCCAGATGATTAGCGACCCAACCGTACATTCTAATTGTGGCTGGAGATTTACCCGCTTTTTTAGTATCTTGGTAACGATTCCAAAGTTCAGACAGATCAAGAATCGGGGTACTGGGTGCGGTATCGACATCGGCATTGGTCAGAGCGGGTTCAACCTTGTATTTCTCTAGATTATTGGGGTCAAACTGACCATAGTCAATATCTCGTTCAAGCTCAAAAGCAATATCCTGCGCTTTCTTGCGCTCGTAGGGAGTATCTCTCAAACCTGGAGAAAGATAAAAGCGTTTTCCCTCGTAGCTAAAGACGAGCTGCAAGCTATAGCGTGAAACTTTAATCTTAACGGCACCACGCTTAGGCTTCTTGGGGTTCTTCTTGCTGTACATATTCTTTCGGGGTACAGATTAGCTGCTCTACCAAGTATATCTCCTGTACCCCAATTCGTACCCCAATTCGTACCCCAAACTAGTCCAAAAATGTCAAAAACGATCACTCAGCCAAGTCATCACTCACTCAAGGCACTGACTTACCGAGCGCTGAAAGTCTTAGCAGATGGATAAAAGCCTCATTTCTACTGAAGCTGGTGACAAGACTCGAACTTGCGACCGGCTGATTACAAATCAGCTGCTCTACCAACTGAGCTACACCAGCGTACCATCAGTAAGTCATGGTAACAAACTTTGTCGCGTCTGTGGTCGATCGCGAACCTTCAAAGGCATTCCTTATAAATCAGTCGCTACAGCATCTAACTTAGAACAGACGATGAAGAAGCCGATACCTGAAGTGTGGCATCCGGAGTCGCGACGTTTAACCCTAAGAACTTGGAGCGATGAGCAAAACAGTGTGCTCAGGATGATAAGCTAACAGATGCAATCAAAGTGCTAGGACAAGCTTAAATGACCGGGTCAACCCAGGTTCCCTACCTGCTACGAGCAGCTCGCGGCGAAACGTTAGATCGGCCACCTGTATGGATGATGCGGCAGGCTGGACGCTACATGAAAGCCTATCGTGACCTGCGGGAGAAGTATCCGTCGTTTCGTGAGCGCTCTGAGATTCCTGAAGTGGCGATCGAAATCTCGCTTCAGCCCTGGAGAGCCTTTCGACCGGATGGGGTGATTTTGTTCTCGGACATTGTGACGCCGCTGCCCGGACTGGGCATTGAAATGGATATTGCCGAGGGTAAGGGGCCAATCATTGCCGACCCCATTCGAACAGAGGCTCAAATCAAAGCACTTCGACCATTGGAACCGGAAGACTCCTTGCCTTTTATTAAACCCATTCTGCAAGCACTACGGACAGAAGTGGGGAATGAATCTACGGTGCTGGGATTTGTCGGCGCACCCTGGACGCTGGCAGCCTATGCGGTTGAGGGGAAAGGGTCTAAGACCTATGCTGTCATCAAGCACATGGCGTTTTCTAACCCGGCGGTTTTGCATCAACTGCTGGCAACCTTAGCAGAGGCGATCGCCACGTATGCTTGCTACCAGATTGACTGTGGTGCTCAAGTCGTGCAAATGTTTGACTCCTGGGCAGGTCAGCTAAGCCCACAGGACTACGACACCTTTGCGTTGCCTTACCAGCAGCAGGTGTTCCGCAAAATTAAGGAGGCGCATCCCGACACACCGCTAATTTTGCTGGTCAGCGATAGTGCGGGTTTGCTAGAACGCATGGCAAAGTCTGGAGCTGACATTTTAACGATCGATTGGACGGTGGACATGGCGGATGCACGGGCTAGACTGGGCAAAGATATCATTGTTCAGGGCAACCTTGACCCAGGCGTGCTGTTTGGTTCGCAAGACTTTATTCGCGATCGAATCCTCGACACAATCCGTAAAGCTGGCAACCGAAAGCACATACTGAATCTAGGGCATGGTATTCTACCGAACACGCCTGAAGAAAATGCCGCCTTTTTCTTTGAAATCGGCAAGCAGGCTGATCAGTTGTTAGCCGTTCATGCTTAACCCCGATGACGTCCAAGCGGATTTTTGTGACTGGCGCGAGTGGCTGTATTGGTCACTACGTTGTTGAAGCTCTGATTCAAGAAACTAAGCATGAGCTTTTCCTGCTAGTCCGGAACCCAGACAAGCTAAAGTTTGATTATCGCGCTCGTTCTGGCATCACCATCTTGCAGTCAGATCTGCGCGGGATTGACCAGTTCAGTGAGTTGTTGAAGACGATCGACTGTGCCGTGCTGATCGCAACCGCATGGGGAGGTGTTCAGGAGGTCTACGACATAAACGTGACCCAAACGCTTCGTCTAATGAGTCTGCTCGATCTCGATGTTTGCCAGCAGGTAATCTATTTCTCGACTGCCAGCATTCTCAATCGTGACAATCTACCCTTAAAAGAGGCAGAAACAACCGGCCACGACTATATTCGATCGAAGTACACGTGTTTTCAGCAGCTTGACAAACTTAAGATTGCGCCGCGCATTACAACCCTGTTTCCCACGTTGCTATTGGGTGGCGATGCGCATAAGCCCCAATCCCATATTTCGTCTGGCATCGCCCAAGTCGTCACTTGGATTGGGCTACTGCGGTTCTTAAAAACAGAAGGCAGCTTTCACTTCATTCATGGCAAGGATATTGCTCAGATTGTGCTGTTTCTAATCGAAAAGCCGCCCGTCGAAGGAGAATCGCGACAGCTTGTTTTGGGCAACCAGATGATGACGGTGAATCAAGCGATCGAGGAAGCCTGCATTTACCTTAACAAGCGTATTTACTTTCGCATCCCACTCACTCAGGAACTAGCCAACCTGATCATTTTCCTCTTTCGCATCAAGATGGCAGACTGGGATCGCTTTTCAATGAACTATCGCCATTTCACGCACCGTTACGTGGTGAGTCCAGAAACTTTGGGTCTACCAACGTATTGCGCCACGTTTAGCGATGTCTTAAAGCTAAGCGGCGTTCGACATCGGCGTTGATCGACCTTGCTGCTCGTCGTCAGTGCATTGGGACTTTTTACCCGATGTATCAGCGTTAATTATAGAACTTACGCATTGACAAAAAGAGTGAAATGTGGTGACTCTAGGATAGTC
>NZ_JCACKR010000164.1:0-13406 GCF_059505485.1 Stenomitos rutilans
AAGTAGCGGTCTCCCTACTTTACTCGACCCACCATTCTTTGACGCACTACCAAATCGCGCAAGGTGGCGATCAGTCCGTCTGTGTTTGACTGCTGCTCCACGCGGTATTGTGCCAGAGCTGCTTTACTACGATGGTGCAGTTGTTGGAGCTGCTTGATAAACATCTCTGCGAGATCATCCAGGACGCGAGCGTACTGTTGATTAAGGAGGGTGATCGCAAGGGTATAGCGTTTGGCCATTGGTAGTGCTTTCATCTCACTGGCGTCCAGGGTCTGGGCCTCCGCCGCAAAATGTCGCAGCTTACTATCGGGGATCGGCTGGAGCGCAGCTTTCCCCAGGCGTAAGGAAGCTAACCACTTGAGGCGATCAATCAACACCTGTAAATGAGTGAGGGTGGGTCTACCGGAGTCTTGTTTGAGTTGCTGCCAGGGGGTGGTATGGGTGGCTGCCTCCGCTTCAAATAACTGATTAACTTGCCTGCTCTCCTCTTGCGTGAGGCTGCCCACCACTTGCTGATACAGTGCCTGAGTCACCTCATTGCGAGCTTGACGAGAGGCTTTCAGCAGGGTGCTGAAGGCAGGTAGCTCAAAGCGTTGACGAACTAATTCCTCGATTGCCACATTGATTAAGTCCACCAGGTCGTGTTTAGTCCGTGCTGCATCCGCCATGACTTCGTTCATCAGTTGGCGGGCTGTCTGACCAAAACCTTGCAGATTCAAATATTGTCGAATGATGGTCAGATGCCGCTTGCGGCTAGTCGAAGCATCATAGGCAGACCAAGCATCGGGACGGGATTTCAATCCAGCAGCCATTGCAATGTGCCGAGTGATGGTAACAGGCACATCCGCCACAGGGACGGCATATCCCAAACGCTGAAACGTCTTCAGGAGTACCAGAAATCCCAACCGTGATACCGGGCTTTTGGTGACTCGCCCCGACAACATCAACTCATCTGGGCTGGGTGTATAGATAGCAGCTAACTCTTTGGCACTTAAGCTGCTTTTCAACCGGGGATAGGCGGTCTCTTGGCTACTGGGCATGTCCTTTCCTCACATCCTTGCAAGCAAGTTGGAGGGTAGCAGACAACCATTGATAAGTTCTACTAAAGGCGGAAAAACCATACTACAAGGGAGGTGGACTAGTTCTGGACTGTGCGACCCTCAAAGATCCGTACTACAAACGTAATCTCGTGAGTTTGAATGCCTCAGAAGTCCGATCTTGCCGTGGCACTTCTGCTGTACCAGCAATGATTGCTGGCCAAACAGAAGATGAGTAGAAGTTATCAATTAATCGCTTTCTAAACTCGGTCGCAGTGATTTTTGCTCACCTGTTTGGACAAAAATAGGGGAGATCACATCCTGGGACCTTTGCCAGTCGCGCTTTTCAGGCGATGTGGTACCTAATTGCCAGGAACGGTGTCATACCCCTGAATTGAGCTATGGTTTTGGAGCCGGTTCTTTGTCCAGATTGTAGTAGCACGGATATCGTGAGGCACGGTCGCTCTGGTGCCGGGAAACCTCGCTACAGATGTCGCAATCAGGATTGCCAGCGCAGCACCTTTATTCGCAGTTATACCTACCGAGGCTATCTGCCAGAAGTCAAACAACAGATTGTGGAAATGGCACTCAATGGTAGTGGAATACGCGATACTGCACGAGTGCTCAACATTAGCCCAACTACCGTCATTGAGTCGTTAAAAAAAACATCGCCACTTGAGTGCGATGAATGAAGCTCGTTTAGTCGAAATTGACCCGACTCAGACGATAGTCGAGTTGTGTCAGTGGCAGGAGGTTGAAGCTGAAGTCGACGAGATGTGGAGCTTTGTTCAATCCAAAGGGCAACAGCGTTGGCTGTGGCATGCTATCAACCACCACACAGGGGAAGTATTGGCATATGTGTTGTCAGACCATAAAGACACAGCATTTGTGCAACTCAAAGCTCTGTTAGAACCCTTTGGCATCACCCAGTTTTACACAGATGATTGGGGAGCTTATCAACGATTGCTCCATCCTGCTTTTCACACTGTAGGTAAAGCCAATACTCAGACAATTGAGCGAAAGCATCTCACCTTACGTACCCGAATAAAACGGCTGGCTCGCAAAACCATCTGCTTCTCCAAGTCCATCTGGTTACATGATGTGGTCATTGGACTGTTCATCAATCGATTTGAGTTTGGATTATCCATCTAACCCTCGATCCACATGTCTAGAACATTACCGGTTATTTGAGACATGAATTGAGACACAGCGATCGCTACGTCTTGAAAGGTATGCTTTCTGAGACAGTCCTGGGTGGGAAGAGCCCTGACGCAGTGAGCACCGTACAGGCAGGTGAGGGGGCAGAAAATTGCCAGAAGTCTCGACATAAGAGCATTTTGACGGCTATTAGCTTGCTGAGAATCACAATAAGACTCACGCATCTCAAAGTGGAATAAACCTTTTCGGGGGGTTATGCAAACAACCCCACCATCTGTTACTACTTCGATCCCCTCATGCGGCATCTAGCCGTCAACTTATTGGCTTAGGAAAAGTCCACCAAAGGCGGCACCCACTCAAGCGACTCAAGGCTGCTTTGGATGCCTACTACCTATTCAGGCTTTTGTCTAAAGTAGCTACTCTCTCTCAAATTGTAAAGAAACGTATGCGTTTACCCTCCCACTTTAGGCTTTTGCTCTCAACACCGCTAATTAGCACCTAAATAGTCCTGAGCAGCACAAATTGCTTGGAATAAGGGTTTAGAGATCTAGTCATGCTTTTTAGTAAGGTGCACATCAGAGCAGACTTAGTGTAAAATTTGTTCGCAATAAATAATATGGCAGACAATATAGAGGCATTAGTTGATCAGAATGCCCAGAGAGCTCAGGTGCTCTCCACATCGGCAGATCATACTCTGGAAACCATTAGCCAAATGAGTAATTCTGTCGAAACTCTTTCGCAGACTACTGTTGCTACTGGGCAAGAAGTTCAAGCAAGTTTTGACGCACTAGTCAATAAATTAGCGGAAATAGAACAAAATCTAATTGGCGAGGTGCAGTCTGCTAAAGAAGGACTAAACACCCTAAAGGACAAAATTGACCAGTTAGAAAGCCAATCTGAAGCTATCGCCAACGAAATGAAAACGCAGTTGGACGAACTCAAGTCTGATTTAGATCAGGCTCTAGCAGAGATTGGACAGGAAGCAGATGTTACTGAGACTGAACTGAATGAAACCTCTCAGAAATCTCAAGATTTAACAACAGAAATTGAGAATTGTGGACAAACGGCTGGGCAAGAAGTACAAGAACTTCACAGCTTAATTGATGCGACAAAAAGTGAGTTCAACACCAATCAATCAACTCTCATTAGTCAACTTGACACCTTCCACCAAGATCTTGTTGTTGCAAAATTGACAGCGCTTATGAATGATTTTAATGAACTAATGGAGGAAGGCGACAGCAAACTTTCTGAACTTGAAGCGACGGTTGATATTAGTTCAGATGGGGCAATTCAAGCTTTAGAAAATCAGTTTATTTCAACATTTCCTGGTGAGCTGAGTAATGCCGCTAGTGAATTAAACAGAGCAATGTCATTTATTCGTGAAAGCGGTTTAGGTAAAGTAGGAGACCTCACTGGAAAGTTTAACGACGTCCTGGGGGATGTTGATCAAATTTTAGATCTGCTTGAACAGATGAAACCAATCTTAGAAGCAGTCAACAGTTTCTAAAAGCTTATAACGATCTCGCACAGCTCCTAATAAATTCTTAAGCCCAGGAAAATTGATATGGCAGAACTTGCAGATTTCGGTCAGAATCTTGAAGAGGCAACACAAAAGCTTAATCAACTTCTAAGCCTGATTGACCTTGCATGCAACCAACTTGATGAAACCAGCTCTGAAATTACTTCTGAAAATGAAGCACTGACTCAAGGTGTTGCAACTTTTGAGACTAGTGCTGAAGGATTAAAGCAGGCTCTGAGCGGCGCAGAAGGTGAACTAGGGGGGGTAGAGACAGAGGTCGTTGCTAAGTTGGACGCGCTTCAGCAATCTCTTACTGAATCTCAGACAAAAGTAGACGAAGCTTTTCGAGAGCTAGACGGATCTCAAAATACGTTCGAAACTGAAGTGGCTACTGCTCGTACTGAATTCAATGAAGAGATTGTTGAAGTTAAACAGCTTTTTGTCGAGGTCAAAATAACCCTTGATGAGTTACAACAAGCTCTAACCAGTTCAAAAGATACGACAAAAAGCTCCTTCAATGAATTTGTTGAAATAGCAAATGATACTCAGAAAAACACAACGGAATTTCAAATTCAAGTAAACGATGAGTTTAAGGATTTTGTTGATGAGTTAAATGGAAATTTAACCACTACTGTAGGGGATGCCTTCAACGATTTCAGTAATGAGCTTGCTCAAGAGCAGAAAGTTGCGCTGATAGGTGGGTTTGAAAATTTAGATGGTGGTCTATCTGCAACCTACGATAGCTTCAACTCCCAAATTGAGCAATTAGGAGAGCATCTCAAAGACTGCAGTTCTGAAATCATTCAACATTGCGCTTCAGATTGCGAAAATACAGTTAAGCAGAAGCTGGAAGATGCATTCGAAAGAGCAATACAAGAATATCTAGAAGCGATAGCAATGGAAGTTTTTGAAAACGTCACAGTCGTTTCATTGGGAACAGAAATTACTGCAGCTATGACTGCTCCAATTCCGATTCTGGTTGCGCTAGCTGCTGTCAAGGTTCAGCTTGAAATGGCAAATACAGTTTTAGGTCTTCTCGGTTAGACCTTAAGCATTAGCATTATTTTAGTTCCACATTCCTACAAAATCTTAGGTGTTAGCTATGAGCGAAGTGGCAGAAGCAGTGCAAATGCTATCTCAGTCAGCAGAACTTGTTCCTGCAAAGGTTCAAACATTGATTCAGGAATTGAATCAGGGGCAAAGTGAAGTTGAACAGCTAAATAATACAATTACGGAGAAGCAGGCAGAAGCAGAGACACTTTTAGAACAACTTCAAACTGCTCTCAATGAGCTGCAATCGGAAGCAGCAGAGCAGCAGAGCCAGATGGAAGTAGAGCTGGAAGAAGTTGAAAATGCTTTTCAAGAGCTAGAGAATTATATCTCTACTACTAAAGGAGAATTATTGCAAGAAATATCAACCGCTCAAGGGAAAGTTGTGCAGCTTAAGAGCAAACTGGAGGAAGGCAAAGATTCTGTTGAATCAGCTAAGGATGTGACGCAATCTGCATTGTTAGAAGTTCAGGAGAAGTTAAAAGCTCATCAGGGGCAGCTGACAAGTACTTTAGCTGAAGCCAGTGGCCAGGCAGATGAACTACGAGGCGAACTAGCCAGTGCTAAGACTGAGGTAGAGCAGCAATTGCTGCAAATGACTACACAAATGGATGGAGCAAAGCAAGAAGTTGTTAGCAAAGTTCTTGATATGGTGAATGAATTCACGAACCTGCGAACTGAGTTCACAAATACATTAACGAATGTAGGTAATCAGACTGTAAGCCAAGAAGTAGACAGCTTACTAGGCGAAGTAGAAGACAAAATCAGTACTCAACTACGTGAGATCGTTGAGCAAGGAGTGAATGAACTGGTTGAAGTTGTTTTAGGTTTAGATGACAAACTTTCAGGGAATAAAGACAAAATGGCAAGCGGTCGCACAGTTATGCGAGAAGCCATTGATCAACTCGAACCAATGATTGATGAAGTCAGAGATTTAGTTCAGAATGCAGAAGTATCGCTCAGCAAAATTGTTTAAGTCTAAGAATCACTAGCAAAATCAGTAACCATATTGGGAGAAGGATAATGTCAGACTTTAAGATTGTTGCAGTTGAAGCAGCGACCAAGTTGACACAAGTGCTGAATGAGGCAGAGCAAGCTCAAAACACCATTAAAGAGCTACGGGAGCACTTAACTAGTATATCTGACCAAGTTGAAACCGACTGGAGTGCGTTTAGCGACAAAACGCAAGCTTTGTTGGAGCAAGTTAACACTGCTAAAGATGAATTAGATGCTGAAGGCTCGCAAGTCAAGCAAGCATTGACTGATCTAAAGACGAAGTTGGAAACTTTTAAAAATGAGATAACTCAAGAAGTGGATGAATCTAAAGCAAGTATCACCGCTTTGAATGATACTGTGGAAACGCTTGTACCTGAGCAAGAAATAGCATGGCAGACAGTTGAGGATGCATTAATAGCATTAAAAGACCAGACTGACGCAGTAGAAACAGAACTTGAGCAAGCTTGCACAGAAACCATTTCCTTCGTACAAAGCGATTTCATATCTGAAATTCAGGAGCACAAAACCGCGATCGAACAACGTTCGGAGGAACTGCAGAGCTACATTACTTCTGAATGCATCCCTCAGGTTACAGCAAGGACAACAGAGTTTGCGAGCAGAATCACTACTCTTGTTCAGCAGTTGTCCGACAGAATGGAGCAATTAAGTAATACCACTGAAAGCTCAGCTACAGAGTCATTATCTCAAGCTAAACAGTTGCAGGACTCTCAAGTCAGTGATCTAATATCAGGCGCGGATGAAGTTCAAAATACTATGTCTACTGTCGGTGATACGGTAGATCGGACAGTCGAAACAGCAGTTCGTGCATTAGAACTCTTTGAAACTGGTGCGGATACTGCAAACAAAGGTTTGAATACTGCTGTTGGTGTTTTTAACGAGGCAAAAGAACTCCTATCTCGGATTGGATAGAAACAACAGTATAGATGAAAACTAACAAGCTTCTACCTATACTATTGGGACGTAAAACCAAGTAAAAACATTAATTGGTCAGTTTTTATTGGGCGAATATCAAGAATTATAATCGCTCAAAACTATCAAGCTTTGTTTTTTCGGTGTTTAGGTTAGATAACTGAGCTTTATAGTTAATGATGCGGTTTTCTGCTTCACCTGTATAGGTTATGAACTTCTCCCTAGCTTCTTCAAGAATATCTCGAATTTTTTGTTCCTCAGCATCCAACTTTTTGTTGGTAAAATCTACGACATTGTCAACATAATCTATTGCAATAGCTTGGTAATGCTTACAACCTATACTTCTTAGTTTTTCAGAGGCATCTTCCTGCTTCTCAGAAACATTCTGACGATAAGTGCTATATGTAATGCCTACAATAAACGGGAGAATAAAAGCAGTCAAACCTGCTTTTGCTATCTTAAGGTCAAAAATACCTGTAGGAGGAGTTTTATCCACAGAAGAAGAAGTAAGAACAGTTGCAGTGCCTGCAAACAGCATGAAAAAGCTAGTTGCTATCATGATATTACTTCTAATCTCTTTAATGAGGAAACTGCCAAACGATTCTCTTTTGTATCGGCTTTTCCAATCAAACTCGGTTTTAGAAGTTGACTGAAAATATCTTTGAATATCGAAGGTCTGGTCTGGTTGAAACAGAGGTTTAGGTAAGTAAAGAGATGGGACAATACTTAGTGTCTGAGACATTCGCTGTGCCAAATTCACCATCCCACCTTCATTCGAAGAATTACACAACCTTTTCCATGTATCATTAGCAAACTCACTGAGTGAGTTTCGGCAGTGGCTAATGAGCATCTCATGGCAACTTCTTCCATCAGGTAGTTGTAGAGAAACAGTCGTATATTTACCTTTATTTTTAGAATCTACTCTCAGATCATCTGCTAGTTGTTTAATTTCATACTTCAAACTACGTGTGTCGCTCTCATTCGACAGAATTCTCTTTATCGACGAGGACTTTTCCTTAGCTCGTTTAAAAAAATCTGCCCGGTCCATGTCCGCTTTTTTAAAGGCTTTTTCAATATCTTTTTTTAGTCCCCCGATCCCTCCAGTACCTTGTAACTTTCGCTCTTCCTCTTGCAGTCTCACTTTTAGCTCTGCTTCCTCCTGGTTAAAGACCGTCTTAATTTGAGCAAGTTGAGCCAATAACTGAGCGGTAGCTTGCTTGATTAAAATATCTTCTACTTTGCCCTTAACTAGCACCTCTAGAGATAGACAAAACTTATCCAAGTCTTTTTGAAAGTTAACCTCAACTTTCTCTCTTAGACTATCTGGATAAAATGGCAATAGAAGCAGTGCAGTGATTTCATGGGGAGCAATTGGATTTTGGTTGCTCAACCAGGAGTCAACTTCAGAGATTGCTGTTTGGACCCGACGTTGATTATCTGGATCGGAACTGAGCATATCTATAACCATCAATAGCTTCAGCATCGGAATCTGGCTAGCTTTCTCCAATACACGCTTGATAGTGTCAGGCAAAATTTGCCCAGCATCAACTACTATACATAGGACATCAAACTCACCGATTTGAGGTTTACTGGGCAACGCTGTGATTTGAAACTTATATAAATCTGGCAGAGTTTTGTGCGCTTTGTAAAGGTTTTGTAATGCCACTGCTAATGTCGGATCTTCGCTGACAATATGTAAGACTAATTTTCCTTCATTTAGTAGTTCAGAAGTTTTTTCCAGTTCATTGTAAACTGCTGAGAAAACTGAAGAACGCTCAGATCTTACCGCTGCGAACTGCTGGATATCCTGAATGCGTTGATTAATTTTGTCTGTTTTAAGTGACATGGGTTTATTGAAGAACCTTTATTTGCTTTGAATTAATAATTTGTAATTCCTGCGATCCACCTGATGTAGTAGGCTGAACGCCTGTAATCTCAACTGTTTTAAAGTTCAAATCAGGAAGCGAAGCAACGTTAGATAGTTGTTTCAAAACACTTTGAGGAAGAATGACTTGATAAACTTGACCATCTTTCCCTTGCAGGGTCAACTGTATAGTTTCTGCATCAACAGCTTTGTAACCATTCACCTTTCCCACAATTCCATTTGTAGATGAATTACGAACTCCTGGCGCTTGACCGCAATACAGCTTGACAGGGTTCTGCTGCCAATCGGCACAACCCAAAATTTCGTCTACTCGTTTAGTGATACCAATAAAATTGGTGTAGTCAATTTTTTCACCTGCTCCGTAAGCTGTCCCTTTCTGCATTTCTGCTGGTGCTTTTAACAAGGCAGCTTTGACTAAAGATTCTTCTTGTTGAGTCAGGTTTGGAGAAAGATATACACCAGCCAGCGGCAAGGCACGGCTGCGGCTAATAATTCGAAGTTCTGGAAATTGCCTCTGTAAAAGCGCATGGATGCCAACTCCTGCATCTGCTTGCCCTGATTTTACCTTCTCAATAGCTTGCTTAGATGAATTATCTTTGTCGATTCGCAGCATTTTACCATAAAGATCATAGACAGGCATGTAAAAACTAATGGGATTACCGACTTCCCCTAAAGCGATTGTTTTATCAGGAGTTAAATCATTAATGCTTTGAATGGGGCTGTCTTGAACAACAAAGATTGCTGCCTCAAGATATTTTGAATCTGGAAACATGCGAGCAGCAAACGAGTATTGATTATCGATCGCTGCAACTGAGAGTAACGGGCTAACAGTAAAAGCCACATCCCATTTTTTGGACTTAATCTGCTCTGCTGCTTGCCTCAACGAATTGTTTTCACCAGCTTTGACTCCGCTAATCTCAATCTGAACAGAGCTACCCAGTTTGCTGCTTAATTCCGCCTTTAAGTAGTTTGCAAGTCCAACATAATTCTCTTCGGGATTACCTCTTGTAACTAGTACACCCAACGTCAATGAACCATCACCAAATACAGGACGGGATGATGTTTTAGACATCAGAAAGTAGCTTAGGATTCCTAATGCAGCAACTCCTGCTCCCACAGCAACCCAAGCTTTCATCGGAACTTTTTTTACAGTCCCTGTGAACTTACTCCTATTCATTAGCAGAGAATCAGAGTTCTTCTTTAAATGTTCCAAATCTGCATTCCTAGCGGCATCTGCTTTGGCGGAAACTTTTGATTCAGGAATTACTTCCAAGGCGATCGCCCAACTTTCTACTGCCCAGCGAGCAACTTCCTCACGCATACCTAAGTCATCGCACAAACGCTTGGCAAGGCGACCAACCAAAACTTCTGGAGGAGCAGAGGTTTGGGAAGATACCAAGTCTGCTGGTATACCCTCATTCAAAGCGTTAACTAATGCTTTTAACTCAGACTGATATTGACCGCAGTAGTCTTTGAGAATTGCTCTACAACGAGATAAATCGTTGCAAACTGTGTGTCCTTGCTGTTGGATAAATGTTTGTAGCTGCTGCCTTGCTGCGTTATCCATTCTAAATTACCTGGTTACAACCTGATCTCACCTTCGGACTTCCCAAAATTAATTTTCAATCCAGCCATGAGCGTTGCTGACTGCCCTGGCTCAATTTCTTTAACGGTTCCCTCTAAAGTTGTGCTCACCCAGTTTGTACTGGAGAGATTTGTTAATCCCCAACTGTTTGAATCATTAGGAGACTGGGCTATTTCTGCAACTGGCTTGGAGAAGTCATATAGTTTACTGTCGTCAACGTGATGGGGAAACAGCTTTGTATCATAATTCAGCATGATGATGTTTCTACCAATTCGGATGCGTGCAGGGGGTGACACTTCTGCGCTACAAGACCAGCATATGGCTGGCTTTCCACCTGAAGCTTTCAAGGCATCCGCATCATAAAAATTTTCACTACTACAGTGAGAACAATAAAGAAGCGAGTCACGTAGCCGCACCATTGCAGGTCGCCAAATGCCCTCTGTGATGCGACCGTTCTCTGGGTCTATTAAGCCTTCGGTAAAGGCTTTAGTAAAGAGATCGCGGAGGAACAGAGGATATATTTCCCAGCAAGCGATTGCATTGTCATGAATACCAGGAACTGGACGGTTTGATTCATCGTCAGGGTTGAATATAAATACAGGTTCAGCCCCATAGAGCTTCTTTCTGGCTGGCATATCCAAGCACCGAATTTCTGCCTCTTTCTTGCCCTCTAAAGGATGATGCACCATGAACATATAGAATAGGAGCACTGCCAGAGAATACAAATCGCTCTGTTTACTAGGTGCTGCTTTACCTAGAACAATCTCTGGAGCCATGAATCCAGCTGTTCCTAAAATGGCACCATGTGCTCCACCATTCGGCGCTACATTGTCGTTGTCACAAATTAAAATATCGCCGGTATCTGGAGCAAAGAAGACGTTGCCAAATGAGATGTCGCAGTAGCACAAACCTTTAGCATGAAGTTGAAAGAAACTGTCTACTAGTCCTAAAGCAGCTGTTACTAAGGCTCTAAAGCTTGGATCTATCCGTCTTTTGACGAGATCAATAATGCCCTTGTACTGAGGCTCTCGAATATACATAACATAGCCAAATCCCTCTAGCTTGCTATCTGACACAATACTGAGTGGCCACAAAAACCTATCGGTAGGAGGTCCAGAGGCAACTGCCTTTTCCAGGCGTTGGCGAAGAGAGACATCCTCTTTTAAATAAGCGGGGTAGTACCATTTCAGAGCCACCGTAGTGTTTTTCAACGTCGCACGGTAAACTTCGCCCTGCCCTCCACTACCTAAGAGCTCATAGATAGTGCAAGGAAGATTAGAAGCTTCAGTAGTGATAACTTGCCCTGTCGTCAGAAGTTGATCCATCGCCTTATTCCTGCAAAGTTTCTCCTGCCCGCAGTCGTAAACTCTTACTGATGAAGAGAAATAGAGCAAATCTCAGTCCATTGACACAACTAAAAATCTGACGGTTGTTGGTCATTTACGGAGACCGACCAACAACCACTGACTGCTAGAGAACTGCCAACTCTTAAGGTAAATTGCTGCAGCCAATTGCCTATTGTTCTAAAGGTTCCTGCGTCTTTTGAGATTTTGCCGCCTCAAAAAAAGCAACCAACTTTTCGACCGTCTTTGGAGCCTCAGCCCGTTGAACAGGAGCAAGGGTAAAGAGCAAACCATCAAATTTTGCAATACCTGCTCCACATGCCCCATCTTTCTGAGTTGTCACGCAGATTACGGGCTGACCGTTCAATACGCCATGCGTCAGATAAAGAGCCTTACCCGCCTTTAAAAGCTTGTTATACTCTGCGAACCTTGCAGATACTTGCTTGCAGCGAACTTGAGCTGAATACGTTGGTGAGAATACATCAGACTTCCAGAGGATCGCTTCTAATTCACCCTGTGCTTTTGTCTTGATCACTGTAGCCTTTGCATCATCATTACAGAGCAGCGACTCCACTTGCTCAAGTTCGAGCTTTTTGACTAATCTGTCCATCTTAGGAGTGCTGCTTGGTGCTACTCTCCCTACTGAAGCAATCAATATTGGAGATGTATTACCAACCGAGGCAATCACAGTTGGTCCCCCTGTACCCTGGTTTCCCACAGTTGTGGGGTTATGGGGAACAGGGGGGGTTGGGGGAACAGGGGGGGTTGGGGGATTAGGCCAAGTCTGATCTGCTCCAGAAGTACCAGTTTGTAAGTTTGTCCTCGATCCAGCGATAATTTGGTTTCCTACCACCCTTGGAGCTGTTACTGCATAACCAGCTTTATTTTTCGCTCTCTGCTGGCGTGCAGCTTCTTTCCCACTCTCAGAGAACCTGTCAAAAGCAGAAGGAAGTTTCTCAGGTGCTGACGATGTTGGTTTAGATGGAACGGCTGATGCTGGACTAGCAGTAGGGGCAGGCGGTGTAGTTGCAACGACTGGTGCTGAACTAGCGGGGGGTGTAGTTTCCGCTGCGTCGATCGACATTGTATTGAGGCATAGTAGCCCAGAGATACTTAGAAATGCCAGCAGAGATTTTTTGCTCATCATTGTCGAGTCCTTTATGTGGCTTATAGCTGTATCAACGCATTTGATGACCTGAGATAGCTGTATAAAGAGCTGAACTCAAGTTCTTGAAAGATTCAGTAGTGTACGCGGTTGGTACATTGCGCCGTGAAAAACTACCGAGCGAAGAATTTGTGAATAGTTTCTTTAGTTTTTGCTTTCAGATGGAAAAATGAGTTTTAAGTCTCCTCTGATCAACTTTCTGATCTTTGAGGTTTGGAGGTATAGATCCGAAAAATAAGGTTGATCGTAGTCGAACCGTAAAGTGTGAGGCATCGCTCTGCCATACACCCACTTGCAACGGATGTGTTAACTCTTCTCCAGCATCTAAGCTGTAATAGTCAGTAGGTCACCCAAATATCTTTACGCAGTGGATAAACACAATCCGGACTTTATTTATTAAGTGTCGGATTTGAGATTCTTCACCTGCCTAAGACAGCTTGGTTGTTGATCGAGCCATATTTGAACTGAACATACTCGTGTACTTCTTGACACGGTGCTGCCAACACTGGCGAGGCAACTTTGCCTCTCAGAGTCGCATCATTTAGCAGGAGTAGAATACCTATGAGTCAATCTTCATAAAAAGTTCTTGATAGGTGTAGTAGTTTTAATCTATGGATAAGTATATGCACTCAAATATGAGCTTTATTTATAGCAAGTGCTTTGGCTAAATCTTATAAAGGTTGACTGAGATCTTGCACCAGTCTCAACAAGGGGTTGCCAAAGGGGGAGAAACCTGAA
>NZ_JCACKR010000165.1:0-13283 GCF_059505485.1 Stenomitos rutilans
GCCAATATAACGGGAATGATGATGAGGTGTCAAGCGGTTGAAGAAAAAAAGTTTTTGGTCGCCTGAATCATCGGCAGCATAGGCTTTGAGTGGCTTAGGATTTTCTGCTCGTGGCCTTGCTCAGGAGTCACCTCAGTCAAAGCGAGTGAAGCAATGATTGGCGCGCTATATAGAGAAATGCAATTGCTTTTGGGGCGAGATGGCAGCCTGTCGTAACTGCATTCAAATGCGACCCTACCAAAGCGATGATTTCGGGCAGGGACGTGTAGCCTTAGAGCAGTTAAATGGTTTTATGGTGAGGATTTGCCATCAGGGAAGAAGATGCGGATTGCCTTTCTGGATGTTGTTGATTACGATTACACGCCTGAGACGGTTTATTATCAACCGTTGGGCGGTTCAAGTTCTGCCATCTGCTACCTTGCTGAGGAGTTGGTGAAGCAGGGGCAGGAGGTCTTTTTGCTAAATAAGACGACAACCCCCGGTGTGTTTTTTGGGGTGACATGTTTACCCTTTGCAGAGATGTCTGCTGATTTGCGTCGATCGCTTGATGTCTTAGTTGTTGTAAATGTGGCTAGTCACGGTCGTCCGATTCGAGCTGTTTTGCCAGAATGGACGCGTTTGGTGTTGTGGTCACAGCATGCTCACGATCAGCCTGCGATTCAAGGATTACACAGAGCTGATGAGTGCGCTGCTTATGATGGTTTTGCCCTGGTAAGTGAGTGGCAGTCTGGACAGTATCAGCGGCATTTTGCGCTTGATTGTCAGCGCATCCAAGTTTTAAGGAATGGGATCAGCCCTGTTTTTCAACGTGATGTTGGTAGCGCGTCGATTGCCATCCGCTACAAGTCTCATCCTCCCATCTTGGCATACACAAGCACACCCTTTCGTGGCCTAGATCTCCTGCTAGATGCATTCCCTGCGATTCGTCGCGCGATTCCTGGAGCGGTTTTGAAGGTCTTTTCTAGCATGAAGGTATACAACTTGCCGGAAACAGACTACGGAGCGCTTTATCAGCAGTGTCGGGAAACAGAAGGCGTTGAGTATGTTGGATCAATTCCTCAGCCAGCTTTAGCAGAAGAACTTAAGGCTGTATCGATTTTGGCGTATCCAAATACGTTTGCTGAGACGTCCTGCATTGCGGTGATGGAGGCGATGGCAAGTGGCTGTTGGGTTGTGACGAGTGATTTAGGTGCGCTGCCAGAGACTACGGCTGGATTTGCGCGCTTGATTCCGACAAGTGACGATCGATCCGCTTACCAGCAGCATTTTATTGATGCAGTCATTGATACTGTCCGACATCGTCTAGCCAACCCGAACGAGGTTGAACAGCGGTTGGAACAGCAGGTTAGCTATGTGAATCAAGCGTATCGCTGGTCGGT
Source organism: Stenomitos rutilans (assembly GCF_059505485.1). Lineage (NCBI taxonomy): Bacteria > Bacillati > Cyanobacteriota > Cyanophyceae > Leptolyngbyales > Leptolyngbyaceae > Stenomitos > Stenomitos rutilans. The sequence goes on from NZ_JCACKR010000165.1 coordinate 1,380, forward strand.
GCGTGCGAAGGAGTGGATGACATGGTTAGAAGCGTTAGTCGCTGACCGTGATCGATCGACTACTCATGCTGCGATCAATCACGTTCAACAACAAGCGGCTGTCTTCTTCCAGCAGCAAAACTATGGTCAGGCAACAGTGCTATATCGCCAACTGCTAGAGCAAGCACCTAATCGAGTGTCAAACTATTGGTATTTAGGATTAAGTTTGCTGCTGCAGGGAGATGTGGATGAGGCTCAAGCCGTTTGGATGACGGCACTTGTGAATAGTGGGGAGTCCCTCGACGATCGCCTGGTTGAACTTGCCAGTCTGCTAAAAAACGAGTGTGAACGTCAGCAGCAGTTTGCCAATGCAGCAGCAGTGGAGCGGCTTGAGAGCTGTTTGCAAGCGTTAGCCGAAAATTTTTGAAACCAGCACCATGTTGGGGGTGCTGACTGCAGAACACTTTACGGCACAATGAAAAGGCACGATGTGTCGATTTACCCAAAGGAGAAATTTCTTGAACTTTCAGTCTGTCATTGCGGCTTTACACCAATTTTGGAGCGATCGAGGTTGTCTGATCGTGCAACCCTATGACACTGAGAAAGGGGCAGGAACGAAGAGTCCTCATACATTTTTGCGGGCGATCGGGCCAGAGCCGTGGTCGGTTGCTTATGTAGAACCCTGTCGGCGACCGGGGGACGGACGGTACGGAGAGAACCCAAATCGGGTGCAGCACTATTACCAGTACCAAGTGCTGATCAAGCCTTCTCCGAACAATATTCAAGACGTGTATTTAGATTCGCTGAGGGCGCTGGGCATTCAGCCAGAAGACCATGACGTGCGGTTTGTCGAAGATAACTGGGAAGATGCGGCGGTTGGTGCGTGGGGCGTTGGTTGGGAAGTGTGGCTGGATGGGATGGAAGTCACGCAGTTTACGTACTTCCAGCAATGTGGCGGGATTGATTGCTATCCAGTGTCGATCGAGATTACGTATGGGCTGGAGCGGTTAACGATGTATCTCCAGGGCGTAGACTCCATTTTCGACATTCAGTGGAACGATGCGTTGACCTATGGTGATATCCACTTGCAGGGGGAAATCGAAGGCTCTACGTACAACTTTGAAGCTTCCGACCCAGAGTTGCTGTTTACGTTCTTTAAGCTCTATGAGCAGGAAGCAAAGCGCTTGATGGCACTAGAGCTAGTGTTGCCTGCGTTTGACTATGTGCTGAAATGTTCGCACACGTTTAATTTGCTAGATGCGCGGGGTGTCATTTCAGTAACCGAACGGACACGTTACATTGGTAGAATTCGGAGTCTGGCGCGGCAGGTGGCACAAAGTTATTTGAAGCAGCGAGAAAAAATGGGTTTTCCGCTGTGTGAGCGATTGAAACAACCCGCTCCAGAGCACAAACAGGTCGAATCATTAGTAAAATAACCAACTGGTAAAGGAGTATTTGCGTCCTCGGATGACGGGTAGGGATTGGTGGGGATGAGTATAGTACGAGGGAAAGACGATCGCGCTGCCTGCCTTGGGTTTGACTTTGATATTTTGGCGATCGAACAAGGTCTCGCCACCTTCAAAATCATCGTTTAGGTAGCCGACAATGCTGATGTCGCGGGTAGGAATGCCGTTTGCGATTTCTTGAAAGCGGCTTGCCAGCAGCAGGTTATCGACATGGCGCTTGTAGCGTTGCCCTGGTTTATAGCGCAAGATGGAACACATTTCCGCCTGAGAAAATTTGATGCCGTAGTGCTTGAAGAGTAAATCCTGAATGATTTGCACTTTTGTGAGTAAGATCTGGTTGGTCGATTCCTGAAGTTGCTGCCCAGTGTTCCCCAACGGCAACATGTCGCTGCTGCGAACATCTGTATCGACCACATTCACGAGAATGCTGGAGGGTTTAAATTGACAGCATTCTGCGACCTGCATCACATGATTGCAGAGCGATGGCTCCAGCAGATGCTCGATGAGTAGAATATCTGAACCTAGATCTTTGAACGAGTGTCCCACAGGTTATCCTTATCCAATTGACCACTGTATTCCAGTTGATCGCTGTGCAATTGACGGCGACGCATTGACGAGGGCGTCAGGTCACGAAACAATAGGTCTTTGATTGACTAGTTTGATGTCTCTACGGTAGAGTGCCCCATTGACTCGCTCAAATTTTACTGCCACCTTACGTTCGTGGACGCAGCCGATTGATCGTGTTGCGATCGTTCTCATCGTAGCGTTGAGTTTGCTGATTGGCATTTTGCTGCTGAGCGGTGAACATGCCTCGGCTCGTGTCCGCGACTTTAGCTGGCAGAACAAACAGGTTGGTGCTGACGATACGGCGTTTACGCTTACCTTTAGCCGCCCGATGGATCATGCCAGCGTGGAGTCCAACTTGCGGCTTGAGCCACCGCTTTCTGGCAAAGTGAGTTGGGCGGGACGACGCATGGCGTACACCCTGAGTATGCCTGCGCCTTACGGCACCTCGTTTCAGGTGCAGCTCCAAAATGCTCGTGATCGCTTTGCCAGTGCCCGATCGTCTATGCAGCCGTTTACAGGGCAGTTTCAAACCCGCGATCGCGTCTTTGCCTATATTGGGGTCAGCGGTGAGGAAGCAGGGCGCTTAGTGCTCTACAACCTGAATCAGCAGCAAAAACAAGTGCTCACCCCACAAAATATGGTGGTGCTGGAATTTAAGCCTTACCCGCTGGGCGATCGCCTGCTCTTTGCCGCAACCCCTCGCACAACCCAACCTGCGGCACTGACCGATCAACAACTTTTTACAGTAACGACTGGCATTCACGTCGAGTCACCAAGACAGCTCAATGCGCCAGTAGCAGTGAATGAGCCAGCCTCTGTTGCGGCTCCTCCGAATCAGGTTGATCTAGTGCTTGATAACAAAGGCTATCAAAACCTGAAGTTTGACCTTTCAGCAGATGGCAACAAGATTGTCGTGCAGCGGGTGAATCGTAGTAATCCAAATGATTTTGGCCCCTGGCTCGTTCAAGCAGGAGCACCGCCGCAACCGCTTAAAGGAGAACCGGGAGGCGATTTTTTGATTACGCCCGATAGCCAATCGTTGGCGATCGCGCAGGGTCAAGGGCTGGCGATTTTACCCTTGCAGCCAGGAGCGAAACCACTAGACTTTTTGCCCAAGTTTGGGATGGTGCTGAGCTTTGCCAAAGATGGTTCCCTGGCAACGATGGTAAAGTTTAATACAGACAATACGCGATCGCTTTTTCTAGTCAGCAATCAGGGCACGCAGAAAGAGTTACTTCGTATCACAGGCTCCATTTTGGGCGCGCGTTTTGACCCTGTGAAACAAACCCTCTACTGCTTGCTCACCGAACTTTTAACTGGAGGCAATCTTTACCGTGAACAGCCGTATTTGGCCGCGATCGACCTGACCACGAGTAAACTCCGCCGTCTTGTCATGCTGCCCGACCAGCGCGATGTGCAGGTGAGCTTATCGTCTGATGGTTTAGCGCTTTTGTTTGACCAGGCGATCGACTCAGACCCCTCTCTCGCCTCAGGCAGCGGGAAGTTGCAAGACAGCGCAGGCAAAGTAATTGCCGATAGCCGTCTCTGGCTACTGCCCCTCGATCCAAACAATCCTGCTGCCAAGCTTCAACCTGAATCGTTGCCGTTGCCAGGGCTTCGCCCCCAATGGCTGCCTTGAGCGGTGACCTTTTTGGTTTGATGGATGATGGCTCTCGACTATCCCATCAAATCGATTTACTCTGTAGCAATCCTGAATCTGCGTCAGACTTAAGCACAAGACAGGCTTAAGCACAAGACAGCCGCTTGATAGTGAGCCTCTGCACCTGACGGCGATCGGCATTCTGCTCAAAAGGTCAATATGCAAGTACAGGATCTACTGGAGCGATACCAGAAAGGCGAACGCGATTTCTCCCACGTTGACCTGAGTGGAGCCAGCCTGAGCGGCGTTAACTTGCGAGACGCTGATCTCACTGGGGCAAATTTGACGGGAGCTAACCTGAGTTGGGCCTTTTTAAGCCGCACAAACCTGACAGCAGCTTGCTTGCGACGAGCAGACCTGCGTAGCGCGTCCCTCAACAACGCCATTCTTAACCAGGCAACCCTTAGTGGTGCTAACCTCAGTAAAGCCGACCTCCGGCTAGCGCAACTCCAAAACGTTGACCTTAACTGGGCTATCCTTCAAGAAGCTGACCTGAGTAGCGCCAATCTTCAAGAAGCAAAATTAGATCAGGTCAATTTAGAGCGGGCAAAACTCGGCAGCAGTAGCCTCATCGGAGCAGAACTCATGGAAGCAAATCTGCGCCGTGCCAATCTTGCTAATGCCAATCTCGATCGTGCCAATTTACGAGAAGCACACCTGGAAGAAGCAAACCTGAGAGAAGCGTCGCTAGTCGGCACCAATTTAATTGAAGCAAACCTCGACGGCGTTTACTTACGGCAAGCAAACCTTACAGGAGCCGACTTGCATCGGGTCATTTTGACTGGAGCAGATTTAAGTGAAGCAATTCTCAATAGTGCCGATTTGAGTCGAGCCAATTTAGCCGGAGCCTATCTGCTGAAAGCCAGCCTCAACAAAGCGCATTTGTTACGGGCAAATTTGCAAGACGTTTACTTGCTAAGAGCAGACCTCAAAGATGCCAATCTGCGTGGAGCGTCGTTGCAGAGAGCAGACCTCAGCGGCGCGTATTTAAGCGATACGTCCTTAAACGAAGCCGACCTTAGCAGTGCCTATTTGCTTGAAAGCCACCTGATCCGCACAAATTTGGACGGTGCCCAGATGACAGGCTGCTGTATTGCTAACTGGCATATTGAAGACACCGACTTCTCTAAAATCAATTGCCGCTATGTTTTCACTCAATTTAACTACACGACCAAAAGCCCGACCGATCGCTACCCAACAGGGCGTGAGCTAGAACCAGGAGAACTAGGGCGTCAATATGAGGAAGACAATGCAGTCATTGAGGTTCATCTGACGGAAGCACCCAATTGGGAAGCACTAGCCTTTACCTTGGTGCAGATTGCGCGAGAGGGGAACGGTTTGACCTTGACCGTGAAATCCTACGAATCGTCAGACGATCACTACCTCATACGATTGAAAGCAAGCCGCGCAGTGAGCGCCAAAAGCTTGTCGCGGCGATTTTTTCAGCTTTATCCAGAGGTTTTGCAGCGGCTGCTAACCCATCAGGCAAAGATTATCAGTCTGTTGGCGATCGCCCCTCAGGGCAATGAACCCAATCTGGCACTCGCATCCCCTCCTGAACCAGTTTCAGCCGAACCAAAGCTGCTGCCGTCGCCCGATCGACGCATCCGGCTTTACCAGGAAGTCGTGCGCCAAATTCAACACATCATGATGTGTCAGGCCCCCGAACAGTTTGTGCAAAGCGTGCAGCAACTATTGAACTATCTCACCCGCCAAGGCATTGCCACAGAAGACATTCAAAAAAAAGTGATTAGCCAGGTCATCACGCAACGTGCCAAACAAGACAACGGCTTTCGTGCACACATGCAGCGTTGGGAAACAACTGCACCTGAAGCAGCCCGCCTGTCTCCGGTTGGGCAAGCAATGCGGTTGGCGATCGCGCTCATGTGGACGGAGACAAAGCAGCCATGAGGGGAGGAATGAAAAAGGGTGAAGGCAAAAGGTGGGGAGTGGGGAGTAAGGAGTGGGCTGACGGCTGATAGCTGACCGCTGATGGCAGAACTCTTAACTCAAAACTCTTAATTCAAAACTCCTGTTCACTCCTCAGTCCCTTCGATCTGCTGAATCTCCTGAATCACGCGTTCTTTGCTGGCGATCAGATGGTCTCGCATGGCTTGTACTGCAGTGGAAGCGTCACGATCGTTGACAGCCTGGTAAATGCGACGGTGTTCTGTGCGAATTTCGAGCACACGAGGGTTGTGTTGCATTGTGCGCAGGCGAAGCAACATCATTTTATCAAAGACTTGATCGAGCAGTGTCACCAGCCAGGGATTACCTGAGCTTTCTGCCAACAGGCGATGAAACTGATAGTCCAGATGCAGCAGTTGATAATTCGTCAACTGATGAGATTCTTGCTCTGTTGACCTTTCTGCCTGATGAATGGCAAGGTCAATTTGCTCCAGTTGAACCGTTGTCGCATGCGAGCAAGCGGCGGCCACTGATACCTGTTCTAACGCGATGCGGCAATCGTAAAGGTGCCCAGCATCGGCAACCGAAAGCCAAGCCACCCGCAAAGCACCATTGTCATCGGCAACAATCAAGCTCTCTCGCTGCAACTGCCGAATGGCTTCACGAATGGGAGTGCGACTTACCTGCAAACTATCTGCAAGCTGAGTTTCGACCAGTCGATCGCCAGACGCAAGCTCCCCAGACAGGATGGCTGTGCGGAGAGTTTGGTAGGTTTGTTCGTGGAGTGACTGAGCGCGTTGAAGCGGACGAGATGAGAGAGTCAAAACGGGTGGAGTTGCCAAAATATCGATACTCCTTGAGTGTCGGAGAAAGAGGCAAGATAAGCAAGCGCAGACGTTACGATCGCAACTGTAACGGTACAGTGAGACGTTGATGACCTGATAGGCAGACACACTTGCAGCCTAAACTGTGGTTGCAAAGCATACGCTTAGCGCACGTTTCTACAGCACCCTGACTCTCTAGGCCGGAGAGGCACCTTTCGGAAGAAGTTCCGAAGCCCTCCTTTGATAGAGAGCGTCGATTGAGGCTGATTTTGGCGATTCATACACATGGCTTACAGCGGGGTTCCAACCCCTAGCCTGTTTGTTAGAACGGGCGCGGTAAGGCTGATACGCAAGGTTTTTGAGCTTGATTGATGACGGCTCCAGGCTACCAACATCGTAGTGATTGCTCAGCCTATACGTTGCCTTTAGATCACCATTAGGACTTACGCGTTTGCCTCCAGACCCCCAATGCTGGGGGCTTTAGTTGGCTCGGTTCCCCCAGCATTGGGGGCTAGGGGGCGAAAGATGATCGCTTTTGCGTCAGTCCTAACCATATACTGTCTACACGAGCACTGAACCCTTGGTGTGACAGAACCTTCAGCAGCAGTAGCGCGGCTTGCAGTGTTAGCAAGTCGCTGACTACTTCAGTCTGTGAACCAGTCAGCTGATAGACCAGTGAACCAGCAGTGAACCAGTCCTTAGCCAACTAAACCCGATCGTAAGGCTCTGACAGCCGCCTGAGTGCGATCGTCAGCACACAGCTTATTGAGAATATTGCGGACATGTGTTTTCACAGTACCAACCGTAATGTAAAGCTTTTCGGCGATCGCCGCATTACTGCACCCATCGACAATCAATTGCAAAACCTCAAGTTCGCGCTCTGTCAGAGGGTAGGCTTCAATAATCTGGTTGTACTCTGGCTCAGCAGCATGAATTGCCACCGTTCTAGACTCTGATCCGTCTCCATCCTCTGCACCTTGGCGTGCCTGATGCAGCACCACACGCGCGATCGCGGGATCAATCCACGAGTTGCCGCTGTTAGTAACCCGCAACGCTTCAGCAAGACTATCAAGGCTCACATCCTTCATGCAGTAGGAATCAGCACCTGCCGCAAAGGCAGCCAGCACAATATCGTCATTGTCTTGTAGAGTCAAAATCAAAACTTTTGTTTCGGCAACGGGAGCCTCTACGGCTTCTGTCTGTGCTTGCTTAAAGCGGCGCGTGAGTTCGATCCCATCCATGTCAGGCAGCCCAATGTCTACGATCGCCACATCTGGCTTAGTCGTTTCCAAAAGTTTTAGGCCGTCGGTGGCATTAGCGGCTTCGCCAATGACATTGAATCCCCGCTGCTGCAATGCCGTGCGCATCCCAACTCTCGTAAGATCGTGGTCTTCAATGAGGGTAATCCGAATATCTTCCATACTTCAGTTTCCTCAGCTTTAAACAAATAGCAAGTAAGAGAGTGAGGGATTAATCATACTCTAAACAATTAAGGATAGGGGTGACTAACGCTTAGTGAACAGTCACTTGAAGCAAACTAGCTCTGATTAGCCCAACCAGCAACTGCAACGCTATGCGTACTTAAGTTACACCGTGTTTGACTCGATGCAGCACACTAAACTGTGAACGGATAAGTCTTAACCGCCATACAGGAGCTTCGCAGGCGCTCTGCATTTCGTGCATCTGCCTAAAGTGGGAAGCTTGGAGAGCCAGAGTAATGACTCGATCGGGTGAGCACGATCGCCCCAGCACGGAATCCTAAAGCGGTTAGAGGCAACGCTCAAGCAGGACAACCTTCACTACTCCTTTTAGGCTGGCCTCAACCTGCCGATAGATTGAGGACAAATTAGACACATTCCTTAATCATGAATGTACTGATCGATAGCCGATTGAGTCTGTGTCGCGTTCGATTCAACGTGGTTGCCTTTGAAGAAGGGCGAGCGGCTGGGAGCGTAAAAAAACTCTATAGCGATTGATTCCTAGTCATCAGTCCTGGTTACGTGTCATGGAAGAAACTTTAAAAATCTTGCTGATTGATCGTGACGCGTCTGCACGTTCCACTGTTCGCCAGCTGCTCAACGGGGCAGAGGTTGCGGCAGACGTTAGGAGTATAGGAACGTGTGCAGAGGCGATCGCGCTTTTGCAGCAGCATCCGTTTGATTGTGTGTTGCTGAACTATCAGTTGCGCGATGGTGATGGGTTGCAGTTAGTCAGGCAAGCACGGCAGTTGGGGATCGCCGTTCCTTTTGTGGGTCTCATTGAGCAAAGTGATGAGCAAGTAGCCGTTGCGCTCATGAAGGCAGGTGCAGTGGACTGTCTCTTTAAGCGCAGGTTAGAACCTGAAGCTCTGGTACGGAGTCTTTTTAATGCAGTGCGGGTGCATCGGGCAGAAATGCAGGCAGCAGAGGTTACTAAACGACTGCACGAAAGTGAAGAGCGCTATCGGCTGGTGCTGGAAGGCTCCTATGATGGCGTTTGGGATTGGTACATCTGCCAAAATGAGGTCATTTGTAACGATCGCTTTCTAGAAATCGTTGGGATTGATCGCAAGGCGATGGGTACGGCTCAACGAGCGTTTTATCAACTCATTCATCCAGAGGATCAACCCCATGTTCTAGAGGCAATCAAGGCTCACTTACGACAAGAAACCCCCTTTGATGTTGAATTTCGGTTGCGCCATGCGTCGGGCGTCTACCGTTACTGCATTTCGCGGGGTAAAGCCCAACGGGATGAAACCAGCCAACCATTTCGTATGTCGGGTATTGTCAGCGACATTACAGTGCGCAAACAGGCAGAAGCCGAAATTGTGGAACTCAATCGCGCGTTAGAGCGACGGGTGGTAGAGCTGCAAACGCTCTTGGATGTGATTCCAATTGGCATTGCGATCGCGGATGACCCAGAGTGTCAGGCGGTTCGTGTTAATCCCACCTATGCCGCCATGCTGGGCCTGACACCCGACTCAAATACGTCCCTTACCGTGGAGACTGGCGACCCCTTACTGTACAGGTTGCAGCAGCAGGGGCAGCCGTTACCATCACAGGTCTTTCCCATGCAACTGGTCACAACATTGGGGCGATCGGTGCTAGATGCAGAGTTTGATATTGTGCGAGACGATGGGACGCTCATCAATGTGATTAGTTATGCCAATCCCCTGTTTGACGAACAATGTCAGCCAAGAGGGTGCGTAGGCGCGTTTCTGGACATCACCTCGCTGAAACAAGCAGAAGCCACCCAGCGGTTTCTGGCTGAAGCCAGTTCTGTACTGTCCGCCTCGCTTGACTATCAAACGATTTTGAACAACCTGGCTCAGCTAGCAGTGCCAGCTTTAGCCGATTTCTGCTTTTTTGACATCCTGAACAAGCAACAGTTTCAGCTTCTAGCATGGCAACACGTAGACCCTGTCAAAAAACACTGGTTGAGTCGCGCCCAACAGCATACCCCTACCTTAGACCAGGAGCGACATCCGGTTGTGCAATGCCTGACAACAGGGCATACCGTTTTTTTATCGCACGTGACAGACGAGTGGCTTGAGTCGATCGCCATTAATAGCGAGCACCTCCAGTTTTTACGCGATCTCGAAATCGGCTCTCTGATGACGCTGCCTCTGGTCGTCCCCGATCGCAAACTGGGGGCTATCACCCTCTGCCTGTCTCGGTCTTCTGGGCGGCGCTATACCCAAATCGATCAGCAGTTAGCTGACGACTTAGCGCAGCGAGCTATTCTAGCGATCGACAATGCTCAGCTTTACCGTTCAGCCCAAGAAGCCGAGCGAGATTTGCGGCATGCACTGATTATTCTGGGGCAACATCAGCAACAACTGCGCACGCTACAACGGCTCACCGACTTACTAAACCAACGCCTGACCAATTTGCCGGAACTGTTGCAAAGCATGGTTGCTGCTGTCTGCGATGTGATCCCCAACGCCGATTTTGGGTTGATTGTGCTTCAAAACCCCTATACAGGCATGTTAGAACTGACAACAGCGACCGGAGTGGGCACAGAGCGCTTTCAACTAGAGAACGATTTTGCACCGGGCGAAGGACTACTGGGCGAGATCTTTCTCAGTGGGGGGTCGCAGCTCATTCAAGCATCTGACATGAGCGGGTTTGCATCCATTCGGGAACCAACCAGGGATGACTCTGCAAGGGAGAACGACTTACATGAGGATACAGAGCGTTGGCAGCAGGACATTCCCGATCGCCTTGCTTCAAACGACAGCGTACTTCTACCACCGTCGCTGTGTATTGTGGCGATCGAGTCGTCTCAGGCGGGGCGGTTAGGCGTGTTGGCTATCGGCAACTGGACAAACCCAGCGGCCTTTAACGACGAAAACCTGCAACTGCTAGTGGCCTTTGGAGAGCAAGCCGCGATCGCGCTGACCAACGCCCAGCTCATTAATGCGCTCGAAGAACGAGAAGAGCGCTTGGAGGTGCAAAACCGCATTCTGGGTGAGCAAAACCATGAGCTAGAAGAACAGCGGCAGCAAATTCAGTTTCAAAACTTGCGACTGCAAGAAGCCGCTAAGCTCAAATCACAATTTCTGGCAACGATGTCCCATGAACTGCGGACACCCATGAATGCCATTATTGGCTTTTCGCAACTGCTGCTGCGCCAGCAAGTGACATCGCAACAGCAGGACATGCTTGATCGCATTCTCAGCAACGGCAGAAACCTGCTCGCGCTGATCAACGACATTCTGGATTTGTCCAAGATTGAAGCGGGACGATTGGCACTGGTGCTTGAGACCGTAGATCTTCCTCAGCTCGTGAATGTCACCGTCGAAGAGTTGCGATCGCTGGTAGACCAAAAGCAGCTCACGCTCGATGTCCAGATCTCGCTCCAGAACCCGTTGATTGTGAATGACAGTACGCGCTTGCGGCAAGTGCTCGTCAACCTACTTTCAAACGCCATCAAGTTTACCGAAGTCGGTGGTGTGCGCGTCGAAGTGGTCGAGGTTGAACCCGATACGATCGTCATTACCGTAGAGGATACAGGCGTTGGCATTGCCGAAGCCCACCTGAATTACATCTTTGAAGCGTTTTATCAACTGGATCAAACCCTTGCCAAGCGGTTTCCTGGTACAGGGTTGGGTTTAGCCATTACCGACTTGATTGTCCAACGGATGAACGGCGCGATCGCCGTTGAAAGTGAGCTTGGAGTCGGGTCAACGTTTCGTGTCACCATACCGCGTCAGTTGAACGGTGCAGGGAATAGCGTGGAGTGAGTAGAGGGCAGAAGGCAAGAGGGCAGGGGGTAGAAGGCAAAGGGGGCAGGGGAGGCAGAAAACTCTCTTTTACCAAAAACTAACAACTTCTCTAATACCAATTCCTTAAAGACCCGCTACGGATAATGCGTCCAGAATGGAACGCCAGCCGACAATGGAGGCAATCACCGCTTGGGTCATCGCTTCTAACCGAGCGCGCATTGTGAAATGACAATTACATAGGGCTCTTCCCAGCTTTTGGTGATGGGATGCCATGATCAAGATATATCCCTTGCG
>NZ_JCACKR010000166.1:0-12469 GCF_059505485.1 Stenomitos rutilans
GGCTGATGCTGAAGCGGCTTGCTGCCTCCCCTTGAGATCTCAAATGGGTTCTATATAAGAAATTACCACGGACTGCCAAGAATAGTAGACTAAAATGGCGCTGTTGCATTATGAGTGTGGAGGAATAGATACGGTGTGTCCGATACAACATCTGCCCATCTCCGCAATGAATTTGAAAGGGTGCAGAAAGAGTCCGGATATTTACCTTCAGAAGAGTAGTATTCAGAAAGGTTCTAACTAAGCATGAAATTTGGGGTGTTATGCCGAATCATTCCGCCTATTCACCCACTGCGAGATCTTAGGCGTAAATTTTCTGTCTATTAATAGTTGGACTTCTCACAACAGAATTACACTTTACGGAGGTATCTAGATGCAGTTTACAATGAAAAATTGGACTATTGAAGGCGAATAGATTGACAGAATGCAAGATGCCATTGTGCTGGGCAACAGCTTTTATGCACATTTGATGGATTCGATGTTAACTCTAGTCAATTCATTTGGTGAACCACTTCGGCATCAAGCTAATCTGCTTACCAACGCGAACGCACCGGTAGACGGCTATTCGTTCAATGGTGCTGCTATGAATAAGTATTTAAAGAATGCAGACTTTAAGTTTACGTCAACGGCTCCTCTTGTAATTAGTGGACCAACAGAGGAAATGATTTTAGAAAATTACAATGGGTTTGCTCCAGATAGCGATTCAAGATACCCAGGGAGACAAATTCGCATAAACATTTATAGATACATTTTTAGTGTTCAACAGAATGTCGGTGGATTTTTCCCACAGAACGGCACTGGGCTTGCCAACTTCAAAACTGTTTTGGGCAAACTGGTACTGCATGAGATGCTTCATTTAGAAGGCTATTCTCATCCTGCTCAAGGTGGAGTTAGCTACGATCCGTCGTTGATATACTACAGAACCTTTCCAGAAGTTGCAGAACAAGCATACTTTCGGCTACGAAGCAACACATTTCCGCCGGGAACCGTAACTGTATTCAATCTAACCTCTGCCGAGGAAAGGAACTGTGGATCGAACAGATAAAATTACCAAGACCCGCAGCCCAACAACGCTCTTGCAACGGATTAAATTAAGCTGCTAGTAAGGGTGTAGAGGTTTCAGCAACCGCTAAACAGTACCGTTAGGCTTACTCTTGGAAAGTTTCCTCGGGATGAGAACGTTATAACAGGTTTGTATCTAAAGAGATTACCTGATTAGATGCCAGAACATCTCTGACTGTAATCACTTCTAGTTTTCCAGTTTCCTGGGATGCTGAGTCTTGACTTGGGTGATATTTCCTCAAATATGCCTTCAAGAAAATCTCTGGCGAGTTTACCCAGAATCCTGATTGCTTCAGAATTTTAAGCTGGACAAACGCTCAAGTGGATTACTATAACCAGCAGATCCGCAATCACCTGTATGGCAAGACTGCCTTTCGGTTTATTCCCGGTGAACGGCTGATCACGCGCGATCCGGTTTTAGCTCCCGATAGTAAAACGATTATCTTTTCCACTTCAACGGAGTTCACGATTCAGGAGTTTTCAGAAGATCGATACAGCAATTACGAAGCCTGGAGGTTAAAGGTTGCAACGGATGATGGCGTATCACGTCAAATCTATGCTTTGCATGAAGATGAGCAGAACAGGTTTGATGCTGAAACCAGCAGGTTACTGGCGATCGCCAAACGTAATCCATTCCTGTGGCGCGATTATTATCACCATTTAGAACAGTTTGCCAACGTGCGAAATTGCTTTGCCATTACGGTTCACAATAGCCAGGGGAGTACGTTTCTAGAGTGTGGTGTCGATGGGCAGGATTTAAGCAAACGGCTTAACCCTGAGCGTGATGATACGGTAAAAGACTTGCTGGCAAAGGTGAAAGAGCACAATCGCTTATGGTATGTCGGAGCCAGCCGTGCTCGGCGACGGATTCTGGTTGTGCCATAGGGCTTTTACTTAGGGAATACTTCTAGACGGAATCACTTCAAAGTATTCCCTAAGTAAAACCAACTGCCAGAAGCCACGTATCGGATTCACCCATGATGATCTGCTTCCAACAACCTTGATGACTTAGGGAATACTTAACGGCGTTTCGGCTCCGTACTATACCCTAAGAAATTTGATCATTCTGATAAGAAGCCTGAGCCATAGGGTCTTTGGCATTTCTCATCTGCTAACGCAGGCATCCTTCGACGACCATTCAAGCAAAGCCACTGATCATGACTCAAGCATTACAACGATCGAGGGGCAAGACTGCAAAGCAAAAAAAGCAGACTGAGCAACCGACTTCTGAAGCTGCGATCGCCCAGCGGGTTCCTGAGACACTCACTTCTCTAGAGCAACCTACCGACACATCAAAGGGGAGTGAAACGGAAGCAACCGTTGATGAGCCTGAAAAGTCTGCTGAGACTGAAGTATCGGCAGAGTCTGTGCCCAAGAAGTCATCGAGAAAACGGGCAGCTCGATCGCAGCCAAAGGACACACCTACAACGGAACAAGGGATGCAGGTGGTTTGTTCGCAGAGTCAGTTTCATGATGCGCTGGCGATCGCAAGTTGTGCTGCCCCAGCAAAGCCTAACCATCCAGTGCTGGCAAATGTGTTGGTAGTGGCAGATGCTAACGCTCAACAGGTTCATCTGACTGTGACCGATCTGGCAATGACGCTTCAGGCAAGCTTTGAGGCACAGGTGCTTTTGGGCAGTGAGATTACGGTGCCTGTTGAGATGCTCTCAGGGATGGTCAAACAGTTTCCAATAGGCAACATCACGCTCAACAGTCAGGCGCAGGTCACAAAGCCAGCGTCGGAAGAGGAGCAACTGACTAAGACTTGCTCTATTACATTGTCAGATGCTGATGGGAAGTATGAGATTCGAGGGATTCCGGCTGAGGAATTTCCGCCCATTGCCACACTCAAAGCAGCTCCAGTTCCCCTATCGACCAATGTGTTGAGAGAAGGACTGAAAGGGGTGCTGTATGCGATTAGCACGGATGAAACTAAGCGCATTTTGACAGGTGTTTATATTCAGATTGGGCAAAATGCCCTGAAATTCATTGCAACAGATGGACATCGAGTGGCGTTAGCGAAGCTCTCCGTAGGAATCGCAGAATTATCAACGGAGGGCATTAGCAGAAAACGATGTAAGCGATCGAGAGCCGATGAACTTACCCAGTTTCCGATTTCCGGCAAAGCGCTGAAGGAACTGATTCGTAACCTGGCTGATTCTGTTGACTCGATTCAACTGCTGTACGATGCAGAGGCAACCCGCGCTAGTTTTGCATGGCAAGACATTATTTTGAGCTGCCAGTGCATTGAAGGGCAATACCCAGACTGTGAGCAACTGTTGGCACGCTACAGTTTTGATCAAGAAGTGGTGCTGGAGAAATCAGGACTACTCAAAGCGTTGGAACGGTTATCGGTGCTGACTGACAAAAAGGAAAGAGGAATTCAGTTTCGCTTTGATGGAACGACTCAACAAATTCACCTTTCGATCGAACGGGAGTTTGGTAAGGGAGATGAAACGATTAATGCTCATATTCCTATAGGTATGACGTTGGATATCCAATTCAATCTTAAATACCTGGGAGAAGCGGTTAAAGCGATTCCTAGTTCTGGGATCAAGATGCATTTGAAGCAACCGGATTACCCGGTAATGCTGGTTCCGGCTGGAGATTTCAACAATCCGGAGCTAGAGATGGACATGCGCCACTTTCTCTTTCCTCTCTATATAGCGGTTCTCTGTCGGATGAGGTACAGATGGGACGTTACAGGGCAAGGGTTTGAGCCTCTAGTTTGTACCTCACGGGAGCCGGAAACGCTATAAGCAATCAGATTAAGTTGTTGCAGCCATATAGGGGGCAAGGATCGAGTGGACTGTGCACTCCATCCTTGACTTGCAAACGCAGCCCTTTGATCAAGCGAAGACCGCTACTGTAGACGTTAATAGTAGAGCGATCGCCACTCAAAGAGTTGTGTAAGCGATCGCCACTATTCAAACCCGTACTCTTTTAGGGAAGTACTGCAACAAGTGTTACTGGAATAGGGAGAAAATATGACTTTTTGGTCAGGCCCCCAAGCTTTCTGGACTGTTCCAGCCACATTGTAAGTTTTTTACTTGCCTCTTTTGCAACCTCAAATACAGCAGTTTCTAGGGATGGTGAACCTGGTTTAAGTGCATCTTCCTCTAACAGGGAAATCATTTGGTAAACGTCTTTGGCTGATGCACCTTGAGGATTACTAGGCTGGGATAAGTCGCTACTGAAAGCATAGAACGTTAAGTAAGAATCAGTGCTAGCTGACGTATGATTTTCTACTTCACGAAGCGGGTGAGTGACAAATAGGAGATACTGAGCATCTCGTAAATTAGGGAATGCTTCAAACAACTGGTTTGCCGAAATTGTTGTAAAGTCTGCTTTACGTTGTCGAGCCAGAGAGCAAGCAAGGCGACCAATTGGATCAGCATTGCGCGGAAGCGGACGATGCTCTATTACTCCTTCCCATTCATTCTTAAACCAAGGATACAGACCTGCTAGCAGGATATTTTCTTTTTCTCTGCCAAATACTTTGAATTCCGGATCAAACGTGAATTTCCTGCCTTTGATGACAGCAATTTTAGCCTGGGCAGTTTCCATCACTGTACCTTCATCACGAAATACAGGGCGATTCCACTCTTTATCACTAAAGGTGAGTTCATGACTTTGATCAACACCAGGTAGTCCTAATTCCATCCACCTCCTAAGCCGTTCTGCTAATTGTTCGCGGCTAATGACCCATTGCTCACTAAGTTTTGTTTGAAGTTCCCCTAATTTCTCTTCCATATCTTTTTGGTCAGCTTCAGCCTGCTTGAGAATGTCGTCAATCAATGAAAATTCCTCTTCTTCGATATCCTGAAAAATTTTCTCCTCCTGTTCGATGCTCAGAGAACCTAGAATTTTTAGGCGCATTCTTTCATCTGTAATTCCAAGTTTAGTGAATCGATCAACTAAGGCTTGTTCTCTCCGTTGTTCATGCGTTCCAGCAATAATCAGATAGTAAGCAATAACATCTGAGATTTGTCCTAGTCGAGCAACACGACCATTGCGTTGCATGAGCACTGCCGGATTTGGACTCAAATCCCAGTGGATGACACGGTTTGCGACTTGAAAATCGAACCCCTCATCTGCGGCTGAAGTCGCTACCAGGACTCTTACAGGGCTATTCACATCACGCAATTTAGCAACAGCTTCCTCTCGCTGAGCAAGGCTCATATCTCCAGTCAATTTTTCACTTTCTCTTGGAAGGGCTTTGATGATGATCTCGCAGGTTTGTAGGCTCTCTGTAAAAACCAAAAATTTTGATTCAGGATGTTTTGCCAGTACATCTTTAAGCCAAGTGAGCTTAACATTCTCTACCCCAGTTTCATCTTCGCTATGAAAATCTGCAAAGTTCAGAAGCTTTAGCGCAAGTTCTGTTAGTTCTGTAATCTCTTCATTAGCAGCAACAAAAGTAGCATCTTCATCATCGCCTCTACAAACCTTTTCGTTAAATCGATAAATATCGATTATTTTATTACCTGGTAATGGTTGACCTAAGCTTTTTGCATCGAATGAGAAATCATCGCTGGGAAAAGAAACTGTAACGTGTCCAGATTTATTGCGTTCATCATAGGCAGCGAGCTTTTGAGAAATGCCTTTAATCAGCTTGCGAAGATTTTCTGTACTTGCGGATGTATCCTGCCTATATTCATCTTGATTTTTCCAATCCTGATGCTTGATACACCAACGGAATAGCCACATTGCTCCAGTAATAGTGCTACTAGTCAATCTTGTTTCAAGTTGTCGAATTGCAAATCCACCAAATCTTTCGCCGTAGTTGTTGTGAACCTCCTTAATTTTCTCCCGAATATCTTCAATCAATTGCAAATAGGCTTCGCTTGTCTGAAGAGACGGACGTTCGATCGTCAATTTCGGGAATAGGCGTTTATCAGACCAGCTACGAACATCATCCTGCTGCCGCCAAATGACTGCCGTAGACGAGTCATCGGAACCTAAAACTTTAACAAGTTCTCTGTCGGTTAACTGAGGTGAATAGGCATTTTCAATTTCTAACGTCTTATTTGTGAGAAGACGCAGCAAGTTAATGAATTGAGGTTTGGAGCGAAATGGAGTAGCACTCATGAAGATGACCAACTTCGGAGGAGCGGAATCCTGCCAAAACTCTCCAGTAATCATCTGATAAGCCGCTTCATAAGCTCTTGTTGTCGCTTTCAGTCCAATCCGCTGTGGGCTAGTCAGTTCATCTTCGCTTGCACAATGATGTGCTTCATCAATAATTAAAATCTCAGGTTTAACTCCTGTAGGTAGCCTTTTCTTTTGTGCTTTTTTTACATAACGTCTTGCGGCATCCATACTGGCAATGTGAATGCCATCAGTGCGAGTGCCATATTCAACAAAAGCTTTCTCAACTTGAACAATACTTTCACCGTCTGCACCAGGAATCACTGATTGGAGCTTTAGTCTGACATCGTCTAGAAGTCCGCCCTTTGTCAGATAAAGACAACGAAGTGGTTTGGAATAACCCTGGGCAACGAGTAAATCTCGCAATACCAGACCCACCTCAATCGTTTTCCCAAGTCCAACTTCGTCAGCAATCAGGAGACGTTGAGATCCTGCCTGATGAGTCTTCAGGTGAGCCTTCATGTGTTGTTGCAGTGCCAACTGATGGGGAAAAGGATCTTTGTCACTAGCAGTAATTCGACCCGAAAATATGTTGGCAAGTAGCTCCAGTGCACCAAGCCGCATCGCAGTGTTAGCTTGAAACGCCGGATTCAAGTCTTTTTCCTCAAGCACACTTCCTCCAGGAAGATATGCCTTCTCTGGAGTTAACATCTCCTCAATATTAAAATTGCCAGACAATTTTTCCCAATCACGAAAGCTGCCCAATGGAATTCCCCGACGCTGCGTCAATTCGTTTGGGTTCGCGGGAGTACCGATGGTAAAAGCATAGTGAGAGTAAGCAGGTGCATTCGGGTTATCTGGATCTGCAAGAACCAGATCTGCATGATGACCGCTCACGGAAGGGATCTCGAACAAGTGATAGGACATAACGAACTCCTAAGTTTTGAGAACTAAAATTAAGCCTACCTGGATAGGTATACATAATTTAGACTACCTATCCCAAGATCGTCAATGGTCACCATTAGATTTGCTTACACGGCGGTAGGTCAAATAGCCCCTAAACGTTACTGAGTAGGCAATATTGCTGCCAGTGGTAGACTAGGAGCAAGGCACCTAATCTTTGACGAGGTCAGCATGAATACAGATTTCACTCAAGTTTTTGAGTTAACCCTCTCGGAAAAGTTGCAGCTTTTAGAAGACTTATGGGACAGCATCGCCCAAGTTCCAGAGCAAATTCCCGTGCTTGATTGGCAAAAAGAAGAACTGGCTAAGAGAAAGGCTGCCTACTCGCATAATCCTAATTCAGGCAGTTCATGGGAAGCAGCTAAGGAGCGAATTCGCAACGGGCAGCATGGTGCTTAGAAATCTCATTATTCTGCCAGACGCGGAACAAGATGCAGCCCAAGCTTATGTCTGGTATGAGGATCAGGAGCTTGGCTTGGGCGAAGAGTTTCTTCGTTGTGTCGATGCTTGTATTCAGTCCATCCGGCGAAGTCCAGGGATGTATCAGATCGTTCACGAAAGCTATCGAAGGGGGGTGGTTCGGCGCTTCCCTTACGTTGTTTTCTATGAGTATTCAGATACTACAGTTATTATCTACGCAGTTTTCCACTGTTCTCAAGACCCAAAGAAATGGCGTAGTCGGTTGCCATAGAATTGACTGGGCGCAGCAGAAAAACCGCTGCAGCGGCAGAATAAAGCTGGTTTGTAGGGATGTTAAAGTTACTCGTTGCTGCTACAACTAATCATTAGTCCTATCTTAGAAAGTTCTCTCAGGATGAGAACGTCATAACAAATTTGTATCCAGGGAAATCACTTGATCGGGTGCCAGAATACCTCCGACTGTGATCACTTCCAGTTTTCCAGTTTCCTGGGGATGCTGGGTCTGGACTTTGGCGATCGCCTCCTCAATCCCTGCTGCCTGAGCAATGTAGATCTGCGTCTCGCTTCTCAGTACCCAAATCGGACTAGACCAGGTATGCCGGGGTCGAAGGATGGCTTTGTAGATGATCTGATGACTAAACTGAATCAGTTGTTCTAATGCAGCTTCAGAACACAACTCGGCAAGCTGTGACTGAAACAGTTCTTTGAGTGTTTCTGTTGGAACATGTGCTGTGACGTTTGTTGAAGCTGGCGAAGGCTCAGAACCTAAGGACTGACTCAAAGTCGGAATAAGCAAAGACTCAAGCTGGCGTTGAATCTGAGTGGCGATGGCATCAAAATCCGGCTCCCTCAAAATGTGTCCTAAATGCTCTTGCAAAAAACGCTTCAGTTTTTCGTCCTCAAGCGCAATTTCACGGGTGCTGAAAAAGCCTGAAATTCTGTTCCCCGAATCTCGTCCACAACCCACTTCTCCATTGGCAGCGTCCTCTGCTTCAATCAACTCCATCAGGCGTTGATGGCGATTCCCTTCACTGGGTGAGGCTTTCGGTTCGGCAGGGATCGATTGAGTCATGGGTCATCCATCCTTAGAGTCTCGAAGTAAACGAGATGATCGGGTTCTTCAGGATCAGGACCGCAATCGAGCAGTCCAAGGCGCAGCTTTCTGTAAAATCCTAGCGCACCGGTCAGGGCATGTAACCCGATTCTGCCTTGATAACCCAATGCGTAGCTGCGGGCGACTGCGAAATCCACCAGATTACCCCCAATGCCCTTGTAGGTCGGAGGATTTGTGATGACAGGTCGGTTCCAGGGGACGGTTGTCAAAGCACTGATGTAGACTAACCGCCGCTGCAACTGAGATTCAATCAGACACCGTTTTTTTAAGACATCAAGCATCATCAGCCCTTGGGTGATCCCTTCGCACTCGATCGCGTACAGCTCATCACCTGGGAGCAACTTAGACCGACGGCTCTTACCTACCCAGTTCCAATACTCGTCGTCTTGACCGCTTCCTTCCAAGATCGGCTCCCAAAGAGTTCTGGCATCCTCAAGGTGCTTGTCAGTCACCTCTGTCAGGATGGCATCGATGACCTGCTGGTCTTGAACTTGAAGCAGCTGAATGGTGCAATTCAACGAAGCAAGCGGAGTTTAACAACGGCTCTCATCATAAGGCTTTTAGGGTGTTGACCATTTAAACTATCGCTGCTGGAGCAAGCTGCCCCTGACTAGGGGCGAGTCCTGCAGAAGGCTGCGCTAACGCCATTGATCATTAAACCCATATCACCATGCCGACTATCGCCTTACATCAAAAATATCGCCCTAAAACCCTGGCAGGGCTGGTTGGACAACCCTACGTCCAAACCGCTTTGACCAATGCTATCAACCGGATGCACATAGCCCCAGCGTATCTTTTCACAGGTTCTAGAGGCACTGGCAAAACCTCCACTGCGCGTATCTTTGCTAAGTCTCTCAATTGTTTGAGTTTTGACGAACCTACCGATGAACCTTGCGGCACCTGTCAATCTTGCCGATCAATTGAAACCAGCAATAGCCTGGATGTGAGTGAGATTGATGCAGCTTCTAACAATGGGGTGGATGATGCCCGTGCCTTGATTGAGCGCAGCAGCTTTGCTCCAGCTATCGGACGTTACCGAGTTTTCCTGCTTGATGAAAGCCACATGTTAACCACCCAGTCTCAAAACGCTCTGTTGAAGTGTATTGAGGAGCCACCACCCCATGTCGTCTTCATTCTTTGCACAACGGAAGTGCATAAAGTATTGCCGACGATTGTGAGTCGCTGTCAGGTGTTTCATTTTCGTGCGCTTTCAATTCAGACGATCGCCGAGCACCTTCAGGAGATTGCGGATGCCGAAGCGATCGCTGTCAGTGCTGACGCTTTAATGGCGATCGCCCGATTTGCAGAAGGAGGCTTACGGGATGCCCTTCAGCTTTTGGGTCAGGTTAGCCTGCTAGGTGAAGCGGTTACAGCGAATCATGTGATTGAAATGACGGGTGGCGTTACGGCGACAGACCTGCTGATAGTGCTGGAGGCGATCGCCACGAACGATACCTTTCAACTCCTTCAATCAGCCCGAACGCTGGTTGATTCTGGCAAAACGCCCAAACTAATTCTCAGCAGCTTGCTCCAAACCTACCGAGATCTGCTGATCCTCAAAGCGGCTCCCCAGGCAACAGACCTACTTACCAGCCCTGCCAACCATAGCCAATTGAAGGCGATTTTGACTCATTGGGATTTTGATGCACTCAATCAATCGCTGGCTCAATTACAGAAAGCAGAGAGCTATCTTCGCAACACAACTAACGCGGCTGTCTGGCTAGAAACATGTCTGCTGAACTTGATGCCGATGTTGAGATCGATTCCCTTTAGCTCTCCAGATGTAAAGCAGCCAGTAGGCAAAAATGGGCACAGCCGTAAAGCAATCTCTGAGACAGCTTCGGTAACCGCAGTTCACAAGCCTACTGATTTAGCAGCTCTCTGGCAAAAAGTTGTAGCCTCGGCTAAACCAGGAACTCAAAAGTTGTTGGCTCAGGCACGCCTGACCAAGCTACAAGGAACGAAGGCAATTCTGGAAGTTGCCCCTGCATCGTTTGCGAAGTTTGAAGCGAATCAGCAGGCGATCGCCCGAATGCTTCAGCGAGTTACCCACAACCCGAAGCCTATGACTGTATTGATCAGAACGCTCACAGCCAGCAAAAATGGGAGATCAGTATGATTATTCTGTTGACTGGAGATGATCAGTTTGCTATCCGACAAAAACTAGAGCACTACAAAGCAGAACTTGACCCGCAGTGGTTAGAGCTTTGCTATCATCGCTTCCCTGCCAGTGCTTTAGAGCAAGCCATGAGTGCGGCACGAACACCCTCGCTCAGTGGTGGTAAACGGCTTGTGGTCGTAGAAGACTGCAATTTTAAGCAGTGGGGTGATGCCCAGTTAGAAAGTTTGCAACAAGCTGCTCAGGTGCCAGATTCTACAACTCTTGTATTTGTGGCAACCAACGTAGACAAACGGCTCAAGATCTACAAGCATTTGCTCAAGTACGGTCAGTGTTTCGAGCTTTCATTAATTCCGCCCTGGCGTACAGATCTGATCGCAGAGGCGATCGCCTCTCAAGCAAAGCAGATGAAACTACGACTGCCCAAAGATGTTGTTGCATATCTGGCAGAGGCGATCGGCAATGACATGACCCGTGCTGCTTCAGAACTCCGTAAACTAGCAATCTATACAAATGGTCAGCCCGTGTGTCTTGCGGAAGTACAAAGCCTGATCCCTTGCCAGACTCAGAGCAATCTGCAACTAGCGGAGGCAGTTCGCAACGGGGAAAGTGAAGCAGTGATGCGTCTGATCGATGAGTTGCTGGCTCGCTCTGAACCAATGCTGGTGATGGTTGCGACTCTACTGACCCAGTTTAGAACCTGGTTATGGGTTAAAAGTGCGCTTGCGAGTGGTATCCAGAACAACACTGAAATTGCTCAGCTGTGCAACGTGGGGAATCCCAATCGGCTTTACTACTTACGGCAAGATGTCGCAAAAACGCCCCTCAGAACATTGATTCAGGCAGTAACCAAACTGGTGGATTTGGAAATGTCGATTAAGCAAGGTGCTGTCCAAACAAACGCCATCATGCCATCCCTGCTGGCGATCGCGCAGTTGTTCTAGCCTGTTCATCGCCAGTCTTCTGCTGAGATACCTGCCAGTGAAGGTGCTAGGGGAATCAAGAGGAGTGGTTAAGCCTGATGCAAAGTATTAGAAAACTGCATTAAAATGGGGCATACGCAACTCTACGCCATCAACAGCCTTCTACGCCATCAACAGCCATGAGCGACAAAGAAACTGTTCTCCAACTTATTCACAGCCTACCTGCTGAAGTCTCCTTGAGCGAAATCCTCCAGGGTATTGAAACGATTGCCGCCTCAAGAGAAGACCAACAAGAGGCTCAAATTACGACACTACGGACATCGGCGGCAGCGGCATCCATTTTGACCCAAGCTTTAGCAGAGCATCAGTCTCGCAAAAATGGTTCAGAAAATTAGGCTTCCCTTCACTGAAAGTGACCCACGCATGGGGGCGCTCAGTGCCTTCGCTTACATTCCCATCAAGCTCACCCGTCAAAGTCCTTCCCTCCAGCTTGTTGGCTTACTTGATACCGGATCTAGCGTCAACGTTTTGCCCTACGAAGTGGGTCTAGCATTAGGACTGACTTGGGAAGCTCAGAACCTGATCATTCCTCTAGGCGGTAACTTAGTCAGCGCTGAAGCAAAAGCCATCATCCTTTCAGCCCAAATCGCCAACTTTGAGCCAGTCGATCTAGCCTTTGCCTGGACCAGCGATCGCAGCGCTCCCTTAATCCTCGGACAAACAAATTTCGGTAGTGCGTCAAAGAATGGTGGGTCGAGTAAAGTAGGGAGACCGCTACTT
>NZ_JCACKR010000167.1:0-12000 GCF_059505485.1 Stenomitos rutilans
CAAAGGCTTACCAGCACTGCCTCCAGCGATCTTTTGACCTCGTCGAACTGACGTTAAATTAACGACGCACGATATCCAGCAGAAATTCTGTGAGGCAACGTTCTCCAATCGTTTCTAGAACGCGAGTATTCACAATATCGAACTTCGCCCCCGCGTTGGTCAGCAAGTCTTCATCCAGAGCCGTCAAAAAGCCTCTGGCGATCAGGTCATCGCCAATCTGAGCAAAGCCAATCCCAAGCTCCTGGTCTCGATCCATCTTCTGCGTTGCATGCACGATCGCTCTAGCAATCGCCATGCGATCGTGCGGTTCCCCATCAATCAGCACAATAATGATTTCGCCATTTGCTTTGGTTTGCCCCACTGCCTTCTGTGCAAAATAGTCATCTAACGCGGCTTGCAGACCATCCAACAAATTCAAGCTATCCGGTGGATAATTCGCTTCAAACAGGGACTCCAACTTGTCGGGAGTCACCTTCCTGGACTGCTTGAACGAGTCAGATGCCTCTTGCCGCGAGGAAATGTAGAGAGTAATACCGTCGGGATCAAGCTCCTCGCATTTTTTCACGAGCGCCATTACGGCATCATGGGCAGCAACCCAACTAGTAGTAAACCCTGGCGACGTGGGCGTAACGCTAGAGGCTGTCTTAGCAGCAATGACAGTGTAGTCACGATTTTCTAGCAGTGGCTCAACCATAAAATAGCGCTCTCTTCACACAGGCTAGTAGATTGCCAGCTTTAAGGAATGGGTGGCTGAGGGATTATGCTGAACGACTTATTGACGTCTCCACTCCCTCCCATAAGTTTGATCTTGATCAGCCACTAGTCTTAATGTCTGCCATCTTGGAGAAAGTATGTCGGGTCGGCAAGAAGCAGGCAGTTCTTTTAGTAAGAATTCGTGGGTCAAAGATGTCATAAAAGAAGCATATGGTACATCTGTCATATGACATCGAAAACATCTTAAGGTAAACGGCGACTGAGGCTGAGCCTCTACTGCCTGACAGCCTCTTAAGTTTGATGCCTTCGTATTCTAGGCAATTATTTAGCAATTCATTAAAAATCTCTGGCTTGAGATCTTGATCGATCCTCGTAGCCAGAGATTGATTCAGTCACGTCGAAGTTTTTTAGAAGACAGCCTTACTGCTTACGAGAGACGCTCAAGAACAGGTGCTTTCAGTAGCTTCGGCTGAAGCGATTGAAGTACTCCTGCTTCAACTGGAGTCGTCTGCGCGAGAGATGGCACCTGCTCCCGAAGCCGAGCCGTTACTTGCTGGGTCTTCGCGTCATAGATCTGAGTGAGCAGTTTAGGATACAGGCCAATCCCAATGATAGGGATTAACAGCGCTGCAATGATAAATACCTCACGCGGTTCTGCATCTGCCAGCACTTCGTGGGAGGTAAGCGTTTTATTTTCAGGTCCGTAAAAGATCTCGCGTAGCATCGACAGTAGATAAATGGGGGTAAGAATCACACCGACCGCTGCCAGTAAGACCACAAGCACCTTAAATGGTGGTGCGTAAGCATCGCTCGTGGCAAACCCAACAAACACCATGAGTTCTGCTACAAAACCACTCATACCGGGCAACGCTAGGGATGCGAGTGAACAGGCGGTAAACATGGAGAAAATTCTGGGCATTTTTTGACCGACCCCACCCATTTCGTCCAGCATCAGCGTATGGGTGCGATCGTACGTTGCGCCCACCAGGAAGAACAAGCTAGCACCAATCAAACCATGAGACACCATCTGCAGTACGGCCCCACTCAAACCCAAATCGGTAAAAGACGCGATCCCCAGTAGTACAAAGCCCATGTGAGAAATTGAAGAATAGGCAATTTTACGCTTCAAATTGCGTTGTGCAAACGAGGTGAGCGCAGCATAAATAATGTTGACGACACCTAAAATAATCAGTGCTGGTGCAACGGTAGCGTGAGCCGCAGGGAGCATCTCTGCATTCATGCGAATCAGCGCATAGCCGCCCATTTTTAGCAGAATGCCTGCCAGCAACATATGTACAGGAGCCGTCGCCTCGCCGTGTGCATCGGGTAGCCAGGTGTGCAGTGGGATAATGGGTAACTTCACTGCGTATGCAATCAAAAAGCCCGTATACAGCCAAAGTTGAAGCTTCAGAGGAAAGTCTTTTTGCATCAGCGACTGCATATCAAACGTTACGGTATCGCCATAAAACGCCATCGCTAAAGCAGACAGGAGAATAAATAGCGATCCTCCGGCGGTATACAAGATAAATTTAGTCGCCGCGTACTGACGCTTCTTACCACCCCAAATTGATAGCAGCAAATAAATGGGGATCAGTTCCAGCTCCCATGAGAGGAAAAACAACAGCATATCCTGTACGGCGAAGACCGCAATCTGTCCGCCATACATGGTTAACAGCAAGAAGTAGAACAAGCGTGGCTTTAAGGTTACAGGCCAGGCAGCCAGCGTTGCCAGCGTGGTAATGAACCCCGTCAGTAAGATCAGCGGCATCGAAAGCCCATCCGCCCCAACTGACCATCTCAGATCAAGCTGAGGTACCCAGGTGTAGCTCTCGAAAAGCTGCATCTTTGAGCTAGAAAAGTCGTAGTAGCTGTAAAAGGCATATACCAGCAGCGCAAAGTCGATCAGCCCAATGACAAGGGCATACCACCGAATCGTCTTACCGTCTTTATCGGGGATAAACGGAATCAGCAGCGAGGCTGCGATCGGGAACAGGATGCTAGTGGTGAGCCAGGGAAAATGAGCAGTAAGCATCAGTAACCAGTGAGTAGTTTTTTGTGATTAGCTATTAGCGGTTCGTTGCCAAAGCAGATGCTCAAGCAATTCATTTCAGGCGGCTACAGCAATGAAGCCTGCTTTTATACTTAGCTCAAGCACTAGCGATCTAAAGCCCTGCCCAGTTGTTGCTAGCGTTGCGCGGTTAGCTGCAAGAAAATTGTATCTGCCTCTCACAACGAACCACGAACAACTAACAACTTCTTAAGCTATGCCTGAGAAAATCACCAACCCCAGTACCGCTGCAAAGACAATCAGCGCGTAGAACTGAGCACGCCCGTTTTCAAAGTACTTCAGCACTTCCCCCGTGAACAGAGTGACTAGACCTGCCAAGTTAACCACCCCATCGACAACCTTGGAGTCCACCTCTAGAACCTGCCGTGCCAACCGACGACTGCCCACTACAAACACGTCGTAGTAGATATCGTCGATATACCATTTGTTCTTAGAGAGCTGGTATAGCGCTGGGATCTTAGCCGCGATCGCCGCTGGATCAATCTTCTTCTGCGCGTACATCAAAATTGCCAGAGAGATACCAATGAGCGAAATCCCAACAGAGCTACCTGCCATCACGAAAAATTCGCCCAGATTCTCGCCGCCTTCTGCCGCTAGCTCTAACGCTTCGCCTGGAGGATGAATGAAGGCTTCAAAGTAGTTGGCAAAGGGTGTACCGACCAACCCGATCAAGATCGACGGTACTGCCAGGACAACCAGCGGCAGAGTCATAGTGAAGGGAGATTCATGGGGAAACTCGCTGTGATGCTCGTCGTGACCGTGACTTTCTTCAGCGTGACTGTGAGCAGTCTCCAGCGTTAGCTCTTGGGGATTCATCGCACCTGGCCCGATCGAGGCTCCTTGCAATTGCAATTGTTCGACCTTAATCGTTTGGCGCATGAACGGATCATTCCCCCGGAAACCACCTTCAAACGTGGAGAGGTACATGCGGAACATGTAGAAAGCTGTGATCCCTGCTGTCAGGTAGCCCACACCCCAAAGCACTGGATTGGCAGCAAACGCATTCCCCAAAATCTCATCTTTTGACCAGAAGCCTGCAAAGGGTGGAATGCCCGAAATCGCTAGCGTCCCAATCAAGAACGTGATAGCCGTGTAGGGCATATACTTCCGCAGTCCACCCATGAGCCGCATATCTTGAGCATAGGCTGGGTTGTGTCCAACCACATGCTCCATCCCATGAATGACCGAGCCAGAACCCAGAAAGAGCATTGCCTTAAAGTAAGCGTGCGTCATCAGGTGGAACATCCCCGCACTGTAGGAACCAACGCCCATCGCCATGACCATATAGCCTAGCTGGGACATCGTGGAGTAGGCCAACCCTTTCTTAATATCGTTCTGAGTAATGGCGATCGACGCGCCGAGAAAGGCGGTAAAAGCACCCGTATAGGCAATGACATCCATCACCACCGGGATGCCTTCAAACACCGGAAACATGCGGGCGATTAAGAAAACGCCTGCGGCTACCATCGTTGCAGCGTGAATGAGCGCCGAAATCGGGGTTGGCCCCTCCATCGCATCGGGCAGCCAAACGTGGAGCGGAAACTGAGCTGATTTTGCAACAGGCCCCAAAAAGACCAGAATGGCAAACAAAGCGGCAAGTCCACCACTCAACGCGCCTGTCTGTACCAGGTCTTGAAGGCGTTCTCCGATCGTCGCAAAGTCGAAGCTACGCGTTGACCAGTAAAGCCCCAAAATACCCAATAGCAGGCCAAAGTCACCGACCCGGTTAGTCACAAATGCTTTTTGGCAGGCATCAGCCGCCGCTTTGCGATCGAACCAGAAGCCGATCAGCAAGTAGGAACACATCCCTACGAGTTCCCAGAAGATGTAGACCTGTACCAGATTCGGGCTGACGACTAGCCCCAGCATCGAAGCGCTGAATAAACTTAAATAAGCATAAAAGCGTACATAGCTAGGATCATGCGCCATGTAGCCATCGGTATAAATCATGACGAGGAAGGCAACCGTAGTCACAATGACCAACATCAAAGCCGTGAGGTGGTCGATCGTGTACCCCATGCTGAGATGAAAGTCGCCTGCTGATGCCCACTCAATCATCCGTGTGTAAGGAGCATGACCACTAAACTGACTCCAAAGCAGCGCCAAAGAAAAGACCAGTGCTGCGCCGATCAGCGAAACGATAAAAACTGAATTAACATGCCGTAGCTGATTCGTCGTTTTGTTAAAGGAGATCAGACCCAAGCCGACAATCATCGCACCAGCCAGCGGCAGGACTGGAATCAGCCAGGCGTACTGATAAATCGCTTCCATTGCTCATGCCTATGGTTAATGTTCTTCGTTAGGTGGTCGTGAAAACCGTTTACATTGTGACACACGCGATACAGGAAACTGTCAGGTACGAACACAACATTCTGGGGTTTCTGCGGTTTAGCATTCCCCAAATCTGAAGCGGCTGCATCTGTAAAAAGGTGAGGTCTATCTAGGATTTATAGCGAAAACGCTCTTCTTGTAGAAGCACTAAGCTCCTACAAGAAGAGCCAATTTCAGGCATTCTTAAAGATTAGCCCACTCGCTGTTACGCCTAGCACAGCTTCGCTCAATCAGGGTTGTATCCCTTCCAAGAGCCGCATAGTCACCCCAGTCATCAGCGTCTTTCACGGCTGCAAAGGCAGTTGTTTTCCCTTTGACGAGCAGTCAAAAGTTTGATTAGAAAAGGTGACCTTAAGGCTTTCCGCAGATTAGAAAGTTAACGCACCAGCCTTAGCAAGGTGCTAGAGCGCGTCACCAATTAAGCTCAAAAACCTTGTCTGTCAGCCTTACCGCGCCCGTCCTCACAAACAAGGCTAGGGGCTGGAACCCTTGCTGCAAGTTATGTGTATGAGTCATCGACGACAGCCCCTAGCACAAGCTGCATAAGTGTCCGATGAATAGCTTATACAGGGTTAACTCACATCTTGCATCATGCTCAAGAAGCCGTATTTCAGGCATGGCTGGCGATCGCCTTGCCCCACACTGAACTCAAAGTCATGCCTACCCTACGGGAAGCTAAAGCTACGGAAACACGATGCGAACGGGCTAACAACGGAAAGCCCGTTATAGGCTCCGCCTTCCCGAAGGGTAGAGGACTGAAAGCGACTGGCAAACCGTTTGAACGGGTTTCGCACCGTCAGCCCTGCACTTTAGTGCTATGCATTATGCAGAAGTGGGTAGCAGTGTAGCGGGATAGGGTTTTTAGCGTCTGGTTGCGAGAAGAGAGTGAGCCATGACGAGCGAGCAGGATGAAAAGGCTAGGCAGGATGGGACAAGCTAAGCAATCAGCGAGGCTAGCTTGGAAGATGTTCGACACGGGCAACACTGACGCTCCGTCTTGCGAACTCTGAGTACCTGTCCCAACCAAAGCGTGTCACAAGCGAGCGCCAATCGGATTGAAGCTCAGAGTCTCTACCGATTTTGGTTCAATCCGCGCGTCAAGGCTCCCCAAAGGCTCGCCAGCCCACGAGCAGGCGTGCGGCAACAGGTGCGTCGCCATCCGGTGGTCTTATCGCTGCAAGATACCACGGCTTTAAACTTTGGCACCAACCGCAACCTAAACAACCGGGCTAGGTAGCTGCAGGGACAGCGCTCAGACAGCACCGGGCGTAAAAACCCTCTGGCGAAGCATGGGCAAGTTGCATCATTTGATGCAGGGGTGCAACTGCCGACCAAAACCTCAGCCCAGGGCCGTTTCCTCCGGCTGTTGCGTAAGCCATAGCCTTTGAGTGCAGGGCCGATGAGCAACGGAGCGGACAGCCTTGCAAAACTTTTGTCTGTCAATCAGCCTGTAACTATGGGGCACTTGAAAAATTTACCTGCGTCAGTACGACTAAGACTGCTTCCTGCCGTACCATAAGTTGCAATGGAATGGACTGCCTTTGCTCAGTCATTGCGATTAGCTGTTTATGCGACGCAAATTCAAGTTACAGGCTTGTGACTGTAAGGGCTAGGGCATACTGCATCGGTTCGCTATCCATCATCGAAGGTGGTGGAATCGATCGGTCACATGGCAAGAGCAATAGGAGGTTGGCGAGACAATCCATTGCGTTGTGTCACCGTTTGCCTCATCTCAAGCCGCTAATTTTCTAAATCCTTACAGATTACTGGAACTTATCGCGTCTAAAATAATTCAAAGCTTATTGAAACCTCTAGTGTGCTAGTTTTTGCAGTGTCACACACAACTATGATGCAACGTTCTGTCAGCCTTTTGCGACCCTCTTTTAATGCTGCTACACAGATTTTTGTGGTTGGCGCTCTTTCAACGATGGGCTTATTGGTCAGCTATGCTCCACTTTTGATGCAGCAGTCTCCCTTCATAGGGGTTGCTTATGCCCAATCCAGCTCCACTCAGGTGAGTCAGTATGCCCGTGCTGCGTTTTATATTGAGCAGCAGCGCCAGCAAGACTACGCTGAAGCGAAAAAAATCATGGGTGGTAATGTCCCAGAGGATGTTTGCCGACAGCAAAACATTCCATCGGCTGTTCATGATATCTGTGGTCGCTTTCTGAAGCGTTCTGCCGAGATTATTAAAGACAGTGGCTTAACCATCTCTCAATTTAACGAACTGACTCGCCGTAAAGAGGGTGATCCGGCGCTTCAGCAGCAGATTCAGAGCGAGTTGCTCAAACTACAAAAGTCTGCACCTTGAGATGGGACAGTCAGATGTGCACCGATCGCGATGGAATTGGTGCCCTAAAGCAACTAAAAAGTGCTGCTTGATACTCATTGAGTGTCCATGATTCTGTAAATCCTTATTAAAAGCGCAGTTATGTGCTGGCGTTAGACCGCTGAGTTGGACGATCGCGTTGCTTTACAGCACGGTCGTCTCACGTCTAAACTCCAGATGGTATAGCTCTGCTATCCCTACCACGCAACCAGTAGGAGGTTTACATGAGTGGACTTGGCGGCTTAAATAAGTCCCCCGATGGGGTTGTACTCGGTCTAGTGCAATTGCAACTGCCCAACGTCGTCACCCCTGATGACTTGTCAGCCCAGACAGAGCGCATCGTGTACATGGTTGGTAAGGCACGGCGCAATATGCCTACGATGGATCTGGTCGTTTTCCCAGAGTATGCCCTTCATGGCCTCTCAATGGATACCAATCCAGAGATTATGTGCCGTCTGGATGGCCCCGAAGTGCAAGCCTTTAGCGCTGCCTGCCAAGAGCATAAAATTTGGGGTTGTTTCTCTATCATGGAGTACAACCCTCACGGCAGCCCTTACAACAGCGGCATCATTCTCGACGACAAGGGTGAACTAAAGCTCTACTACCGCAAGCTCCATCCCTGGGTGCCTGTAGAACCCTGGGAACCCGGCAATTTAGGGATTCCGGTTTGCGAAGGGCCGAACGGTAGCACGCTGGCTCTCATCATTTGCCACGATGGCATGTTCCCTGAAATGGCACGAGAATGTGCATACAAAGGGGCTGACATCATGCTGCGAACCGCAGGCTACACGGCTCCCATTCGGCACTCCTGGCAAATTACCAACCAGGCAAATGCCTTCTGTAATTTGATCTACACCGCATCGGTCTGTATGTGTGGCTCGGACGGCTCCTTTGACTCAATGGGCGAAGGGATGATCGTCAACTATGATGGCGTGCCGCTTGTGACGGGAAATGGTCGCCCGAATGAGATTATTACCGGAGAAGTGCGTCCTAAATTACTTCAGGAGGCCCGTCGCCACTGGTCAGTGGAAAACAATATCTACCAGTTTGGGCATCGTGGGTATGTCGCCGTGAAGGGGGGCGCTCAGGATTGCCCCTACACCTACATGCAAGATCTGGTCAACCACGCCTATCGCCTCCCCTGGGAAGATGAGGTGATTCATACAGACGGCACATCTTGTGGCTTTTCTGCGCCGACGCGATCGTACGAAGGTGTCCCTCTGAAAGATTCTGTTGTGAAATAGCGCTCCATCTTTGCTTGCGTCTTTGGTTCGATCGCGACTCATTCCTCTGTAGCAAAATGCCGTCAGCAGCTTAAAACGTCATTGCGGGCGGTACTGCTCTCTTTCCCAACCACCCTTTTGGAGACTCGTCATGGGCTGCTACGTGACCTCAGAGCCATATCTGTACCCGTTCAACGGCGATTTGCGTCCTGAAAACACGGTGTTTCTCATTATCGACATGCAAACCGATTTTTGCGGCATGGGTGGCTATGTGGATCAGATGGGCTACGATCTCTCGTTGACACGAGCACCGATCGCGCCCATCAAAGCGGTACTGGAGGTCATGCGAGCAAAAGGCTTTCACGTGATGCATACGCGCGAGGGGCATCGTCCTGATCTAGCGGATCTGCCAGAAAATAAACAGTGGCGATCGCGCCAGATCGGGGCAGGCATTGGCGACCCAGGCCCATGCGGTAAAGTGCTGGTGCGCGGGGAAGCGGGCTGGGAAATTATTCCCGAACTCGCTCCCTTACCCGGTGAACCGATCATCGATAAACCGGGCAAAGGCTCCTTTTATGCCACCGATTTAGATTTGCTGCTCAGACGTCTGGGTATCCAAAACATTCTGCTAGCAGGCATTACCACCGATGTTTGCGTCCACACCACCATGCGCGATGCCAACGATCGTGGCTACGAATGTCTCTTGCTTTCTGATTGCACCGCTGCCACTGACCACAGCAACCACTTAGCTGCCCTCCACATGGTCAAAATGCAGGGCGGCGTGTTTGGTGCGATAGCAGATTCTAAGGCGCTTCTGGAGGCGATCCCTTGGGATGAGCCGTGCTGATAACCTGAACTATCTAACACATAATCGCTCAGTGGTTGGCTACCTCGATTTGTTATGCCGCGTCAAAATCAGACTGTATTCAGCTTGCCAGCAACAATTCGTTCAGCTTGTTCTTCAGGCTTGGGGATGTCATGAGCGGATTGTAAATTTCACCTTCGTAAGGCAGCCAGATATAGCCGGGACTGAAGGTTCGATAAGCTGAAGACAACTGTAATTGTTGCCCAACCTCTGTGGCTAAAACTAAGCCTGGAATGGACAACTCAGAAGTATCCTCCAATAACTCGCTGTAAGTCCTGAACTCATCAACTTCGACCCCAACTAAGGCATAACGAAATGCGATCGCTGATCGTAAGTGCTGATAGAAGAAAATTCCCAACTCTGTCATTAGATAGGCACTTTCAGGAGACTCAATTCCAATCTCACTAGTATTGTTGGGGCAGACTCGGCACCACCTAGTTTTCGTCACTATCTTGAAAGATATCCGCTCTGCATTGACAGTGGCGACCATTTGAGAGTGTCCAGGTTACTCCATCAAAATGTTGAGCAAACAGCTTCGCTTTGCTTCCATCTGAGCCGCATTCTGCTGACAGACTAAATATCCATACCATCGAATAGGCTCCAAGTATTGATATCAGATTACTCAACCTTTTCCCATTCGTTTTGAGTATTTGCTAATGCTGCTTCATATTTCTCTAAAAGCATTGTAACGCTTGGCAAAATGCTAACGTGTGAGGGCTATCCTGAACCGCTTCCAGATCATCGGTAAGCTTGTTGTCATCAATTTGCCAAAGTAGATCTCGACTCGTACCGCCAAATTTGACAGGTTTACGAAACGCTGGCAAACCTTCGATCGTCAGTGAGACAGACATTCCTTTGCCATTTTTGAAGGCAACGGCTACAGTGTTCCCTTCATACTCCCGTTCAGCTTCCGGTCTCAAATAGCCTTGCTCATCTACACATCCAGAAGGCATCTGCTCGATATCAATGTCAACGTTAGGTCTGACTCCTAACAGCCGGGCACTTCGTCCAATCTTGGGTTTGCCGTTTTGCTCAACCATGCCGCGGTAGTAGAGTTTCGCCATTCATTAACATCGATTCAGACCTACAGAATCATAATGCCACTGAGGGGGTAACGGCATAACGACTGTTTATAGCCGTACATTCTTCAAGTTACTGCGTGGATCAACGCTGCGAATGGAGCGAATTTTTTCGTAGTATTCGCGTTCGGTAGCGCTGATTTCTTTAGGGGTGGCGATGACAACCTTCACCATTTGATCGGTACGATCGCCCTTCGGATTGCGCCAGCCTTTCCCCTTCAGCCGTAGCGATTGTCCAGAGCGAATGCCCGCCGGAACATTTACCGTGACGTTGCCATCCGGTGTCGGGACTTCGATCTGAGCGCCTAAAACGGCTTCATCAGGCGCGATCGCCACTTCACAGGTGAGATTATCGCCCTCAAACTGGAAGAACGGATGGGGTGCGATCGCCACCATGAGATACAAATCACCACGCTGTCCGGGAGTATAAGCGCTACTCCGACCTTTGCCCTTGACCCGAATGCGGCTACCCGGTTTCGCACCAGGCGGAATGCGTACCTCAAACTCTTCGTTGCCTAACATCAGCCGCTTCTGCGCCCCACGAAAAGCATCAGCCAGCGTCAACGTAATCGTGGCCTCCGCATCCAGTCCCCCACCTGTAGCGTCATACCCCGAAAAATCTCCAAACCCTCCAGGGGCACTTCTAGAGGTACGGGCACCTGTTCCAGCTCGACCAAAGCCGGGGTCACTGCCCATGCGTCCCAAGAGTTCGTTGATGAAGTCATCAAAGTTGCGGTACTGACCAAACTCAAAGTCATCAAAGTCAGGATTAGAGCCGCGCGGCTGAGTTCTAAAGGGCGACCCTCCTTGCCCTGCTTGTCTCCAATACTGACCAAACTGGTCGTACTTCTGTCGCTTCTCTGGATCTGACAAAACCTCGTATGCTTCACTAACTTCTTTAAAGCTGGCTTCAGCCGCTTTATCGCCGGGGTTCATATCCGGGTGATATTTTCGCGCGAGCTTACGATAAGCTTTTTTCAGCTCATCAGCACTGACAGTTTTATTCACTCCCAAAATGGCGTAATAATCTTTGAAGTCAGTTGCAGCCATTAATGCCTCTCCTCCGAGGATTCAGCGTCTTTCTCTTAAAACATGCCCGCATTGTCTTGCAGGTACGACAGCCTAGACAGCGCTTGCAGTAGAGGATGAACCCTTAGCGTTTCCTCTACTCTACACCCCGCATCCAAAGCAGGCTTACAACGTTGCCGTTGTCTTCATGCCTAATCTATCAAAAATGCTGCTTTCAGTGAGTTCGGCTCTTGCAAAGCCTCAAGGTGCAATTGCCGTACTTTGCGTTCAGTCTTTATCCATAGGACTTACGCAAAGGTTACTGGAATTCGCCCCCTAGCCCCCAAGTTTGGGCAGGGTGGTTTCATACAAGCAAAAGAAAA
>NZ_JCACKR010000168.1:0-11961 GCF_059505485.1 Stenomitos rutilans
AAAGGGTTACGGCTCCCTTAATTTTAATTATGAAGATGTCAAATTAACTCTATACACGCTCATCTGATTTCATCAGACTGTCAGATGACTTGTCTGATGACGCTATGTCTCGCGGGGACGACGCTAGAAGTACTTATCTGACAAAAAATATTTCCTCTCTTTCTAGTGATCAAGGTGATCAATTGAGCCAAAGTGATCATCCTACGCACACTAAGGATGATCACTTTGAGCGAAATGATCACTTTGAGGAGGCTAGTCAGAAAACTCTAAATCTGTCAGATGAACCCCCAAACTCAAGCCCCGTAATCGTTTGGTCGTCTGACAAGTCATCTGACAAACGCGTTTTGTCAGATGAAACTGATGAATCAGGTGAAAGTGATCAGCACCTGTCAGTCCGAATTGGCGATCGCGTCCGTTATCGTGGCGAGTCTTCCACGCTTGAACGGGTCTGTGGCACCAAAAAACTTGAGGTGATCGCCGTCAATGGTGACTCAGCAACAGTGAAACACAGTCAATGGCTCGTCACTCAAACCGTGCCACTCGCTGACCTGCGGCGCGTCTAGTTGTAGACTCTGACGCATGGCGCGGCGGGAGATTGGTTCAGATGAGATGTTGCAACTTTGGCTTAAGTACACTGAATTTCAAGCGAGGCAGCTATCGCCATCGACGATTCAGCGGGACTACGGCAAAATTGCCAAGCGCTTGTGCCTGATGCCTGATTTGCCCAGCGCTGTAGCTGTCAGGGATTGGCTGACTCAGCGCTACTCTACCGAAGTGGTCAGACGCACCTTGCAGCAGTTCTCAGCCTGCTGTAGCTGGTCAATGCGGTCGGGCTACATCACCACCGATCCATTTGCCCCTCTCATCCGTGACTTTCGCAAGAAAGCCAGGGGCGATCGCCGTTCCTTCACGGCGATCGAACGTGATGCCATTATCAAAGCTTTCGAGCTTGACACCTACAGCCCTACACCTACCACCATTCATCATTCCTACTACACAGGGTTTATCCGGCTGCTGTTTCTTACTGGCTGTCGGTTAGAGGAAGCGCGAGCGTTGCAGTGGAGCCACATCGCTCACGATTGCTCATCGATTCGGTTTGAAGCCGCCATGCCCAGCGATACCAACATCCAGGGCGAAACAAAGACGCATTCAGTGCGGGAGTTCCCTTGCAATGAGCGCTTGTCAGGCTTGCTACGCTCGAAACCCCGGTCAGACGGGTTCGTTTTCCCCTCGCCGTCGGGCAAAGCGATCGACACGCACAACCTGGTCAAGCGCGGCTGGTCAGTTGTAGTCAAGGCTCTCGTAGCAGAGCATCAGGTGAAGGAGTACCTACCGCTTAAGAACACCCGTCATACTTTCATCACACTGGCTCTGGAGGCTGGTTTAGACCCTAAAGACGTTGCCTATCTCGTGGGCAATTCACCAGAGGTCATCTACAAACATTACGCCTCTGTGAAGCGAAACCTCGTCGTACCTGATTTTTAAGTTGTCACGAATCTAAAACCCACTGGTAGGGCGTTACAGATATAGACCTTGGGTTTTACCCCAAAATTGAGGAAAAGAGCCAAACTGCCAAAAGAAACTTCATTTTGCAGTTTGCTTTTCTGAAACGATGGCTCAGACGGGATTTGAACCTGTGACCTTGGGCTTATGAGTCCCCTGCTCTAACCAACTGAGCTACTGAGCCTTACTAAGTTTTAACTATTCCCTATCTCTTGAGCATAGTCAATGCCTTAGCCAGTTTTCCTATTCTATCAGGTAATTTAGGCAGTTTAAGTAGGGCAAAGCCATTCAAATGGCTGTGTGTAACAAGGCTTGTTGCACGCGTTAGTGTCGCTATAGATCAAATTCAGTATAAGGCTCAGTCGAACGGTAGATTCACTGGGCTTACGAGTTCATTACTTTATACTGAAGTGTAAAATGCTTTCAGTATATACACGGACAAAATAGTTACAGAAAACGGTTTCGTTTCAAACAGACTCTTCTGGTTTGGAGATTGTATGTTTTTGGCGTTACCAGATGCACATGATGTTCCGCATTCACTAGTAGAGGGTTTTATGGTTCAAGGAGCACATTGGGCAAAGTTAAAGGAGTGTTGCACCATTTTGCAAGTGAGCCGATCGCCGACACTGGATGAGGTAAAAGCGGCTTATCGACGCTTGGCAAGGCTGTATCACCCCGACCTCAATCCAGAAACACCCACTGCGACAGAACGCTTTCAGTCAGTCAACGAGGCGTATGAAATCCTGTCCACTCATCTTTCCACGCATCCCAACCATAACGTGGTTGGCGTTGAACAACCAGTCGCTAAAGCGATTCACCACGATCGAGAAGATTGGCTGCAAAACGAAGCTTACCTTCGTTTTATTAGCGTCCTACGATGACCGTAGGCTTTAATCCTTGAAGGCGACGGGGTCGTGCAGTAGTGTGGCAAGGACGTATTGAGTACACTGGCAGTAGCATCGCAAGATACAACTCTGCCGACGAAATACCACTTGAAATGAAAAACCAATTAAAATCTTGCGCCCTTATACCCTTTAAGCGTTGCATAACGGTGGGTCTGTTAACGATCGCCTCGTTTGCAGCGCCCCTCACAGCGATCGCGTCGCAGTCTTATGGGTCGGTGCAAATCACAGCTCAAGCTGAAACAACACCCGCCCCTCAACCGCTACTGGATGCCTGCGTCCAAAACCGAGCTGAAACGTTACCCAATCCATTTACGGATGTGCCGCGCAATCATTGGGCGTTTAAGGCAGTTCTCACCTTGCACTATTGCGGTGCTTACCGTCAGGCAGCGCCGCCTCGTTTAATTGAGCAAAGCACAAAACAACGGTTTCCTGATCAAACACCACAAACGGTGCCATAGAATATGTGTGCAAGGCCTCCTGTCTACTGAGCATCTTTACAGCTAATCTGTCCTTGATTGAAGCAGCGATTTTTTAATAAAAGCAAACAGCAATGTTAAACAAACGGCCGATCGGTCTGTTGGCGATCGTAGTTTATAAATTATTCGTCGCGTCCTTCCTCGCTGTGACGTCGATCGCGTTGCTGTTAGCCCTACAAAATCGTGACACATTGGCAAACTTTGCTGATGCATACACTATTGAAGGCAAAACAAAGCTCATTGACTGGCTCCTGGATGAAGTTTTGAACCTTAATCCAAGGACTTTAAGATTTAGCGGTATTGGTGCAGGCATCTATGCCCTTTTAACCGCGATCGAGGGCATTGGTTTGTGGTATGAAAAGCGATGGGCGCATGTGCTGGTCTTGTTTCTGGTTGGCATCAGCATTCCACCCGAAATCTATGAGTTAATTCACGGCATCACACTGGTTAAAGTCATCGTTTTTATCATTAATATCGCTGTGTTCTGGTATCTCCTCAGCCATTTTCCTAAAAACAAACATTCCTGAAACGATCGTCTCTAAGCTCATGCTGAGAAGCGGGCTTCGCTTATGATATTTTATCTGCTCTTGCATGGGCCGTGCTGACATCTCTGTCCCAAATTTCTGACTCAGAAAAGCCCAGTTGATCAAAATCATCTTTGCGTAAGTCTGCTTCATGAGCGCAAAAGAATTCATCGAGTTGTGGAGGATCGATCGACGTTCCAGCTAGCATCGCATGAGCCTGTCCACGGTGATGAATTTGATGCTGAAATAGGTGAGCTAATAAGCGTGAAAGCGTCTCGTTTTGCATGCCCTGCGATCGTGGAATGATGACCGACTGCTCAACGCTTTCATCTGTGAGCAATTCACACAGTAGAATAAGCCGTTGATCAACATCGCGTTGTGCTTTTTGAAGCTTTAGACACGTATCAAATGGCTCTTCAGGTTCAAAGAATGTCCATGCTTCAGAGTGAGGCGGTTGACCGTTACTATGGCGCTCTAGTGCATCAACGTAGTACCAATCAACCGTCAGAATATGATTCAGTGTTGCTTTGATAGAAGGGAAAAAGCCCGTTCTCGTCGCCAAAAACTCAGGCTGACTCAGGCTGCTACAAGCTTTTAGCAAACGGTAGTTTGCCCAGGCATTGTTATAGGCCATGCTCAAAAAGTGATGTGCGATCGAGGCCATAAAGATCTGCTTTGCGCTTAAAAATTAGTATGGTTCTCATTCGCCGCTTTCAGACGCTCCAACACGTCGCTGACCGCGATCGCTCCCAGTTCGCCAGACGTGCGGGTACGGATGCTCAACGCATTCGCTTCCACTTCTTTAGCACCCACCACTGCCATCACCGGGATTTTCTCTTTTTCAGCGTTGCGAATGAGTTTGCCGAGGCGATCGCCGCTGGTATCTACCTCTGCACGAATGCCGACTGCCAGCATTTGACTGACAACCTGCCTGGCAAACGGAAGCTGTTCTTCACTGACTGCCAGCAATCGCACTTGAATGGGAGCCAGCCAGACTGGAAAATCTCCCGCATACTCTTCGATCAAAATGCCGATGAGCCGTTCGAGTGAGCCAAACGGTGCACGATGGATCATCACAGGACGCTTGCGAGTACCATCTTCTGCGACATATTCCAGGTCAAAGCGTTCGGGTAAGTTGTAATCAACCTGCACTGTACCCAACTGCCACTCCCGATCGAGCGCATCGTTAAATATGAAGTCGAGTTTAGGGCCGTAAAACGCCGCCTCCCCAATCCCCTCAAAGTGCTCCATGCCGATCTTTTCAACAGCATGCCGAATAGCGCTTTGAGCCTTATCCCACGCTTCATCAGACCCAATGTACTTATCAGAATCAGGGTCACGAAAGCTGAGCCGCGCTCGAAACGCATTGCCAAGTTGCAGCGCCCGAAAGACGGATTGGATCAGATCCACGACTTTGAGAAATTCGTCCTCAAGCTGCTCTGGGGTGACAAATAAATGAGCATCGTCCTGTGTAAAGCCGCGCACCCGCGTTAGGCCACCCAGCTCACCCGACTGCTCATAGCGGTAGACCGTACCAAACTCAGCCAGCCGCATGGGCAAGTCTCGATATGATCGCAGCTCACTCTTGTAGATTTGAATGTGGAAGGGGCAGTTCATTGGCTTCAGTACAAAGCCTTGCTCTAACGCTGCTGCTTCCTCATCTTCTGCCATGAGCGGAAACATGTCTTCCTTATATTTCTGCCAGTGTCCGGAGGTTTTGAACAGATCGACACGAGAGATATTGGGAGTGACGACGGGAAGGTAACCCCGTTTGAGTTGTTCTTTCTGTAGAAACTCTTGCAGGGTCGATCGCAACACGGTGCCTTTCGGTGTCCAAAGTGGTAACCCAGGGCCAACCAGATCCGAAAAGACGAAGAGACCCAGTTCTTTACCTAACTTCCGGTGATCACGCTTCAGCGCTTCTTCTTTGCGGCGCTTATATTCTGCCAACTGGGCAGGGGTTTCCCAGGCCGTGCCGTAAATGCGCTGGAGTTGGGCTTTGGTTTCATCGCCACGCCAGTAGGCACCCGCCACACTTTCTAACTCAAATGCGTCTGAGTCCAGCTCCGCCGTATTCTCGACGTGGGGGCCTGCGCACAAGTCCCACCACTGGTCGCCCAGGTGATACAGCGTGATCGGCTCCTCTAACCCATCCAAAATCTCCAGCTTATAGGGTTCATTCGCTGCCTGAATGCGCTGTTTGGCGTCTTCTCGGCTCACCTCTTCACGAATGACTGGCAGCTTGCGATTGATGATCCTGGTCATCTCTTTCTTGATCGACTTCAGATCTTTTTCAGTGAACGGCTCTGGGCTGTCGAAATCGTAGTAGAAGCCAGTTTCAATCCAGGGGCCGATCGTCACCTGTGCTTTGGGAAACAGCTTTTGTACGGCCATTGCCATGACATGCGACATCGTGTGGCGAATCTTCTTGAGAGGTTCAGATTCGCTGGTGCGTGGCAAATGGATCTTTTCTGGTTGATCAGGGTGAGATTCGGAAGCAGACATGGAGGATGACATTAATTAAGGTCAAAACAGTGGACGAGAGTCTAGTGAACAGCGGATGATGAACTTCAAGCTGTGCCGATCGCACTGGGAACCAAAAGCAACCGTTACAGAACGACAACGCTCGACCTTCTCAGTCTAAAGTCTTAGCCTACTGTTCGTCACATCAAGTCCAGCACAGGTCAGAGGCCAGCACGGGTGAGTGCCCTGTCTCTATCTTACTGGTGGCACTTTGGTGCTAGGGCGCGTCATCAATTAAGCTCAGAAACCTTACGGTATCAGCCTTACCGCGCCCGTCCTCACAAACAAGGCTAGGGGCTGGAACCCTTACTGCAAGTCATGTGCATAAGTAATTGATAACAGCTCATAGCGATCTTGCATTACTTAAAGATATGTAAAG
This sequence comes from Stenomitos rutilans, assembly GCF_059505485.1. Lineage (NCBI taxonomy): Bacteria > Bacillati > Cyanobacteriota > Cyanophyceae > Leptolyngbyales > Leptolyngbyaceae > Stenomitos > Stenomitos rutilans. The sequence continues at coordinate 6,311 of NZ_JCACKR010000168.1, forward strand.
AAGGTTTACGAACCTGAGAAAACGCTAAAATAAGAAAGGTGGACATAGCGATAATTTGAGTGATGTTTAATTCAGACCCATCTGATTCAACCCTGCTGCGATCAATTCTGGAACCGCTGCTAGAAGACTTTCAGTATTGGTTTCAGCGATCGCGCTTGCTTCTAGAGACGGAACCACTCCTGTTTTTGAGTGCAGAGAAGCGAGCAGATCTGTTAGCGCGGGTGGCGGTCGCACAACAAGAGGTGAGCACCGCGCAACTGCTGTTCAAAGCGATGAATGGTCAAGTTGGCATTGAAACATCTGTCATGAAACCCTGGCATGATCTAGTCGCAGAGTGCTGGCAAGTCGCGGTACGCTTCAGAATGCAGGAGGCTAGCCAAAAAAATGTGAATGGACTGTAGAGTTGAACGCACTAGTTGAGCATCCTGATCGCTGCCGATCAGCATTACGATTTATCAGGTAATTCGAGCGGCGTGAAGGGTCTGTTTCTGGCTTATGTCTCTCTAGCAATTAAGTTTCTCTGGTAATCGAGTTTTGAGTTGTCCGTCATTTTAAGCATTCATAAAAATACACGTTTGTAGCTCTCATCCAAGCTACGCACTCTGAGGAAACCTTATGTTATTACATCTGCTTTACATCATCGCGTTCACCACTCTCGCCTTCCTTGCAGTAGGAAACTTGATCCGTAGCATGATGACGCTGGGTATGGAGTCGCAACGAGGTCAAACGTCCAAAAACTGGACGGTGGGCAACCCGCAAGTATCTGGCGCTTCGCGGCTCCGGGTAGTACCGCACCCAGAATTTTTGGATACGGCTGGCAACGTGATCAATGAGCCACTGCTGGTGATGCGATCGGTGAGTGTGGAAGATGCCCGCGAACAACTCGATGCGCTCTACGAATCGTCTCCGGGGGCAAACTCGTCGAGCGATCGTTGCGAAGAGATCTAACAATTCTCAGTGACCAATATTTTCGTACTCTTACATCGCAGTAATTCAGGCTGAGCGATTACCAACCGCAGTTTAGATTACTGTAAAGGTGTAACCCCATTCACTGTCGGGCACTCCATGTCTGAACCCTCTGAAGCTCACCCTTCAGACGTTTCTCAAGCAACAGAGGAGACAACGGTCTCAGTTGCATCAAACGTCGAAAAGGCTGATAGCAGCAAGCTCTCAGTCCCACTTTGGCAAGACCTTACCGAATCGTTGAGCGGGTGGCGGCCCTTTGCGCCGATTCGTTGGATGACGACGAGCTTCACCTCGTGGTTTAGCGTTAGTGACGCTAAAGTGGTCGAAATCTTAGAGCAGGTGCGGTCAGAATTACCTACCACCGAAGCATGGCTAGTGGGCAAACCACAGGCAGGTAAAAGCTCGATCGTGCGTGGGCTGACTGGGGTTTCAGCCGATATTGTGGGACAGGGTTTTCGACCCCATACGCAGCACACACAGCGCTATAGCTATCCAACAAATGACCTGCCGCTGCTGATTTTTACCGATACGGTTGGGTTAGGTGACGTTTCTCAAGACACCGAAACCATCATCCAGGAGCTTGTTAGAGAACTCCAGCCCAACGAAAATCGCCGCGCCAGAGTTCTCATTCTGACTGTTAAGGTGAACGATTTTGCGATCGATACGCTGCGGCAGATTGCTAGCGAACTCCGGCAGCAGCAGCCATCAGTTCCCTGCTTGCTGGTAGTCACCTCTCTCCACGAGCTATATCCAGCCGAACTCAGTGATCATCCTGCATATCCACCCGATGTTGAAGCAGTCAACCGTTCCTTTGCAGCGGTGCAGGAGTCCTTTAAGGGGTTGTACGATCGCGCTGTAGTGATTGACTTCACGCTTGAAGAAGATGAATATAATCCGACTTTTTATGGGTTAGAAGCACTCATTAACGCACTAGCTGACCTTTTGCCAGAGGCAGAGGCCCGCGCCATGCACCAACTCTTGAACGATAGCGCTGGAGAGCAGCTTGGCAATTTGTATCGTGATGCGGGTCGGCGTTACATTCTACCGTTTGCCATTATGGCGGCAACGCTGGCTGCGGTGCCCTTACCTTTTGCTACGATGCCTGTTCTTACCGCACTACAAGTTTCGCTTGTTGGGCTTTTAGGGCAGCTTTACGGACAAACGTTGTCTCCTTCGCAGGCAGGTGGCGTTGTCAGCGCGATCGGAGGTGGTTTTTTGGCGCAGGCGATCGGGCGCGAGTTAATCAAATTTATTCCTGGCTTTGGCAGCGTGGTGGCCGCGTCGTGGGCCGCCGCTTACACATGGGCACTGGGGGAAGCAGCCTGCGTGTATTTTGGCGACTTGATGGGTGGCAAGAAACCAGATCCTCAACGCATTCAGCAAGCGATGAACGAATCTTTCGCTGCGGCCAAAGAGCGGTTTAAGCAGAAAGGTTGAGCCTCTTTGTAAGGACGTTACATGTAACGTCTCTACAGCCGTTGTATCAGCTAGATGCCCAGACGTTGATAAACCTGGTCAAGGTGCTTCAGATGGTGCTGCGGGTCAAAACACCCTTCTACTTCTTCGGCAGAGAGATGGTTCGCCACGCGATCGTCCTGGCTGATTAGCGCGCGAAAATCACCATTGGGCTTGTTCCAGGCTTGGTGAGCGCATGATTGAACAACCGTATACGCCTCTTCGCGACTCATGCCTTTCTCAACTAGCGTCAAGAGGACACGTTGACTAAAGACAACGCCGCCGTAAAGGTTCAGATTGCGCGTCATGTTGTCGGGATAGACCAACAGATTTTTGACCAGATCAGTGGCTTCAACCAGCATGAAGTGGGTCAAGATGCAGGCATCGGGTAGAATCACGCGCTCTGAGGCACTGTGAGAGATATCGCGTTCATGCCAAAGCGCCACATTTTCTAATGCCGTGCTGGCATGGCTACGCACGACTCGCGCCATCCCAGTTAAGCGTTCCGATCGAATGGGGTTGCGCTTGTGCGGCATCGCAGAAGAGCCTTTTTGCCCTTTAGCGAAGTATTCTTCAACCTCTAAAACATCGGTACGCTGAAGGTTACGAATTTCAACCGCAAAGCGCTCGATCGACGCAGCCAAAAGTGCCAACGTTTGGACAAAGGCTGCATGTCGATCGCGCGAAACCACCTGCGTAGAAGCGGTATCTGGCTCTAGACCAAGATTCTGGCAGGCGATCGCTTCAACTTGGGGGTCAATATTGGCGTAGGTGCCGACCGCTCCAGAGATTTTGCCGACCGCAATGTGGCGCTTTTGCTGGCAGAGGTGATCGCGATGGCGCAACACTTCTGCCAACCAACCAGCCAGCTTAAAGCCAAAGGTAATGGGTTCTGCGTGAATGCCGTGCGATCGACCAATCATGATCGTGCTGCGGTGCTGCTGTGCCTGGTAACGAATCGCCTGAATGAGCGACTCTAGCTGCGCCATCAAGACATCCAAACTGGCGACAAGCTGCAACGCTAGGGCCGTATCCAGCACATCAGAACTGGTCAAGCCAAGATGAATATAGCGTCCAGCATCGCCGACATATTCATTGACGTTGGTGAGAAAGGCGATCATGTCGTGGCGCACTTCGGCCTCAATTTCTAACACGCGCTTGGGATCAAAGTTTGCTTTCGCTTTGATCTCTGCCACCGCTTCAGCCGGAATGATGCCCAACTCTGCTTGCGCCTCGCAGACGGCTATTTCCACTTGCAGCCAGGTCTTTAGCTTGTATGTATCTGTCCACAAAGTGCCCATCGCGGGCAGGGTATAACGCTCAATCAAGGTTCGTGTCGCACAGCACAACCGCTCTATTGTACAACCGTCTTTTAGCGGATTACTGGCAGGGCAAAATGCGATCGTCCGTCTGCTTCACAATGTCTTGGCTAAACATCTTTGAATCGTCATCTCTCTTAGGGTGGAAATTGGGTACGTTGTGAACGGGCGTTTCTCTTCACAAACGTCTGATACACCGTCAGAACCTGGAGCTATGCTTATGCACAGAATTCCTCCACACCGTACAATCTTCGGTTGGATCGCACATGTAGCCGCAATCGCAAGCTGTACAGGCGTATTGCTGGGACTGCCGATCGCCCATTCGACCCTAACTGCCAGTACGTTAAGCACGGCAGGCGATCAAACCCAAGCAAACGTGCTTGCAAGCACGAGCGCTATCCGCCTCGAAATTCACCTTAATCGTCGCCAAGCCATTCTTTACCAGGGCAATATGCTGATCAAACGCTACCCTATTGGCACTGGACGGCAAGGTTGGGAAACCCCTGTTGGCACCTTTCGTGTCATGCAAATGAAGCGAAATCCTGTCTGGATTAGTCCATTCACCAATGAGCGGATTGCTGCGGATGATCCCAAGAACCCACTGCGGGGATACTGGATTGGCTTCTGGACAAACGGCACAAATTGGATTGGCTTTCACGGTACGTTAGATACTCGTACCGTAGGCAAAGCGGCTTCTCACGGTTGTATTCATATGCATGACCGCGACTTGAAAGACCTCTTTTCGCAGGTTAGCTTAGGCACTCAAGTTAAAGTCGTGCCATGAGAGCGCTTAGCTGTGATGAAACCACCGCCTTCAGCACCAACCAGTCGCAGTAAGGATATCTGAAAGGCGGCTCGGTCATCATCAATCGCGTTACTTGCGCCCCTTTTATTGAAACAGATTGAGTGTTAGGGAGAGCATACATATGAATGCTATCAAAGGGTTACTGGGACTTGGGTTACTGGCGATCGTCGTTTATGCAGGTTTTGCCAAATTACCCTTGTGGAGTGTGCCACTCTTAGCCCTACTTTTCACCGCCGCTTATATCCAGGGCAAATGGTACTTGTGGAGCGATCTGTTTCAACAGCGGACGTTCAAACTTTATCAATCCCTACTCGCCACCTATTTGATTCAAGTCGTTGTCGTGTGCATTTTCTACCTGCTTGGCAGCGGCGTAGCACGCTTACTCAATCGGTAATCATCTCTTAGCCCAATCTTTTTGGGTTAAACACACGCCTTGGTTTACAGCTTAGAATCAGCAGCTCATCCCTACAATCTTGTGCCTTTACAAGGACACAGAGCCTCACTGGCAAGATTGATTGTATGGTGGACTATAGGCAAACGATGGCAGCAGAGGGCGATCGCGATGACCCAGCTTCTAGACAAATCTACCGAACAACGATTTACCCAAACTGGTGTCAGTTGGGAGAGTTTTAAGGCGATTCAAAGCGGTTTCGCTGGCTCACCTGGAGTTCGCCTGTTTTATTTTGAGGGGGAGCTAGAAATCTTGTCTACAAGCGGCTGAGTGTGTGTTTGTTAAGGGGATTAGATTCGATCGGTTAGCGGAGTGTGCGGCGATCTAGTCTCGATCGCAAGCAGTAAAAGCCTTTCGAACACAAGGTGATTGAAACCGATCCATGCATTTTCAACTGGTTTCTGAGGAGTACACATTGTGAGGCGAAGATGTCCAGAAAAAGCTAAGCAGTTTGCTTCAGGAAGCTACAAGCATTGGTCTAGCACTAGCTGAATATACTGTCTTTATAAAAATTTTAGAGTAGCTTGCTAAGAGTTAATTTTTAAGAAAAAGTACCATCTACATTCATTGTCACTTTGGCTTTTATTAGCTGGAACTTTAATAGAACTTACGCATTGACAAAAAGAGTGAAATGTGGTGACTCTAGGATAGTCTC
>NZ_JCACKR010000169.1:0-11723 GCF_059505485.1 Stenomitos rutilans
GCCTTCGGCATTCTCCATCAACCCATTGTTAAGATACGGATGCGTTCACCCTGCCCTTTAAATTGACTCTCATCGAAATTTGTGATGAGACAGGTTATACTGATTAGGGTGTAAATTACGGGATGTAGCGCAGCTTGGTAGCGCGCCTGCTTTGGGAGCAGGATGCCGCAGGTTCGAATCCTGTCATCCCGATTGGTTTCAGAGTGCAGGTTCAGGAGATCTCTAGACGTTCATTGAGGTCTCATACTAATTCTCTTTAGGGGTTACGCAAATTCTCGCAAGACTAGCCATCCAGCCCCCAATTCTGGGGGAGCAAGAACTTAAAGTCCCTCAGAATTGGGGGATCTAGGGGGCGACTGCGTAAGTTCTACTCGTTAAAGACGCACAGAATTGTCGGTTGGGTAGAGCAGTGTGAAACTCAACATGGCCAAGCATCGATTGAGTTGAGTCTAACGAAACCCAACCGACATTTGTCTGCAAATTCATATGGAATTGGTATCAGCTCGGCGATCGGATCGTTATTCTTGCTGATGGCTGGGTATCCTAAAGCCAGTCATAAGACGTCGAACTGCAAAACGTAAAGAACCCGATCGCGCGATCGGGTTCTTTTTTGGTTGAGCTTCGTCTCTCAAACGTCGAAGGAGCGTTATGAGGGGCAGGATGCGGTGTGGACGAGCGTACCTCACCAAAAGTAAACTTTAGTTTCAACCCTGGAAATCACGACAAGAGAGGAGTAATCTAAGAATCAAGAAGCAACGAAAGGAGGCTTCTTAGGCAACAAAGTTACGGTTACGCAACGAAGTAAATCGCAATAAAGTAATGGTTCAGCTTACGTTAAACAGGAGGTTTTTATCGCTGTAACGTCTGAATCGGTTTCGTTAATTCGAGCAGCATTTAACCAGGTTGTTGATATCTCTTCATCTGCAATCTTGAGAGTAATGCGGTAGATACCCAAAGACTTAAAACTATCCTAACAACGGTATCAAAGCAACTCTAACTACGATCGTCATACAAGAGGAGATCCCTCACCTTGACCGTTCTAAATGCTGCGACAAAACTTAGTTCATGACCTTTGATCCCTTGATCGGAAGTTGAGATAGCCCCAAGCGTACACAACAAATGCGCTTGGGGCTATCTGTTAAGAATGCTTGATCTACGTCCAGCGATCTTAGACAAGCAGACTTACTTTGAAAGTCATCGTAGCTTATTAAAGTATGTCAGTTTTGCTAAAGCTTGCTCACCGATATATTCACCTTAGTGCTTCGCTGATTGTTTAACCGTTCTGCAAAACTGATAGGCTCTCTTTTTCTAAAAATGTAATAACCTTCCGCTTAAAGAACCTCGTGTTCTACGCAAAACATAGCGATTTCCACCGACAAGCAAGATGCCTGATTCTAAAGATAGTAGATTCCCTAAAACATATGCTTTCCCACCGTCAGTTAGTTCAAATATGTACCAACCTTGGTTGCTGTCATAGCCTATGAAGCTGACTGTGTCTTCTCTAGTTGGGTTTGCCCTATCATGTTCTTCTTGCTGGAGTTTAAGTTCATATTGTTTGCGTGCTTCGTCTAATCTTTGATGAAGTCGGTCTGTAAGCTCTCGAGTAGGATCCTCCGATAACCTTGATATGTGAGAAGTCAAAAGTTTAGGAAGGAATTGTTCAATGACTGCACTACTCAGAAGCCCAATTACCGAGCCGAGAATTAGACCAGTTGTACCAAATAAGCTGCCTACAAGTGCACCTAAAGATGTCCCTGCAATCCCTCCTAATACTTTGCTAAGTATTGGAACACCATCTGTGTTTATTCCTTTCCAAAACTCAAAACTAGAAAAATACATTCTTTTCTTGAAGCGCTTGAGTTTAGTGAAAAAGGGATCTCTATTCATGGCTGGTGAACAGTAAGTTCTGTTCGTTTGCTCACATTTTGATTATGAAATGACACTATAGCCAGCGTCATGTTATGAACTGTTGGGCAAAAGAGTATAGAAAGGGGCGATCGCTTTTACGCGCGATCGCCCCTCTTAATCATTTTTGGACTTAGAGTGCCATGAATTGACACCCCAAACCCTGTATCCAAATTAGTAGTCGAAGTCGCCGCCCATGCCGCCACCGCCACCAGCGGGAGCTGCATCTTTGGGTTCAGGCTTGTCAACAACGATGCATTCGGTGGTCAAGACCATGCCTGCGATCGACGCGGCGTTTTGCAGTGCCGATCGAGTCACTTTAGCAGGATCAACGATACCGGCTGCAAACAAGTCAACGAATTCGTTCGTTGCAGCGTTGTAGCCAACGTTGAAATCCTTCTCTTTGACGCGTTCAGCGATCACTGCGCCGTTTTGACCGGCGTTTTCAGCAATGCGCTTTAGGGGAGCTGCCAGAGCACGAGCCACGATCGACGCACCAATTAACTCTTCGCCCTTGAGGTTGCTGTTTGCCCAAGTTTCCAGTTCAGGAGACAGGTGCGCCAGAGTTGTACCGCCACCGGGAACGATGCCTTCTTCAACAGCCGCTTTGGTTGCGTTGATAGCATCTTCTAGACGAAGTTTGCGGTCTTTCATTTCAGTTTCGGTTGCTGCGCCCACTTTGATCACAGCGACGCCACCCGCCAACTTCGCCAAGCGCTCTTGCAGCTTCTCTTTGTCATAGGAGGACTCGGTTTCCTCAATTTGACGACGGATTTGCTCCACGCGAGTCTTAACAGCCTTTTCGTTGCCTTCAGCGACAAGCGTGGTGGTGTCTTTGGTGAGGGTGATGCGACGAGCCTTACCCAGCGATTCGAGCTTGGTGGTATCCAGTTTCAGACCAGCATCTTCGGTAATCAGTTGACCGCCCGTGAGAATAGCGATGTCTTCTAGCATTGCCTTACGACGATCGCCAAAACCAGGAGCTTTAACGGCTGCTACGTTCAACACACCGCGCAAACGGTTAACCACCAGGGTTGCCAGCGCTTCTTTCTCGATGTCTTCAGCGATGATGACGAGAGGACGACCCGCACGAGCCACTTGCTCCAAAACAGGTACCAGGTCTTGTACCAGGGTGATTTTCTTATCGGTGATCAAGATGAAAGGCTCATCTAAAACCGCTTCCATGCGCTCGGTGTCGGTGGCAAAGTAGGGAGAAATGTAGCCCTTGTCGAAACGCATCCCTTCGGTAACTTCCAGTTCGGTCGTCATGGACTTGCCTTCTTCGAGGGAAATCACACCCTCTTTGCCCACTTTGTCCATTGCATTGGCAATCATCTGGCCGACTTCATCGTCGTTACCAGCCGAGATGGCACCGACTTGCGCGATCGCCTTGGAATCTTCTACAGGACGAGCATGTTCAGCGATCTTATCTACCAGGTAGCCAGTCGCTTTGTCGATACCACGCTTCAGTGAAATCGCGTTAGCACCAGCAGCAACGTTCCGCAGACCTTCTTTCACGATCGCGTGAGCCAGCACAGTTGCAGTAGTTGTACCATCACCAGCCGCATCGTTGGTTTTGGACGCCGCTTGACGAATGAGCGCTACGCCAGTGTTCTCTACGTGGTCTTCGAGTTCGATTTCTTTGGCGATCGTGACCCCATCGTTCACAATCTGCGGTGCGCCAAACTTCTTCTCCAGTACGACGTTCCGACCTTTGGGGCCGAGGGTGACTGCCACCGCTTCAGCCAGAGTATCCATACCTTTTTCAAGGGCACGACGAGCATTTTCGTTGTAAATGATGCGCTTAGCCATATCGGTTTTTGGTTGTTAGTTGTTGGTTGTGAGCTTGAAAAGAATGAAGTGCTTGGTTGTTAGGGCTTGATGTTAGAGTGCGGCAAGCGGTCGTGCTAGCGGCGTCTAACAACGAAAAACTAAAAACTAACAATTACGAAACGATCGCCAAAATGTCCTTTTCAGACAGCAGGACGTATTCTTCAGCGCCGAGTTTGATGTCGGTGCCTGCATACTTGGAATAAAGCACCTTGTCGCCAATTTTTACTTCTGGCTCTTGGCGCGCACCATCGTCACTGCGCTTCCCAGGACCAACGGCCACGATTTCGCCAATTTGAGGTTTTTCTTTCGCGGCATCAGGCAGAAGAATTCCACCAGCGGTCTTCTCCTCAGAGGCGCTTACTTTCACAAAAACACGATCACCCAGCGGCTTTACAGTAGAGACGCTCAGAGTTACGGCTGCCATACAAAATTCTCCAAACTAGCAGGTTAAGCTGAACAACAAAATTCAGTTGCGTTAGCACTCAGGGCAGAGTTAGCACTCTCAACCCCTGAGTGCTAATCTACCGAAGGTTAGATACAATTGCAACTTTTTGCTCTGTACGGGTATCCGAACTGGAGTGAGTGGAGTGGAGGAAAGAGGGCGGGAGGCAGGGGAAGCAGAGGAGGCAGGGGAGGCAGAGGAGGCAGGAGGGAAGGGGAGAGTTTTGAGTTTTGAGTTCATTCTGTCTTTTGCCTTCTGCTTTCTGCCTTCACTATTCTTCACCCAAGTTAAGGCACATCTCAATTTGGGCAAACTGAAGGGACTTCAGTGATATGAATCGTTTTATTGATTGGTTCCTTTTGCGATCGGAGTCTTTCCCTTGGTTTGTCACCCTGTATCCAATGAATTTGATCAACATGACTTGCTGCCAACGCTATTAGAGAGCAGTTTGCAGGCGTTGCATCTAGAGGCAACGCTTCAGGAGTTGCAGCGTTATGATTTTTGCGTCGAGTTGGACTGTTTAGGTATCGAACTGGCTCATGTGTTTGAGCAACACCCACTTTTGCCAGGAACGGTGCTGGTTGAACGGGGTCGGTTTGTGGGAATGCTGTCGCGGCGACGGTTGCTGGAATACTTAATTCGTCCGCATGGCATTGATTTTTTTCTGAAGGAACCTCTGAGGGTTTTACACGGCTACGCTCGTAGCGATTTTCTGGTGGTGTCGAGTACAACGCCGATTGTGGTTGCTGCACAGCAAGCATTACGTCGATCGCCCGAACTGCAAGGGGAACCGATCGTGGTGCAGGCAGCCTCCCAGACTTATCATGTGCTGGACGTTCATACCTTAAATATTGCCTACTGGCAGATTCGCGGTGTCGAAACACAGGTACGGTACGAACGCACTCAAGCGCAACTTATTCAGAGCGACAAAATGGCGCGTTTGGGGCGCTTAGTCGATGGGGTTGCCCACGAAATTCTTGACCCAGTGAGCTTCATTTGGGGAAATCTGAGCCATGTCTCTGCTTACAGCGATAGCCTTTTGAAGCTGTTATCTGCTTACGAAGCCACGATGACACCATTGCCTGCTGCGTTGGTTCAGCTTCGAGATGAGCTAGAACTTGATTACCTTCAAGAGGATTTACCCCGCACGATCGAGAGTATTCGAACTGGTGCAGAACGCTTATCGAAGTTGGCGAGCAGCTTGCAAAACTTCTGCCACATTGATGAGGTGTATCCCAAACCCGCTGACTTACATGAACTTCTCGACAGCATTCTACTGCTGCTTAAAAGCCGCCTGACTAGTGAAATTCGAGTGGTGAAGCAGTACGGACAACTGCCTCCCGTACTCTGTTTTGCCGGTCAATTGCATCAAGTATTTATGAATATCCTGACCCATGCGGTGGATGCTCTGATCGATCAGGCCGTAAGTCAGCAGCTAGGACACGATTTTAAGGTGAGTCAGCCGTGCGGAATGACGATGCCAAACCTGACTCAACCAACGATCGCGATTACAACTGAAATTCGTACAACGATCGTTAACGGCAAGCCTTCACGCTGGGTCGCTATCTGCATTGCCGATAATGGACCAGGCTTGTCAGTAGAAGACCAGACGCGCATTTGGGAAACGTTTTCAGTGAAAAAACGGGCAGAAAAAGAAACCAGTTTGGCAGTGAGCTATCAAATTCTGACCGCTAAGCATGGCGGTAAGTTTGAGATGCGATCGCGCAATGAGGACTTTGAATCCTCCTACCGTAAAGCCACAGTCAAGACGGGTTGTGAGCCAACAGGTACATTTGCCTTTGAGCATTTTGCGACTGGTACAGAGTTTGAGCTGTTATTGCCCTTGGTTTAGTTCATAGAAAATATAAAATGTAGCTTGTAATACTTTTTGTTGTCTTCATATCTGAGTTGGATTTCTAAGAAATAATACAGACATATCCAAGCGCACTACTCAGGCTCACTGAAGCAGAGGTAACCCATGCAAGAACTTCAAGGCACGCTGCCCGTGTTTAACACACCTCAGGAGCTCGATCGCGCTGTGCGTCTTTACCAAACGAGCGATTTGAAGGGTGCTGAACTTTTTCGTCAGTGGTTAGCAATTCGTACTGCTTCGCTAGAGCAGAATGGCGCTGAACGAGCAGGCGATCGCGTTCCAGGGGATGACAGCTATTAGGCGATCGTAGGCTGGAGCGTCAGACTAGGAGTCAGAGATCAGACGTGCCAAGAACAGCAGTGAACCTGATTGGCTCCATAGGCGCAGCAGGCGTTGATGACCCTGAAACAGTCAGAAACAACTCTAGCTTCTGACTCCTGCCTTCCGCATGCTGCATTTGCTAACTTAGTTTGTCTGAAGCATTGGTAGCGCAATGGTGAAGCATGACCCTTGATTTGGGGTGGATTCTAACGTCACCGAACCACCGTGTAATTCTGCTAGTTTCCGTGTAATCACTAGCCCTAAACCGCTCCCCTGGTGTTTACGAGCCAGAGAGCTATCAATTTGCGAAAAGGGCGAGAAAAGCTTTTCCTGGCTAGATGCATCAATGCCAATGCCAGTGTCCCAAACTAAAAAGTGAATCATACCTTGTGGGCGGGTTGCTAAGCGATCGTCATCCTGCTCCAATTCGTTCAAAAACAGTTCATCTATTGGCGTATTGACACATGATGGCAGGGATTCCTGATACACTTTAAGCCCTACGGTGCCTTCCTGGGTGAACTTGACCGCATTGGCTAAAAGGTTGAGCAGCATTTGCTTCAATCGTCTGGGATCGGCAACCACCCAATCAATGCTTGGATCAAGATCCATTTCCAGCTTTAGCCCTTGATTTAATGCTCGTTCTTGAATCAAGCCCATTACGCCTTCGCAGATATCTGGCAGAAAGATCGCCTGAAGATCAAGCTCCAGGCGATCGGCTTCGAGGCGTGATAAATCCAGGATGTCGTTGATCAAATCGAGTAGATGTTGTCCGCTGTCATGAATGCGCTCGATGTAATCTCGTTGCTTTGAGTTAAGTGTGCCAAAAAAGCCCTGTAAGAGAACGTTTGAGAAGCCTAGAACGGCTGTGAGCGGAGTGCGCAACTCATGGCTGGTGGTAGCGATAAATTCTTGCTTGACGCGCGTGGCTTCGGTCAGTTGCTGGTTTTGGGTCTGTAAAAGCTGCCATTGTTGCTTGAGTTCTGTGACATCACGGCTCACGCTAATCACCCGCTGCACGACTCCTGAAGGCATTTTGATCGGGGTATAGATCGTCTCAAAGATTTTGCTGTCCTGTGTTAAGAGCAGTTCATGATCCACAAAGACTTTTTCACCCGTATCGAAAACGCGCTGAAGCATTGAGTCCAGAATGGGAGCAGTGTCGCCAAACAGTTCCTGGTTCGTTTTGCCGACGATCGTTGTAGGGTCTACTTCCAACATGGTAGTGCCCGCAGGATTCATCGATAAACAACGAAGTTTAGAGTCGTATTCGACAAAAACATCGCTGGAAGTTTCTAGAAAAGAGCGAAAATAGTCAGCGCTGACACGCAAGTGGTGCTTCTGGGCGTTTAGGTCTGCCTGCCGCAGGGCGATCGCGCATTGGCTGGCAACTTGCTCAAGTAACGTGATTTCGTCTGGTTCAAACGTGCGGGCTTGATGGCAGCAAACCGTTAGCAGACCAAGCAGCCCTTGATCATCTCGAATGGGGCTGGATACTTCCTCAATTGGCTTGGGTAATCGCATCATTTCTGAGGCGGCATCGGCTGATGGCTCTGTACAGCAACAGAGCACGTAGGCTGCTCTGAGAAGGCGATCGCTCGCCTGCCCTGGCTCTTGTAGCGATGGAGTCAGAAGACTTTCTAGTGAGGTCAAATGCAGTTCGCATGTTTGCCCGATAAGTGAAGGGCAAGAAGCAATCCCTTCCTGAATGGACTCATACTGGACGGTTAACTGTTCTTGATCAGCATCCACCAGGCTGGCAAAGCAGCGATCGACATTAAGGGTCTGCGTTAACCCTTCAACCGCCGCTTGCAAAACTTGATGGGCATCTAAATGCTGGCGCAGTGTTTCGGTTAAATGATGTACCAGACGTTCAAATTTGAGCGCTTGTGCGAGCGATCGCGTACGTTCGCTTACACGGTCTTCTAAGTCTTGTGCGCGTTGCTGAAGCGATTGCAGCAGATGGGTTTGTTCGGCGGCAGCGGCTAGTTGAGAGGCAATGACTTTTAGTAGCCGTTGTTCTTCGGCTCTCCAGACACGTGGCCTATGGTAATGCACCGTTAATAAGCCCCACAGTGTCCGCTTTTGAGGCTCTAGTGCTGCATCCATGCTCACGATCGCGGCTGACATGGTGCTGCGAGTGCCCATGTTGACCAGCATGGTTTGGTGGCATTCTGCCAAATCTTCGTCAAAGATATCTGTGACAGCCCATAAGCGACCATCGCGGTAGGCATCTAGATAAGGCGGCGGAATGCATTCAGACGAAAACGCCTGTCCTTGTATGGTGGGGTAAGAATTGGTAACGGCCTCAGCTAGACACGTGCCGCTACCATCGGGGAAGAGTTGATAGGCAATGACACGATCGACGGCTAAAAGGAGCCGCAGTCGTTCCACCGCAGCTTTCATCACCGCTTGAAGATCAAAGGTTGTTTGCAGTTGCATGGACATATCTGCCAAGAGTGCCTCACGCTCTCGGTATTGCCGCACTTCCTGCTCAATAAGATGATGATGGGTCAGGTTGGTCACGTAGCTTAAAAGCATGTCGTCTCCTGTCGCTGGATCAGCCATGAGAGACAATTGGACTTCAGCCCAAACAATGCCCCCATCACACCGCTGATAACGCTTTTGTAACGCCTGTTGCCGCTGACCACGGTCAAGCATTTGCTGAAGTAGCCTCACTTCAGCCGCAAAATCTTCAGGGTGAGAAATCGCGCGATTATCAAGCCGACGCAACTGGGCTTCTGTATAGCCGATGAGTTCACAGAAGGCTGGGTTGGCATACGTAATGCCACTATCCAACCCAAGCTGAAGAATGCCGATCGGCGCTTGGTGCAGGAGGGATTCGGGTGGAGTTGTCTGATGTGGCACAGACGGCATTATGTGAAGAGAATTGAACGTTGCAGTCGATCGCGCAGAACTAAGCGTCAGCGCAAAGCCGGATGAAGTTCAAACAGAACCACCGCAATGTCACTCTTGCTAGTGTTCCCCTCAGCGAGATTGCAGTGTGAATGCGATGTAAAGTTTTATCGCCCTTCACAAACTGGGGCAGTAGGGTGGGCAGATACAGCAGTTTGGATACAGAGCATTGGGTGTGCTTCCTGTAAGCGTACATCATAAGATCGTCGCCTTTGTCCTTAAAATAAGGACTGACACGGTAGAAGACGGTTCCCTCTTCTATCCTTTCACGATCTTGTCCTTTTAGCATGCCCCTAAATAGCACCAGTTCTTAAGCCAAGATGCAGGCGATCGGAAACATCACATATTCCAGAAAAAATAGCTTCCAGATGAATTGGTAGTGGCGACTAATAGCTGCTTGCGTTGTGAGGTCAACGCGAATGCTGCGAAACCACAGCACCCCCAAAGCGATGAGATGAGTCACCATCAAAAACAACGCATTGGTGCCAGGAAGCCCAAACAAACTCACGAGCACCATGCCTGCATAGCAACTGGTAATCACCCACAACGCCAGGTAAAACACAGTTTTTTGACCCAAGCGGAGTGTAAATGTAGTGATGTTGTACTGGCGATCGCCCTCTAGATCTGGAATATCCTTGAAAATGGCGATCGCAAAGGTGAAAACTAGCACAAAGAGGGTGAGTGCCCAAACGGTTGGCGGAATTACCAGTCTGCTCTGAAAATGCAGAAAAAGCCCTAGATTGACAATTACGCCTCGTACCGTGAAGACGCACAGCGAGGCCCAAACTGGAAAGCGCTTAAGCCGCAACGGTGGCAAAGAGTATGCCGTTCCGATCAGCAAGCTCACCCCAACGGTTGCCAGCAAAAAGGGGCTTTGCACAAAGGCCAGTAAGAGCGCCAGCATACCTGCGATCGCGACTATTACGATACCTTGCCTTGGCGAAAATTCTCCTGATGCCAGGGGTAGGTGGGGTTTGTTAATGCGATCGATCTCAATATCTTCAAGCTGATTTAGCCCGACAATGTAAACGTTGCCGCAGAGGCAGGCGAGAAGCGGCGGGAAGATTGCTGCGATGGCATTTGCGATCGACCACTGCCCGCTGCCTGTTGTGGCGATCGCATACAGCCCCAACACACTCAAACTGGTGCCGATAATGGTGTGTGGACGAGCAAACTTCCAGAATGCATAGAGTCCCGGAGCATAGCGTTGAACGATTCCCGCTTTCTCCAACTGAGGCGAGGAAAGAGGGGACTTTGAGACAATCCGACTCATGGGTACCTTTGAAAACAAGAGACTCTAAACTCTGGACTTTAGACGGTTCCCGACTTAAAGTCTAGTCGCCTGAGACTGGCTATATTGGTGTCAGCCAACGACATGTGTTGCTTGAGATCTGCTTTGACGAGAATCGCAATGGCAAGCGTTCGACTTCAGCGATCGCTGAAGTTTGTAAGATAAAGCTGTAGAGATTGTGTGGTGTAGACTGAAGAGCTGCCGCAATTTTCAAGGTAACGTTCAAAGCAATTGCTGGCGAGACTTTGAGCCTTTCTTGTTTTTAAACCAAGCCCAGTAAACAATGCGTGTGTTAGACAAATCCTTGCCGCTACTTCTGCCTGAGCAAACTGCAAAGGTCATCATTTTTGACTTTGATGGCACGATCGCCGATTCCTTCAACGCTGTTTTCAACATTAGCAACCGTTTAGCCGATGAATTCGGCTATCCGCACACAGCTTTAGAAGATGTTCACAAGCTCAAGAGCTTAAGTTCTAGAGAGATTTTGCGGCGATCGAACGTTCCCTTCTTTAAGCTGCCGTTTTTGCTCCGGCGGCTGCGCATCGAGCTAAATCGAGAAATTGCGGGACTGCAACCGATTCCTGGCATCATAGACGCACTTTTAGAACTTAAACATCAGGGCCATCATTTAGGCATTGTGACATCGAACTCTCGACAAAATGTCATCGCTTTTCTCAAAGCTCAAGCGATGGATGAATTATTTGATTTCATTGATTCTGGCTTAACCCTATTTGGTAAGGGCCGCATTATTCAACAAATTTTGCGCCAAAACCGCATCGATCCAGCCACCGCCATCTACGTAGGTGATGAAACTAGAGATGTAGAAGCCGCCCGTAAAATTGGCATTAAAGTCATTTCAGTGTGTTGGGGCTTCAACTCGTGTGAGGTTTTGGCGGCACAAAAACCAGATGCTCTGATTCTCGAACCCGCTGAGCTTACAAACGCTACCAGGCTCTAGTACGGTTGTCAGACTTCGTTTTGCTCAACATTAATCTCTGAAGCAACAGTTGTTTCAGTAGGACTTACGCAGTCGCCCCCTAAATCCCCCAATTCTGGGGGACTTTGAGTTCTTGCTCCCCAAGTTGGGGGCTGAGGCAGGGTGGTTTCATACAAGCAAAAGGAAATGAGGATGGACTGAGATGTAA